>JAGWAI010000014.1:0-20112 GCA_021296485.1 Acidobacteriota bacterium
GGGCTGCCCCATCTGCGCCCGAAACGTATAGCGGGGCGCGGCGGCGGCAAGCAGGGTCAACGTCTTGGCGCCCCCCTCCGTCTCGACGACGACGCGCTGCCCTGCCCCCGCCCCCGCCGTCTCGACGAGCCAGGCCGCGAGGCAGCGGACGCCATTGCCCGACACCTCGGCGCGGCTGCCGTCGGCGTTGCGCAGCAGCATCGATGCGCCCGCCGCCGTCCGGCGGTACGCAATCAATCCGTCGGCGCCGACGCCGTGGTGGCGGTGGCACATCGCGCGCGCGAACGCCCCCAGCTCCGCGTCCGGAAACTCATCGTGATTGGCCAGCAGGAAGTCGTTGCCGTAGGCGTGCCCCTTTACAAATTGGACAGCCCCGGGGCCGGCGGTGGGCGTCACGGAAGGCTGAACGCGCGGAAGGCCCATGTGAAGCCGGCCGTCACCCCGATATCCGGGTCGTGCGGCTTGAGCCCGACGACCAGCGCGCCGTCGAGCCGCATCGTGCCCCAGGTTGCGCGCGCACCGAGCCGGGCGACGCTCGAATCCTCGGTGCCGGGCGGCGGCGTGCCCTGGCGGGTGTTCAGGCGGCCCGCCACCTCCGCAACCACCTCCGTGGAGTAAGTCATGGCGCGCGCGATCGACACGCCGTAGGTGAGAACGTCGTTCTGGCGATTGCCGCTCGTCGGATCGCTCAGGATACCGATGCCGCCGCTGGCCACGACGCGCACGGTGTCCATGGTCTTGCCGGCAAGCACCGAAGCATAGAAGTCAATCGTGTCGAGCCCCAGTCCGTCCTCGTTGCTTGCGTTCGGCAGCTTTGTCGCCAGATGCAGGCCGAACGACGGCGCGCGGTCGCCCTCGTCGATCAGGCGAACCTTGGTGCCAATCACGATGTCGGAGATGCTCGAGGTGGCGTTGCCCTCGAAATCCAGGAACTCCGAGAGCGGCGCCGGGGTCCGGTCGGTCAGCCCGAGGCGATTGAAGGACAGGCCGTCGATCTGCAGCTCGGCAATGTCGCTCAGCCCGATGCTGATCCCGATCTGCGGGCCGCGTATCAGATTGCCGGTGAGACCGGACGCGGGGAATTCCTGGTTGAGCACATAGTCGAAGCCGGTCTCGATCAACAACACGCCGCCGCCGACCGATTCCGGATCCTCCGTCACGAAGGGCCGCTGCTGCGCGCTGACCGCGGCGGGGGCCGCAATCGCGAGCAACATGCCGGCCACGACGGCCTGTCGAAATCGCATCGCCTGATGCTATCAGCTAACCGTGAGGTGTGGAGCCGGCCGTTTCAAAAGCTCCGCCGGCTGTCGAGCAGCAGCGTAACCGGGCCGTCGTTGACCAGCTCGACCTGCATCATCGCCTGAAACTCGCCGGTCCGCACGGTCAGGCCGCTCGCCCGCAGCGCGGCGACGAAATCCTCGTAGATTGCGAGCGCATCCGCGGGCGCGGCCGCCTTGTCGAACGACGGCCGCCGGCCCCGCCGGCAGTCGCCGTAAAGCGTGAACTGCGAGACGACGAGCAGCTCGCCGCCGACCTCGGCGAGCGAGCGGTTCAGCCGCCCGGCGTCGTCCTCGAACAGCCTCAGGTTGCGGATCTTGCCTGCCGCGTACTCCACGTCGGCTGGTCCGTCCTCGCGCCCCACGCCGACCAGGGCCACCAGACCGCGCGCGATCCGGCCGCATTCGCGGCCGTCCACGCTCACGCGCGCGGAGCTGACGCGCTGCAACACGACACGCATGGGTGACGTCAGGCGGGCGCCTGACCGGTCGCGGAGCGAGGCGGGGTCGCGCCACGCACTGCCAGCGCGTCGGCGGCCGTGGCGCGGAGCGCGGCGGGCGGATTGAGCCGGGTGTCGAGCAGGTGCCGCGGCACGACGTTTCCGAGCGCCTTCAGCATCGACTGCTTCAGGCCCGGATGCTCCCGGTCGAGGTCTATCAGCAGGCGCTTGATGCGTTGCCGCTTCAGGCTCAGATCGCCGCAGACCGGACAGCAGCAGCCGATAACCGGCAGCTCGCAGTCGCGCGTATAGGCGCGCGCCTCGTCCTCCGCCACATACACCAGGGGGCGGATAACGACGTGCCGGCGGTCGTCCGACACGAGGCGGGCGGGCATCGCCTTCAGGCTGCCGGCGAAGAACAGGTTGAGCAGCAGCGTCTCGACGAAATCGTCGGCGTGATGGCCGAGCGCAATCTTCGTCGCGCCCAGGTCGGCCGCCAGCCTGTACAGCACGCCGCGGCGCAGTCGCGCGCACAGCGAGCAGGGCGTCGCATCGGCGCTGAGCACATCGTCCATGATCTCGCCGATCGAGGTGTGCTCTATGCGGTACTCCCAACCGCGCTGGTCGCAAGCGCCGGCGATCGCGTCGTGCCGGTACCCGTCGTAGCCGGAATCGACGTTGACGGCAATCAGCGTGAAGCGCACCGGCGAGCGCCGCCGCAGCACGTCCAGGATCTGCATCAGTGCCCAGCTGTCCTTGCCCCCGGACAGGCCGACCATTACCCGGTCGCCTTCCTCGATGAGGTCGAAGCCGGTGATGGCCCGGGTCACCTTGCGCGCGATGCGCGCTTCCAGGTCGCTGGCGTATGCCATCGCTGCGGGAAGTCTAGCAGCCCGAAGGTACAATGGCTGAACCGGAAAGGCATCCTTGATCCCGCTGGTAGACCTGCAGGCACAGCACGAGCGCATACGCGACGAGGTGGAGGCGGCGGCGCTGCGCGTGCTGCGCAGCGGCCGCTATGCTTCCGGTCCCGAGGTGGAGGCGTTCGAGCAGGAATTCGCGCGGCACTGCGGGACAGCGCATGCGGTCGGCGTCAACTCGGGGACGAGCGCCCTCCAGGTCGCGCTGACCGCTGCAGGGGTCGGCGCCGGCGACGAGGTGATCACCGTTCCGTTCACCTTCGTGGCCACCGTCGAGGCCATTCGGCAGACCGGTGCTGACGTGCGCTTCGTCGACGTCGAGCCGCGCTCGCTCACCATGGACCCGGCCGCGCTCGAGCAGGCGGTCACGCGCCGCACGCGGGCCATCGTGCCGGTGCACCTGTACGGCCAGCCGGCCGACATGGACCCGATTCTGGAGTTCGCGCGGCGCCATCGCCTCATCGTTGCGGAAGACGCGGCGCAGGCCCACGGCGCGCGGTACCGGCAGCAGCGCACCGGCGGCCTCGGCAACCTGGGCTGCTTCAGCTTCTACCCCACGAAGAACCTGAGCGCCGCCGGCGAGGGCGGCATTGTCGTCACCGACGATCCGGAGTTGGACCGCGGCGCGCGGCGGCTGCGCAGTTGGGGCGCTGCCGACGCTTGCGGCCACGGAGCGCCGGGGGGCAATTACCGGATGGACGAGTTGCAGGCGGCCATCCTGCGCGTGAAGCTGCAGCACCTCGACTGGTGGACCCGCGCCCGGCAGGCAGTCGCCCGGCGTTACGACGCCCTGCTCGCCAGGATTGTGGAGACGCCGGCCGTCATGCCGTACGCCGCGCACGCGTACAACGTCTACGCAATCCGCTCTCCGCGGCGGGACGCCATTCGCGATGCGCTGCGAGCGGCCGGGGTGGAAACCGCCGTCCACTACCCCGTGCCGATCCACCTGCAACCACCGTACGCGGACCTCGGTTACGGCAGCGGCGCATTCGAGCAGGCGGAGCGGGCGGCGCGCGAGGTGCTCTCCCTGCCGATCTATCCCGAGCTCTCCGAGGACGGCCAGGGAGAGGTCGTCAACGCCGCCCGGCAGGCCGCCGGCGCGGCGTCATGAGCCCGGTTCGGCCTGGTTTTCCAGAATCTCGCGTACGGCGTACTGCGGATTGCCGCTGGGCGGACCCGCGCTGCGGATCTGCAGCTCCGCCAGCAGGCCCAGCGCTACCAGCAGCCCGCCGAGCATGATCAGCAGAATTCCCGGGGCCAGGAGCGCCAGGCTGACGGCGGGCTCTCCGCCCAGCAATCCCCTGCCGAGCGCGTAGGCGGTGATCGCAATGCCGGCCGCGCCCAGAATCAAACCCCGCTGACCGAATACCCGGAGGGGCCGGGTCGCGTAGTCGAGAAGGAACTTGACCAGCAGCAGATCGAGCACCACGCGGCCGGTTCTCGACAGGCCGTACTTGGAGGCGCCGGCCCGCCGTGGCCGGTGATTCACTGTCATCTCGGCGATGAGGGCGCCGCGTGCGCTGGCCAGGGCGGGAATGAAGCGGTGCAGCTCGCCGTACAACTGCAGCGTCTTGACCGCGTCCGCACGGTACGCCTTCAGGGAGCAGCCGTAGTCGTGCAGCTTCACCCCGGTCACGATGGAGATCAACCAGTTGGCGCACGACGACGGCACGCGGCGCGTCAGCCAGCGGTCCTTGCGCTCGCGCCGCCACCCGCTGACGACGTCGAACCCCTCTTCGAGGCGCGCGACGAGCGCCGGCAGATCGCGCGGATCGTTCTGCAGATCGCCGTCCAGCGTTACGATGACGGACCCCAGGGCGCGGTCGAAACCGGCCGCGAACGCCGCGGTCTGTCCGAAGTTGCGCCGGAAACGGATGACCACGACGTGCGGGTCGCGGCCGTGCAGGGCAGCCAGCCTCTCGAACGTGCCGTCGGTACTGCCGTCATCGACCAGGATCAGCTCGTACGGCCGGCACAGGCCGCTCAGCACGTCCGTCAATTCGGCATGCAGCGCCTCGACGTTGGCCGCCTCGTTGTAGAGCGGGACGACGACGGAAATTTCCGGTGGCATGGAGGGTTCTGGGGAGCCCCTATGCGCCCTCGACCGGCTCCCGGCGGCGTGAGCGCCAGATCAACCAGGCCAGGACGCTGCCGATGACGACCACCGCGAGCGCGATTGACACGGCCCGGCCATTCTCTTCGATGAGCGCAATCGCCTGGTCGCCGTAGCGCACCGCCAGCCACGCCTCCGCTGTGTAGCGGAAGCCGCGCGCCAGCGCGATGACCGTGGCGAAGTGCAGCACCGGCACGCCGGCGATGCCGGCTAGCAGCACGAACACCTTGAACGGCGAGGGCGGCGGCAGGACGGCCGGTATGGCAATGGCCAGCGCGCCGTAGCGCTGGTATAGCGCTAGCGCCCGCTCCATGCTCCGGCCGCCGAAGCGGCGTCGCGCCAGCGCCGCGCCCCCCTTGCGCCCGATGTAGTACAGCACCAGGCATCCGGCGAGGGAGCCGAGCGTCGCCATCAGCGCGTAATACAGCATCCGCTCCTTGTGCTGTATCACCAGGAGCACGACCAGCAGGTCGTTTATTTCCGGCAGCGACAGGAAGGAAGAGTCGAGAAAGGCGATGAAGAAAAGCCCGGGCCCGCCGATCGTCAGTGCGACCGACTGGACCCAGGCGACAATGCGCGCCATCGGATGGCCGCATTATAGCGAACGCGCAGGCCCGGCCGTTCACGCGCTGGTCCGCGCCCGTCACGGTCCGCGGGTTCCTGGTGCACTCCCGGACCGCCGTTTCAGAACCGCACCCGCAGCGTCCACCTGGTGGAGAGCCCGCCGAGGTCGATCCGTTCCGCCAGAAAGCCCTGGTCGACGCCGACCGTGCCGGCCGCCTGGTGGTAGCGGACCTCGATCCCGGTCGCCATCCGCGACCCGATCGGAAAGCGGGCGCCGCCGAGAACGACCCCGCCCAGGTCGGTGCCCGTCGCCACGAAGCGGTCGTTGAACACTTCGAAGTTGGTGAAGTCGATGAAGTCCCCCACCTCGCTGTAGCGCCAGTTGTACAGACCGACGCCGCCGCCGAAATACGGCTGGAACGCCGCCTGCGTGCCGAACGGCACCGCCCGCACGGTAAAGGTCACCGGCGTTATCCGGAGCCGGAAATCCTGCAGAATCTCGCTGCCGTCGTCGTCGACGTAGTCGTAGTACGTGCTCGGCGCGGTGCCGCTGTGGTAGTCCACTCCAACGCCTACCTCGAAGTAGCGTCCGAGGCCGGCCTGCCATTCACCGCCGACGTTGAGGCCGCACAGCTCGCAGAGATCGAAGGCGAAGATGCTGCTGTTCTCCAGCAGGACGTCGTCGTCGATGCGCGTGTCCAGATCGCGGAGCGAGTAGCCGCCGACGTTCAGCTCGAGCCACTGCTGCGCCTGGGCGGGTTGGCTCCACAACATGCCGGCTGCGAGCGCGACCGCCATGATCGACATACGGGATGCTGGCATCGTATTCCTCCGTATTGGACCGACCGCCGCACGCCGCAAGCCCCAACGCCGGGCGGGCGCGGACGGTATCTGGAAACAGCTAAAGCAGGATCGATGCCAGCAGCCGCGAGGGGCTCCTGCAGGGGAATTCGGCGGCAGCGGCGGGCGCGGCTGTCCCCGGCGGGGGTCAGTGCGTCCGATGTCGTGAACGGTCCGCGGCGAACTGCCGGATGACGCCCAGCATCTGTTCGTGCAGGCGGCCGTTCGACGCCAGGATGTCGCCGTCGAACGGAGTGAACGGTCCGCCGCGCAGATCCGTGACGCGCCCGCCCGCCTCCTCCACGATCAGCGCCGCGGCGGCGGTGTCCCACGGATGCAGGCGCTGCTCCCAGAATCCGTCAAACCGGCCGGCCGCAACGTAGCATAGGTCCAGCGCCGCGGAGCCGAGACGCCGGACCGCCCGTGCCCGGCGCACGAACGCGCCGAACAGCCCGACCACCTCGTCGACGGTCTCGTGCACGTCGTAGGGAAAGCCGGTGCACAGCATCGCGTCGAGCAACCCGGCCTCGGCCGAGACGGTCAGCGGCGCGCCGTTCAGCCGCGCGCCGGCGCCGCGCTCGCCGACGAACAGCTCCTCGCGGGTCGGGTCGTACACCGCCCCCACCTCCATCCGGCCGTCGATTTCGAGCGCCAGCGAAGCGCAGAAGATCGGCAGTCCGTGCGCGAAGTTCACCGTGCCGTCGATTGGATCGAAGATCCAGCGGTGGCCCCTCCGGCCGCCGGCATCCGCCGCGGCGTTCGACAGCTCCTCGGCCAGCACCGTGTGGTCCGGAAAGCGCGCCGCGATCGTCTCGCGGCACATCCGCTCGACCGCGACGTCGACCTGCGTCACCAGGTCGATCGGTCCCTTCTTGCCGATTTCGAGGGTGCGGCCGAACTGGGCCGTCTGGATGGCGCCGGCGCGCACGACGATTTCGATTGCTGTCTGCAGCAGGGCCGGCGCGACCGCCATCAACCGATCTTCTTGACCATCCGGACTTCGGTCCCGCCGCCGGGAGCACGCCGCAAGGTCAGGCTGTCCATGAGGCAACGCATGAAGAGCAGACCGCGCCCGCACGGCTTGAGGAGGTTCTCGGGCGCGCACGGATCCGCCACGTCCACCAGGTCGAAGCCCTGGCCCTGATCCATGACGCGTACGACCAGCCGCGCCGGCGCGTGAAGCGGCTCGAACCGGAACTCGACCACGACCCGCTTGGTCTCGTCCTCGGTATTGCCGTGCTTGATCGCGTTCACCACCGACTCGCGCACGGAAACGCCCACGCTATGTCCCGAGTCCTGGTCCAGGTTGCCCACACGGCTGGCGTGGTCGCAGAAGAGCTGCACGAAGTCCAGCATGTCCAGGTGGCTGGGGAACGCCAGGCGAAGGGTTTGGCAGGTGTCGGACATGCTTGCGACGGCGCCTCAGAGTACCATACCTGCCGCCTTGGAATAGCCCGCTGAATCGGTCATGTATATTCCCCGCATGCGTCCAGCGGCCACGCCGGCCGTGACGATCAGCCCCGGCGGTCCCGTCCACGGCCGACTGCGCGTTCCCGGCGACAAGTCAATATCACACCGCTACGCCCTGCTGGCGGCGCTGGCCGACGGGACGTCGACCATTGGCAACTATGCGCCCGGCGCGGACTGCGCGTCCACCCTGCAGTGCCTGCGGGCGCTCGGCGTCGACATCCGGTTGGCGCCGTCCGGCGCGGGCGGCGGCGCGACGGTCACCATCGCGGGACGGGGACCCGGCGGACTGCTGCCTGCCGCGGCGGCGCTGGACGCCGGCAACTCCGGAACGACCATGCGCCTGTTGGCGGGCATCCTGGCCGGCCACCGGTTCGACAGCACGATCACCGGAGACGCCTCGCTGCGCCGCCGGCCGATGCGGCGCATCGTCGAACCCCTGGAACGTATGGGCGGGCAGATCGGCACGGACGCCGGTCGGCCGCCGCTGGGCATCCGCGGCGCGGCGCTGCGCGGCGCCACCTGCGAGCCGCCGGTGGCCAGCGCCCAGGTGAAGAGCGCCATCCTGCTGGCCGGGCTGCACGCGGAGGGCGTGACGCAGGTCGTCGAGCCGGTCGCGACGCGCGACCATACCGAGCGGGCGCTGCCGGCATTCGGCGTCGAGATTAGCTGTGCGGACGGCCGCGTCGAGATAGGCGGCGGGCAGCGTCCGGCGGCGGCGGCGTTGCGGGTTCCCGGCGACCTGTCCTCGGCCGCGTTCTGGGCGGCGGCGGCGGCCGCCATCCCCGGCTCGGCGGTGGAGGTTGCCGACGTGGGCCTCAATCCGACCCGTAGCGCGTTTCTCGACCTGCTGCGGAAGATGGGCGCGGATGTGACGGTCGAACAGGCGGGCGTCGCCGCCGGCGAGCCGTTCGGCACGGTCCGCGTGCGGCACGGCGCGCCGCGGGCGTTGCGCATCGGCGCAGCCGAGGTGCCCGGCGTCATCGACGAGCTGCCCGCGCTGGCGGCCGCCGCGTGCCTCGGAACCACGCTCGAGGTGACCGGCGCCGCAGAGCTGCGGGCCAAGGAGAGCGACCGCATCGCGGTGCTGGCCGGCGGCCTGCGCGCGCTCGGCGCCGACATCGAGGAACGGCCGGACGGCTTCACGGTGCGACCGGCCACACTGACCGGCGGCGTCGTCGACGCGGCGGGCGATCACCGGATGGCCATGGCATTCGCCGTCGCCGCGCTGGGCGCCGGCGGCCCGACCACCATCACCGGGCACGAGGCGGTGGCCGTCTCGTACCCGGACTTCTTCGAAGCGCTGGAATCTCTCAGGCAACCGGCGTGAGAACGGACAAGATTTATCTGGTCGGCTTCATGGGCGCGGGCAAGTCCACGGTGGCTCGCGCGCTCGGAACGAGTCTGGGCTGGCAGGTCGAGGATATCGACGACCTGATCGTCGCCCGCGAGCGCCGATCGATTGCCGACATCTTCGCCCGCCGCGGCGAAGCGTACTTCCGGGAAATCGAGCGCGCGGCGCTGCGCTCCCTGCTGCCGCTACGGCACGCGATTGTCGCCACCGGCGGCGGTACCTTCGCCGACGTGGAAAATCGCCGGGTGATCAACAATGACGGCGCATCAATCTGGCTCGACCTGACGTTCGAAAAGGCGGTCGCGCGCATCCCGTCCGACGGCCGGCGGCCGCTCGCCACCGATCGCGGTACGTTGGAGGCGCTGTACATCACCCGCTGCGCGGCCTACCGGTTCGCGCACCTGCGGCTCGACGCGGGGCGCGCGCCGGCCGGTGAGATCGTGGAACGCATCCGCGACTGGCTCGGCTGCTGACAACGCCGCTGCCGCCTCACCACGTCCAAGGCATGCCCAGGCGCTGCAACGCCCAGGGAGCAACCGCCAACACGAACGCGAGACTCGAACCGGCCGCCCACGCCCCTGCCACGGTGAAGCCCGAGACAACCCGCAGGGCGCACCCTTGCAGCAACGCCAGCCACAACCCGAAGCCCGTCCGGATCAGGGTGAGCGCGCCGGGCAACCCGGATGTCCGCGCGCCGCGCGCGTAGTCGTCCGCGGCCTGCAGCGCTTCCAGGCCGCCGGCGTCAGGCGGCGGCCGGAACGCCGGCGGTGCCCAGAATCCGGCCAGAATCACCAGGCTGAGCAGCGCCCAGGGGATTTGGGTCACATGGGCGATGCCGGTGAATTCGACCAGCCGCGGCGCCTTCCCGGACCGTGAGAAGACCGCGTCGAGCACGACCACTGCACCGGCCGCCAGGGCGAACAGAAACCCCTCTTGAATTGCCATCCCGGCTGCTGCCAGAACCACGGCCACCTGCGCCACCAGGCCCGTAACGCCCTGCGCCGCCAAGAGACGCGCCTCCACCGCCACCACCGCCGCCGCCGTGAATCCGGCATGGACGGCGACCGCCGCGACGGCCGGCGCCCAATTGGGCAACCCGGCCATCCGAAAGTACTGGACGGGAGCGAAGAATATCGCCAGGACGGTCAATGCGCGCTCCCGCTGCGGGCGCCCGCGTGTAAGTGGGGCCAACCCGGGTGCGCTCGCCCAGTCGGGTTCGTGCCGGACACGACGAATCACATCCGTCAAGCCGGTCGTCGCCCAGTGCGCTATTGCCCGAATCGGCCCCGGAATAGGGTGCCCCCTGCGGCTGGATTCGGGAAGGGAGCGACGAGGCAAAAACGGGTAGTGTGCGGTCCCGGCGGCTAGATCGGCACACTACCGGGGTGTGCGATGGGATTGGCGGTGCACGGTAGCCGCCCGATGCGGGGCGAAAGCGGGCCGCTACCGGTTCGCGTGCGTTACTGCGCGCGGCGGGCGGCGCGCGCCTCGCGGCGTTTCAGTTCCGCGGCGTATGCGTCCGCGGCGGCGCGTGAACCGAGGATCCAGCCGATGACGACGCCGACGAGAAGCACGGACGGAATGAAGATGAAATGCCCGGCCGTCATGCCGTCGAGCATCTGACTAGGCCTCCGGGTCGCCGTCGCCGGCGCGCCGGGACAATTCTCCCAGGTCCTGCTCCACAGAGGACAGGCGCCGCCAGATGGTCCACAGGTAACCGAACACGACGAGCCAGACGATGGCATAGGCGGCGATGAGCAGCGGCGCCGCGGGCATCTGGTCGCCCGGCGGCAGCTCATCGATCGGAATGAACTCCTCCTGCGGCGGCTGCGGCTGATCTACGTGCGCCCATCCCGCCGCGGCGGCGGCCGGGGCTAGTATCGCCAGTGCCAGAATGACGATTGTCCCTACTCGCATCACGGCGTTCATTGTTCCTCCAGCGCCAGATGCAGCCGCTCGACCTCCGCGCGCTGCGCCTCGAGCCGCGTCCGCGCGGCCAGCATCACGGTGAACAGCACGAGAAACGCCACCGAGCACCAGACGAACGGGCCGAACATGCCGGGCGCCGAGACCGCCAGTTGTGGCACCACGCTGGTAGCCGGATGGATCGTGCGCCAGATGTTGACCGAGTAGTAGACGAACGGCACGTTCGCCATCGCGAAGATCGCAAGGGTCGCGGCCAGCTTGTCGGAGCCGGGTCCGCCGTAGCGCCGCAGCAGCAGGTAGGCGCACATTATCAACTCGAGAATAATCGACATGGTCAGGCGCGGCTCCCACTGCCACCAGACGCCCCACGCCTTGCGCGCCCACAGCGGCCCGGTCACCAGACCGATGATGCCGAATATCACGGCCAGCTCCGCTGCCGCATGCGCCAGCCGGTCGGCGGCGGGTTTCTGCCGGAAGAGATGGATGGCGCTGGCGATGCCGGCGACGAACACGGCCAGGAACATCACTATCCAGCCGGGTACGTGGAAGTAGAAGATCTTCTGGATCAGGCCCATCGTCGACTCGTACGGGGCCCGCGCAATCCAGAGCGGAGCCGCCGCGAACATCACGAGCCCCACGATGGACAATCCCGCGAACGTGCGCTGATTCATAGGCACCTCATTCTGTCATGACCGGCTCGAATGTCCATAACGCGAGCGTCGTGAACACGACGTCGAAGCACAGCAGCAGGGCGGCCCACATCCGCGCCAGGTCGAGGTTGGGCTCGGCCTGCAGCAGCGCGGCCGTTCCCATCACGCCGGCGATCAATGCCGGCAGCGTGATCGGATACAGCAGGATGGGCAGCAGTACGCTGCGGCTTCGAGTGCGCACCAGCATCGCCGCGAACAGCGTCCCGACGGCCGCAAAGCCGACGTTGCCGAGCATCAGCAGCACCGCAATCCATGGGTTCTGGGTAATCTGCGGCGCCTGGAACAGTAGCGCCACCAGCACGGCGACCACCAGCTCCACGGCGGTCATGAGCAGCACGACACCCATGAACTTGCCGAGGAAGATGGCGGAACGCTCCACCGGCGCCAGCAGCAGACCGCGCAACGCATCGTGGTGCCGCTCGCGATCGAACGTGGGTCCGAGCGCGAGCGTGCCCGAGAATGCGACCGCAATCCACAGGATGCCGGCGGCGGCACCGTCCACCGGCTGGCCTCCCCGCACGAAGGCGAACGAGAACACGAGCACGCACGAGACGGCGAAGAACAGGGTCGTCGACACCATCTCCCAGCTGCGCGATTCGACCCGCAGGTCCTTGCGCATCACGAGCCAGGCAACCCGGAAGAAGTCTCTCGTCACGCGATCAGCCCGCGGCGGGCGCGCCGGCAAAGGTCAGCGCCGCTCGATAGCGCTCCCGGAGCGGGGCGTCACCCAACGGCAACTCCATCAAGCGGCCCTCCCGCAGCATCAGGACCCGGTCGAGCAGTCCCTCGACAGCCTCCAGGTCGTGCGTCGCCAGGAGCACGATCCGCTGGTCGCGCCCCAGCGCGCACAGCCGCGCCGCCAGCGCGCGGCCGGCGGATTCGTCCAGGCCGGTGAACGGCTCGTCGAGCAGCACCAGCCGCGGGTCATGCAGCAGCGTCCGCTCCAGCGCCAGGCGCTGCCGCATGCCGCGCGAAAAGCCCTGTACGAGGTCGTCCGCGCGGTGCGCCAGGCCGGCCCGGTCGAGCGCCGCTCCGGCGCGCCCGGCGCCGTCGTCGAGCCCGTGGAGGCCGGCGCAGAACTCCAGGTTCTCGCGGGCGGTCAACTCGCCGTACAGCTGCAGCTCGTGCGACAGAAACCCCAGCCTGGCGCGCAGCTCTACACCGGCCTCGGCGCCCGGGCGGTCGCCGTACAGCACGGAACCGGCCGACGGCTGGATGAGCGTGGCGAGCAGGCCGAGCAGCGTCGACTTGCCGGCGCCGTTCGGACCGAGCAGGCCGACCAGCTCGCCTGCGTTCAGCGTCGTGGATACACCGCTGAGCGCCCGGCGGCGGCCGTAGTGGCGGGACAGGCGCGCTGCCGTTACCCGATCGAAGTCGAACGGCGGGACGGGGCGGGGCGGCATCAGCGCACCGGCGCCGGCGGCGCCGCATCCTCTTCGAGCCGCTGGTACACCCGTTCGAGCGCACGGAACAGCTCGGCGCGGCGCGACCTGTGCTTTGTCGGCCCTATCTTGCCGTCGCGGTGCTGCCGTTCCACCTTGACGAGGTCCGCGTACAACCCCTCCCGCCGGGCCAGGAGCCGCTCGCGGCCCTTGTCGGCGCCGGCCGTGCCCGGTGTCGCCGCCGCACCCCAACCGCCAAACCCCAGGATGGCCAACGCGACGGCCAAGGCGATGTTGCTCGGCATGCGGCTGTGGTGCGGCAGGCCCGCAAGCTCCAGCGTGAACGGGGTGCCGGCCGCCACGCGCGGTCCGGATCCGAGCAGGTAGTCCGTTCCGTCGCGCGTCTCCGAGGGCACCTCGACGCGCCGGTTGACCTGGCTCGACACGTAGTCGACGGCGCCCAGCTTCTCGACCGACAGCAGCACCGACTCCCAGTCGATCGGAAGCGCCTGTTCAATCACGAGCCGGTCACTCGTGTACGGCAGGATGTACGCGATGCGCAGCGGCGTCACCCCCGGATCGAACGGGCCGGACAGCTCCACGGTGCCGCCGTCGGCGGCGGTGCGGGGCGAGGAACCGGCCAGCACTGTCACGCCCTGCGCGCCGGACGGCAACTCGATACGCACCGGCGTGGCCGGCTCCACGGCCACCTGGGCCGGGTTGTGCACATCGAGGACGTAGTACACCTCGACGCTTTCCTCGACGATCTCCACCTGGATGAACGACTCGCCGCCGAACGTCACAAGCCCGGGCGGCGCCGGCTCCACCGGCCGGTCCGGATCGGCGCCCACGAGCATCAGCCGCACGCCTCCGCGGCCGGGCGCGGCGAACGGCAGCGACTCGATGCGGACACCGTCGAGGTCCGTGGCGGCCTGCACCTGCTGCCCCGGATTCAGCGTCACGAACGTGGCGCGCCCGGCCGCATCGGTCGTCGCTTCCTCAACCACGTCGCCGTGGCGCAGCTCCACGAGCTGGCCCGAAACGTTGTTCGAGAGCTGCCCGCGGATGACGCGCACCGACACGGTGCCGTCGTTCAGTTCCGCGTCCGGCAGCGGGATGCCGGACATCTGCCGCGGATCCGGCTGCGCCGCCGCGCCGGCCGGCAGGCCGAGCAGCGCCAGCAGCAGCGCCGCCGCGCCGAGGCGCGCGCTCATGCCGGCGCCTCCAGCGACGCGCCGCAGCCCTTGCAGAACCTGGCGTCGAGGTCGTTCGCCGTGCCGCACGCGGCACAGACCGGACTCCGCGCGGCGCCGGCAGGGCGCGAGGCGCGCAATTCCGCCTCGGTCATGCCGAGGCGGCGGGCCAGCTCGCGCTCGATCTCTTCGCGGAACCCGGGCTGCGCGATGTCGAGCTGCTGCATCAACGTAATCGCGCGCGCACGGAGCCTGCCGCTCATGTCCTGGAAGTCGGCCGGCGCCACCTTGCCCATCGCGCGGTCGAACTCCAGTTCCTTCAGCGCCCGCAGCACGAGCGTCTTCTCCCGCTCCAGCGCGGCGCGCGTGCGGCCGGCGATGATTTCGGCGCGGTCCTGGAATTCCGGCGCCGCCAGCGGCCACAGCGTGCGGTACAGCGTGAAGCCGACCCACGCCGCCGAGCCGATGGCGGCCACCAGCAGCGCCAGCACGACCGGGTCGTCGGGCCGGATCACGAGCACGCCGACCGTCGACGCCAGCAGGCCGACCAGAACGAAGAGATGCCAGGGACGAAAGGAGCGGGCTTCAGTCGAGGTTTCGGAGCTCATCGTCCAGGCGGGCCTCGAGCTGCTCATTCACAGGTCCGGCAGCGGGCGCCGTGCGGGATCGGGCCGCGCGTCGCGACCAGCGCACCGCCACGAAGCCGATCCCGCCTAGAACGGTGAAACCGATACCGAGCGGAAAAAGCCAGACCAGTTGGTTGAACGCGCCGATGGGCGTCCCGAGCGGCTCCTGGCTGCCGTAGGCATTGATGAAGTGCTGGTACACGCCGTCGCGGTCCTTCCCTGCAGCCACCTGCCCGTTCAGCTCGAGCCGCATCGCCTCGGCGGTCGAGCAGGTGCATACCGACAGCTGCAGGCGGGAACAGGAGCCGCAGAGGCAGACCAGCTCCGACTGCAGCTCGGCTTCCAGCGCCTGCTGCTCGGGCGCCAGCTCGGCGCCCCCCGGCACGGCTATCTGCGCCCGGGCGGGCGCAGCCATTCCTCCCAGCAGCAGCGACAGCATCAGCAGCGACGTGGTAGCGGCGCCGGCCGGCACCCGTGCGCTCACGAACGCAAAGCTGCTCTCCGGCAGCAGGGCGATCCCCGTGCCGAACGCCAGCAGCGCGAACCCGAGCCAGATCCAGTTGACCAGCGGATTCACCGTGACCTGGAACGCGGCGGACTGGTCGCCGAGGTCGTACGTCGCGAGCGTCACGTACAGGTCTTCCGAGATCGAACGCCGCATCGCGACTTCGGTGGTCGGCTCGGTCTCGTGCTTGCGGAAGAACCAGCGCGCCGGGTAGAGCTCGCCCGCCGCCTCGCCGTCACGCAACACGGACATGTGCGCGGTGATCATCTGCTTCTGGCCGTCGTCAGACTCGCTCAGCCGGTCGTGGCGCACCTCGAACCGTCCGATCTCGACAGACTCGCCGGGGTTCAGCAGCACCTGCTGCTCCTGCTTGTAGCCGGAGCCGGCGAAGCCGAGGAACATCAGCACGATGCCGGCGTGCACGATATAACCGCCGTAGCGCCGGCGCGAGCGCATCACCAGACCCACCATGGCCGTCAACAGGTCAGTCCCGGTAGCCTCTCGCCGCACCAGGCCGCCGCGGACGAACTCCTGGCTGAGCGTGCCGAGGACGAAGGCGCAGAGCGCGAAGCAGAGGCCGGAGACCCAGACCTGGAACCCGATCAGGTACAGGCCGGCTGCGGTGGCCACCGCGAGACCCGCTGGCCACGCGAATTGATAAATCAGGTTGCCGGGGCTCGACTTGCGCCACGCCAGCAGCGGCCCGATGCCGGTCAGAAACAGCAGCACGAGCCCGATCGGCACCATCCACGTGTTGAAGAAGGGCGGCCCGACCGTTATCCGCTGCCCCGTCACCGCCTCGCTGAGGGTCGGGAACAGGGTCGCGAACAGAATGAAGAACGCCGAGAACAGCAGGATCCAGTTGTTCACCAGGAACGCGGCCTCGCGCGACAACCAGGATTCGAGCTCGTTGCGCGCCTGGAGCAGCGGCATCCGGTAGATGACCCAGCCGAAGCTGAAGACCACGACTACGGCCATGAAGCCCAGGAACAGCCCCCCGAGCTGGGGGTCCTCGCCGAACGCGTGCACGGACTGCACGATGCCGCTGCGCGTCATGTACGTGCCGACAATTGTCAGCAGGAACGTCAATATGACGAGCGTCACGTTCCAGACGCGGAGCATGCTGCGGCGCTCCTGCACCATCACCGAGTGGAGGAAGGCGGTGGCGGTGAACCACGGCAGCGCGCCGGCATTCTCCACCGGGTCCCAGCCCCAGAAGCCGCCCCAGCCCAGCTCTTCGTATGCCCAGATCATGCCGAGCGTCAGGCCGAGGGTCAGGAACAGCCAGGAGAACATGGTCCAGCGGCGCACGGCCCGCAGCCAGGAGTCGTCCAGGTAGCCGGTGATCAGCGCCGCCATGCCGAAGGCGAACGGGATGGTCATCCCGACGAATCCGGTATAGAGCGACGGCGGGTGGATCGCCATGTACGGGTTCTGCAGCAGCGGGTTGAGCCCCCGCCCGTCCGCCGGCGTCTCCGCCAGATAGGTGGCGAACGGATCCTTGAGAACGATCATCACGAACAGGAAGAAGAGCTGGACGGCCGCAATGACGGCGACGACGTACGGGATCAGCTCCCGCTGGCGCTCGCGGTTGCTGCGCACGGCCAGGGCGCCGAACACCGACAGCAAAAAAACCCAGAACATGATGGAGCCGTCGAGTCCGCCCCAGTACGAGGTCAGCTTGTAGAACAGCGGCTGGACCGAGTCCGAATAGCGGTCGACGTAGCGGATGCTGTAGTCCTGGGTGACGAAGGCGTGGATGATGATCGACGAGGCCAGCGTCATCAGCGCCGTAACCAGATAGAAGGCGCCGACCCCGCTCTGGATGATGCGGGGAGAGCGGCGGCGCGCGCCGGCTACCGACGCCGCGATGGCGTAGGCGCAGGCGACGAACGCGGCGAGCAACGTGAAGGAACCGAGTGTGGCCATGCTGGAGACCTCTTCGCCCTGGCGGCCGGCCGGCCCCGCTGCGCGCCCGACGCCGCCGGCGAGACGGGCAACGCGTTCAGTTGACGCCGGACGCGAGGTCCGCTGGCGCGCCTCCGACCGTCGGCTTCGCCTCGTACTTGGACGGGCACTTCGCCATTATCCCGTCCGGCTCCACATGGAACGTGTCGCCGTCGAGTCGCCCGGTCACGACCACTTCCGAGTCGTTCTGGAAGGTGTCCGGCACGATGCCGGTGTACTCGGCACGCACAGAGTAGCCGTTGTTGCGGATGTCGAACCGGTACTCCATGCTCTTCGGACGGACCTTGATGTCATGTGCGAAGCCGTGCACCTGGAGCCGCTTGCCGTACAACGGCTCCGGTTCGGCCATCACCTCGTCGACATGCAGGTAGTAGGCGGCGCCGTCCGCCATGGTCGTCCACAGCAGCGCCCCGAACGCGACTCCCAGGACTACGGTCGTGAGACCGATCTTGATTGCCTTGCCTCGCATGTACGGATCCTCCCCGCGCACCTGTAAGAATATCGCCCACGCAAGCGCTCAGTCAACGCGGGGCAACCGACTCGGCAGCCGTGTCCAGCTGCGCGAGCAGACGCTCGAGCCGGTCGAGCGGCAGACCGACCACGTTGGAGCGGGATCCCTCGATGCGAGTCACGAACCGCGCCCCGCTGCCCTGCAGGCCGTAGGCGCCCGCCTTGTCGGACGGCTCCCCCGTGCCGACGTACCACGCGATCTGTGCGTCGTCGAGCGCGGCGAAGTGCACGACCGTGCTCTCGACGGCGCTGACGCAGCGCTCGCCGCGCCGCACCGCCACGCCGGTCAGCACCTGGTGCGCGCGCCCGGACAACCGGCGCAGCATCCCGGCCGCGTCGTCCGCATCCCGCGGCTTGCCCAGCACCGTTCCGCCGCTGACCACCACGGTGTCCGCGCCGATCACGATCCGCCCGGGATGGCGCCCGGCGACCGCGGCGGCCTTCGCGCGGGCCAGCCGGTCGACGTACTCACGCGCCGGCTCGGCCGGCTGCCGGCGCTCGTCGACGTTTGCCGGCACGACTTCGAACGCCCTGCCGGCGCCCGCAAGCAGGGCGGCGCGCCGGGGCGAGGCGGACGCCAGAACGAGCGGCTCGCGGTGATCCCGGTGATACACTCCGTACATCGTAACAGCCCGTGGTGCAACTCCCACTGCATTCGAGCGGCGATGCATCACGGCTGGACAGCGTTGCTCATCGCTCACATATCGTCGAATATGCTCGCTCTTTGCGCCTTGCCAGCCGCGCGCCTCACCGCTCTCGGTGCGACGTGGGCGTTGCACCACGGACTGTTATGATTCCCGTGCGCGAGGTTGCCCCGCGGGCCGTCACGTCGCTGCTGCGCGAGCAGCCGTTGACGACCGCCAAGGTGCAATTCGCCTGGCGTGCTTCGGTCGGCCCGGCCATGGCCAGAGCCACGGCGGTGGACCTGGCCGCGGACGGCACGCTCCACGTCGCAGCCGACGGCGAGCACTGGCGCAAGGAAACTGCGCGATCGGTCGCCGTCATCGTGCGGCGCCTGCGCGAGCTGCTCGGACGCGGCGTCGTGAAGCGGATTGCCGTTAAAGGATGAGATTCGATCATGCGTGAAGCCGTCATCGCCAGCGCGGCGCGGCTGCCGACGGGAAAGTTCCTCGGGGCGCTCAAGACCCTGCCGGCCACCGACCTCGGAGCGCGGGTGGTCCGCGAGGCGGTGGCGCGCGCCGGCATCGACCCGTCAGCGGTGGACGAGTGCATCATGGGCAACGTCGTGGCCGCCGGCCTGGGACAGGCGCCGGCGCGCCAGGCGGCGCTCCACGGCGGGCTCGCGGATCACGTCGCCGCGCTGACCATCAACAAGGTGTGCGGCTCGGGCCTGAAGGCGGTGATGCTGGCGGCGCAGGGTATCGCAACAGGCGACATCGACGTCGCGGTGGCCGGCGGCATGGAGTCGCTGAGCAACAGTCCGTATCTCCTGCCGAAGGCCCGCGAGGGCCTGCGCATGGGCCACGTCGACGCGCACGACGCAATGATCCACGACGGTCTCTGGTGCTCACTCGAGAACTGGTCGATGGGACTGGCCGCCGAAGCGGTGGCCGAACGGTACGGGGTGAGCCGGGAGGACCAGGACGCCTTCGCCGCCGAGAGCCACCGCCGGGCGGCGGCCGCCATGAATTCCTGCCATTTCAAGGACGAGATCCTCTCCGTCGAGATCCCGCGCCGCAAGGGCGATCCGATCCGCCTGGAATACGACGAGCCGGTGCGTCCGGATTCGTCCGTCGCGGCGCTGTCGCGCCTGAAGCCGGCCTTCAAGGCGGGCGGATCCGTTACGGCCGGCAACGCCCCGGGCGTGAACGACGGCGCCGCCGCCGCGGTGGTGATGGGCGCCGACAAGGCGGCGGAACTCGGCATCACGCCCATGGCCCGCATCGCCGGTCAGGCGGTTAGCGGACTGCCGCCCAAGTGGCTGCTGATGACGCCCGTGGATGCCGTCAGGAAGCTGTTGCGGAAGGTGGGTTGGCGCCTGGACGACGTCGACGTGATCGAGCTGAACGAGGCGTTCTCGGCCCAGGCGGTCGCCGTCATTCGCGAGCTGGGCGCCGACCCGGCCCGGGTTAACGTCAACGGCGGCGCCGTCGCGCTGGGTCACCCGCTCGGCGCCAGCGGCGCCCGGATCCTGACGACGCTGCTGTACGCGATGCGCAACCGCAACCTGCAGCGCGGCGTTGCCACGCTCTGCCTCGGCGGCGGCAACGGGGTGGCCCTGGCGGTGGAGCGGACCGCGTAGTGTAGCAGCCTGTGGCAAAACCCCACTGCATTCGAGCGGCGATGCATCGCGCCT
>JAGWAI010000014.1:20144-64152 GCA_021296485.1 Acidobacteriota bacterium
CCAGCCACGCGCCTCACCGCTCTCGGTGCGACGCGGGGTTTTACCACAGGCTGCTAGGCGCAGGCCGGCGCCTATTCGTCCCTGACGGTCCAGAAGGCGATGCCGCTGGCCTGCTTGCCGATATCCACCGCGCCCAGACGCTCGGCCGTGGGAATGTTGTACACCTCGACCGTGCCCGGGTCGTCACCGACCCCCTCCACGGAAACGAAGGCGTAGGCGCCGTCCGGCGTCACGACCACGCCGTGCGGAATCGTGCGCGTCGTGCTTACCCGCGCGCGCTCCACGCCGGTTGCGAGATCCCAGAAGCCGACCGCGTCGCCGCTCTTGTAGGTGGCGACGAGCGTCGACCCGTCGGGCGTCACGGCCAAGTTGTAGGGGCCGGCCCCGGTGCGGAAGGTGCGCCGGATGCGCCACGCGTCCAGGTCCACCTCGAAAACCGAAGCCACGTTGTTGCCGGTGACGTAGACGACGCCGTCACGTGCCGGAGCCGTGACCCAGGTCGGCTGGACGCCGTCGCCGAGCGGCAGGCGCCGGTTGACCTCGAAGCCGAGCGCGTCCAGCTCGACCAGCTCGCCGTCCATCATGGTCACCGAGTAGTGGCGCATGCCGTCCCGGCTGAGACGCGATCCGTGCGGCATCACCCCGGTCTCGACGCGCGCGATCTCTTCCATCGTGTCAATCTCGACGGCGGAGACGGAGCTGGCGGCCATGGGCCCGTGCAGGTCGAAGTTGGCGGCGTACAGCAGGCGGGTCGCAGGGGCGATATCCAACGTGGCCGGGTACATCCCCAACGTGACGTCGCCCACCCACGCGTCGCTGCCGGTCGCGTACTTGTGCACGCTGCCGAACGGCGTGCCGTGCGCAATCGACACGTACCAGTGGCGGCCGTCCGGGTCGACGGCAATGCCGTGGGGCCCTTCCGTTTCGGCCGGATAGCGCCCGACGGCCACGCGGCGGACCACCTCCAGGCCGCGCGGGCCGTAGCGCACGAGCGCCACTTCGTCCTCGGACTCGGCGCAGACGTAGACGTAGTAGCTGCGGGCGGGCGGGTCCGGGCGGGCGTCCGCCGGCAACGCGCCGAGCGCCGGCAGCCAGACTACGAGCGCAGCCCGCAGCCAGACCGCGCGCGGGACCCATCCGTGCGCGGCGCGCATCGCTATTGCGGCTCCCCGATGACGCGGCCGGGACCGGTCTTCGGCAGCAGGCGCACGGCCCACAGGCCGCTGTTCCAGTCAGTGAAGAAGATGTGCCCCTTGAACGGCTGCGCGCCCCAGACGAACGGCGCGTTCGCGGTGAAGGCCTCGGGGTCGAACGGCAGGAAGCGCGCGATCTCGCGCCCCTGCGCGTACAGGTCTCCCAGCAGCTCGCCCGACACGTCCACCACCCGCAGTCCCCCGTTGTAGTACCCGACGTACAGCGTGTCGTTCTCGACCCACAGGTTGTGCGAGCCGGCTTCCGGCACCTGGTAACGGGCCACTTCGCGGGGACGCTCCCAGTCGCTCCAGTCGATGACGTGTATCCAACCCGCCGCAATGATCGGCGTTCCGCCGCGGCCGCGGCTCAAACCTGCGTAGGGGAACGCCTCGTCGCCCGCGAACAGGTAACGCTTGCCCGTCGACGGGCTCGTGTACGGAAACGCGGCGTGATTCCATCCGCTGGGATAGGTGTAGCGCCCCAGCTCCACCGGCCGTTCGGGCGTCCCGCCGCGGCCGCCGCCGCCCACGTCGACTGCGACCACCCCGTCGCTCCAGTTGGACGAGAAGGCGACCCCTTCGCTCACCCAGACGTCATGAATGCTGTGGCCCAGCGTGTCGATCTCGAACTGCCCGACCCGCCGCGGCTCGGTCGGGTCCTCGATGTTGATGACCTCGTAGCGCCGGCCGGCGCTCAACGCGAACACGTGTCCCTCGGAAATGAAGACGTTGTGGACGCCGCCGGTCAGCGCTTCCGTGTATTCGGCCAAGACGGGCACGCCTTCGCGCGGGTTGGCCACGCCCAGAATGACGATGCCGTTCTTGCGGTCGGACGCCCCTTCGCGGCTGATGACCGCGATGTCTCCCTCCTCGGAAACCTTGACGTCATTCACCGTCCGCGCGTCGACCTGTATTTCCCGCAGCTTCCGGATGTCGGACGGATCGGTCACGTCCCAGATATAGCTCGACCCGTCCGAGCCCCAGGTTCCGGTAATCGCGTAGTCGCGCCCGTCGGTGCCCTCCCAGACCCACAGGTCCGACGTGCGTCGGTCGCGCACCGGCGCGCGGCCGATCAGCTCCACTTCGCGGCCGACGTCCCGGCGCCTGACGCTCACGGTCCGCCGCGCGGCGTGGCGACCGGCAGTGGCGACGACCGTGAAGGTCCCGGAGCGCTCCGCCACGAAACGTCCTTCGCCGGTGACCATGGCGGCCGCCCCGGCGGCAAGGATCTCCGGCGCGGTCTGCCCGGCCACCGAGAATTCCACCGGCACACTGCGCACCGGCAGGCCGCGCGCATCCCGCGCCACCGCCGTAAAGACGACCACGTCGCCGGTGCGCACCGTTTCCGCGGTCGCCTGCAGCGCCAGGGAAGCGACCGGGTTTTGCTCCACCTCGATGGTGATCGCGTCGGTGGCCTGCCCGGCTGCGACCGACAACGTGACGGATCCGGGCTGGTGCAGCAACAGCGAACCGTACGGATCGATCTCCGCGATCGCGGGTTCGCCGCTGGAGTACTCGATGTCGACATCGTGCCGTCGCGCGCCGCTCGTATCCACCACTTCGACGCCGAGCCGCGGATGGGTGCCGACGTAGAACCGTGCCGGAATGCCGGTGAAGCGGACCCGCTCGACGGGCGGTTGCGGCACGGTCACCGGCACTTCGACGCGCGCCATCCCGGCGGGTCGCCGGCTGCGATCGTCGGGATCGGCCGGCACCAGGGCCACCAGCGTGAACTCGCCGGGCCGGTACGCCTCGACGGTGCCGCTGCGTGTCACCGACACGCTCCGCCGGGCGCGCGAGTAGAACACCACGACGGCGTCTTCCACGACCGCGCCGGAAGGGTCCCGCACCGTCGCCGCGAGACGCACGGTCCCGCCCACGTCGAGGGTCAACGCCGGCGGCTCGACCTCGACGGTCAGCTCCGCGGCCGGCGGCTCCGTGGCCGGCGGCTGAGCCGCCGCCGGAATGCACCAGAGCACGAGCACGACCCAGACGAACCGCATTCCCGTCATTCCAGCCTCTCCGGCTCCCAGTGTAGCCGTACCGGCGGTGCGCCACCCTCCGGAAGCCCGCGGCGGGATGGCTGTATCTGCGTCGGTTGCTTTTGCGCAGAATCGACAAGACTGCGGGGATGCGCGCAAAAGGCGAAAGTCCATACGACCGTAAGTTACTGAAATATATGAATATATTTAATTTACGTCCCAGATTTTCGCTTGACAGGAAGCTGGCACGCGCCTAGAATGCGAAACGAGACGGATTGCAAATTTGTGCAGGCGGGCGCAATCGCGTTGCGGCGGCGCCCCTATTCCCCGATGAGTCTTCCCAGACCGGAGTTGCCCATGCGTACGGAACGTGTTCCACAGGACCGCGGCAAGGCCGTCGAGTTCGCGGTCGGCCAGATCGAGAAACAGTTCGGCAAGGGTTCGATCATGCGGCTCGGACAGACGGGCGGCGTCAGCTCCATCCCGCGTATCTCGACCGGTTCCATCAGCATTGACTATGCGCTGGGCATCGGCGGCGTGCCGCGCGGGCGCGTCGTGGAGATTTACGGCCCCGAGGCGTCCGGCAAGACGACCCTGGCGCTGCAGGTCACCGCGCAGGCGCAGGCGCAGGGTGGCAACGCGGCATTCGTCGACGCCGAGCACGCGCTGGACCCGACCTACGCGCGGAAGCTGGGGGTCGACCTCGAAAACCTGCTCGTCTCGCAACCCGACAACGGCGAGCAGGCGCTTGAAATCGTCGAAGTGCTGGTCCGCTCCGGCGGCATCGACGTCGTGGTGGTCGATTCGGTCGCCGCGCTGGTGCCCCGCGCTGAGATCGAAGGCGAGATGGGCGATGCGCAGGTCGGATTGCAGGCGCGGTTGATGTCGCAGGCGCTCCGCAAGCTGACCGGCGTCGTGGCCAAGTCCCGGACCTGCCTCGTCTTCATCAACCAGTTGCGGGAGAAGATCGGCGTCATGTTCGGTAATCCCGAGACGACCACCGGCGGGCGGGCGCTGAAGTTCTACTCGTCCGTCCGGATCGACATCCGCCGGATCGGCGCCATCAAGGACGCCGACCGGGTGGTCGGCGGGCGGACGCGGGTCAAGGTCGTCAAGAACAAGCTCGCGCCCCCGTTCCGGGAGGCGGAATTCGACATCATGTACGGAGAGGGCATCTCGCGGGAGGGAGACCTTCTCGACCTGGCCGTCGACCGGCGCATCGTCGAGAAGAGTGGCACATGGTTCTCTTACAGCGGCGAGCGGCTGGGTCAGGGGCGCGAGAACGTCAAGCGGCTGCTGCGGGAGAAGCCGGAGCTGTTCGCGGCAATCGAGCAACGCGTGCGCAAGGAGCTGGGACTCGTGGCGGAATCGGAGGCCACGCCCGCCTGACGCCCGGACGCCGCGTTACGGCCCGGCGGGCGCCGGCGCCGTGTCGCCGGGAGGCTGGTCGCTGAGGATGAAGACCTTCTCGCCCGGCCGGATCAGGCCTAGTTCCTGCCGCGCCAGGTCCTCGATTACGTTGGAATCCTCGCGCAGCTGCCGCGCCTTCACCCGCAATCCGCCATTTTCCTGACGCAGGCGGGCAACGGCCTCGGACAACGTTTCGAAAGCCTCCGATGCCTGTCTGACCGCGGTCAATCCCCGTACGCTGCCGACCGCGTTGCCTATAACGAACGCCACTACCAGCAACATGACGAGCCGTACGCTCCGGCGGCCCGCCCGGCGGTTCGGCGGCGGGGACGAGACACCCGACGGCGCTACGAACAAGCTCTGCACGGGGATGTCGTTAGGGTAACACGACCGCCGTCCGCAGCCGAAGGCCGGCGAGAAATGCGGGCTAGTGCTTCAGTAGGTTGCGGAAGTCCGCGAGCGGCAGTTCGAGGTGCACCGCGCTCAGCAGGCCGCCCTCGGCGTGATCGAGCACGTGGCAGTGAAAGATCCACGTTCCCGGCCGCTCGTCGAAACGCACCGCCAGGCGCACGGTCTTCCGGTGTGGAATGTCGACTGTGTCCTTCCATTCGAGCGGCCGCACCGGCGCTCCGGCGTCGTCGAGCACCATGAAGAAAAACCCGTGCAGGTGCAGCGGATGTGACCAGTCGGTGGAATTCGTCACGGTCCAGATGTGTGTATCCGCCAGTCCGGCTACCACGGGCTGCGCCTGCCAGAATGGGACGTGATTGATGCCGTACGAAAACGACTTGTCCGCCGGATCCTGCGCTACGGTGAGCTCCAGCTCGATCTCGGTGGCTCCGTCGAGCGCATACGGCTCCATTGCGCGGCGGGTCTCGGGCAACGCCCCCCCGGCGTGCGGCGGCAGGTCGGCAAACGTAATGGAGATGAGGTCCTCGAGGTCGCGGAATTCCGTGCTGCCGTAACCGCGATCGTGCAGCAGCGAGCGCAGCACGGTATTGCCGCCCGGCTCGCCGGTCGGTCGCACGATGACGTCCGCCCGCTCGCCGGCGCCCAGCACGAGGAACTCGTGATCTTCCGAGTACTCGGTGAGCCCTCCGTCGCCCCCGATCTTGCGGAAAACGTGCCCCTCGCCGAGATCCAGCATGAAGTAGCGGCTCTTGGCCGCGTTAACCACGCGCCAGCGCTGCGGGGCGCCGGCGCGCGCAATCAGCCCCGGCGTGCGCCTGCCGTTGACGAGCACGTGGTTGCCCTCCCGGCCGAATAGCATGCCCACCGAGCCACCCGTGTCGGGCGAGGCCAGCGTGCCCTCCTCCGTGAGGTCGATGTCGCTCAGCACGATAATCAGATCGTCGGCGATCCCGACGTTCTCATCCGGATCCTCCACCAGGAAAGCGCCGTAAAGGCCGAACCCGACCTGCGCCGCGGACATCACGTGCGGGTGATACCAGTAGATGCCGGCATCCGGCACCACGAAATCGTACGTGAACGTGCCGCCGGGTTCTACCGGCTCCTGCGAGTAGCCGGGTACGCCGTCCATTTCGATTGGAATCCGGAGCCCGTGCCAATGGATGGTGCTCGGGCGCGGCAGGTTGTTCGTGAAGTGCACGATCAGCCGGTCGCCGACCTTGACGCGGATCGTGGGCCCCGGAATGGACCCGTTGTAAGTCCACGCATCGACCTCGACACCCGGCGCAATCTCCACGCGCGCCACGCGGGCCTCGAAATCGACCTCCACGATGTCGGGATCGGGATTCCGGTCAACCGCCTCGGCCAACCGGATGCCGGCATCCCAGTCGGCCGGCTGCAGGGATTGCGCCGCGGCCGGAGCGGGCGGCGGCGCCGCGGCCAGGACCGCAAGCAGGGGCAGGGCGCGAACCGCGCGGCTCGCCGATGTCATCCGTCTCGAGGCTCTCAATGGACGGGATATTCCATCGTGAAAGGATCGGGCAGTGGAATTCGCATCAGCGGCGCACTAGCCAGCTCGTCGAGCACGTAGTCGGGGTTGTCCGGATCCCCGTCCTCGACTGCATCGAGGTTGCCGACGACCAGCATCACCAACTGCTCGGGGTCGAGATATTCGCGCGCCACCCGCAGCACGTCGTCGGCTGTCACCGCGCTTATTCGCTCACGATAGTACGTCAGGTATTCCGGGTCGCGGCCGGTGTATGCGTCCCTCGCAAACAGCCCGGCCGTTGCCGCCGCGCTCGAGAAATTGCGCGTGAACGTCTCGACGAATGAAGCAATCGAGGTGGACAGCTCCTCCCCGCTGACCGGTTCGGTCCTGATCCTCTCGATCTCCTCCAGAACGATGGCCGCCGCCCGCGCCACGGTCTCGCTGCGAGACTGGAACGCGACTCGAAAGACGCCCTCATAGTAGGTCCCCATGCCGAAGCTCGAGCCCGCGCTGTACGCCAACCCTTCGTCGGACCTGACCCGCGTCAGCAACCTGGAGGTGAACCCGCCGCCGCCCAGAATGTCGTTCATGACCAGCAGCGGATAGCGGTCGGGATTGTCTCGCGTGGTACCGAGATGGCCGATCGACACGCGGCCCTGGTTGACGTCCGGCTTGTCGACGCCGTAGAGCGCCGGGCGCGGATCGTGCTCCGGCGCCGGCACGTCGGGCACCGGGTCGGAGGACGCCGGCCAGCCGTCCAGGCGCGCGCCCAGCTTCGCCAGAACGTCGCCGGGCTCGACGTCGCCCGAAACCGCGAAGATGAATCCGCCCGGGTGGTAATAGCGCTCGTGAAACGCGATCAGATCCTCGCGCGTGATGGACTCGACCGATGCACGCGTCGCCGGCCGGGTGGAGAAATGGGCATCGCCCCGCATCAGCCGGCCCCACTCGCGGCCTTCGATGCCGCGCGTGCTGTCGTTGCGCCGCTCCATCCCCTGCAGCGTCTGGCTCTTCGCAAGGTCCAGCCGGTCCTGGTCAAACCGCGGCCGGCGCAGCATGTCGAACAGCAGGTCTAGCGCGACGTCCAGATCCTTCGTCAGGCAGTTGAGGCTCGCCTGCCCCATCGTGCCGCCGATGGAGCTGCTGATCTCCGCGGCGAGAAACGCCACCTCCTCGTCGAAGTCGGCCGCCGCCAGCGAAGCCGTGCCCCCGGCCCGCATCTGGCTCCCGGTCAGCGCGGCAAGCCCCGCCTTCCCGGCCGGTTCGAGATAGCTGCCGGTGCGAACCAGCACGGAAACGTCCACCAACGGCAACGCATGGTCCTCGACGATGTAGACGACCACGCCGCCGGGCAGCGTGTGGCGGTGTTGCGCCGCGCTCGGCGGCTCGAAGGAAAGCGGCTCGAATGCAAGGTCGCTCGGATGCGCGGGAATGTCCGGCGCCTGCGCCGCGACCGGCGGCGGCGCCAGCAGCAGCACCACGAGCAACAGGCGGCAACGCTTCACTGGCCACCTCCGAGCTCGGCAAGGCGCTCGCGGACCAGCTCGACGAGCGCGTCGACCATGTCCTGGCTCTCGGGCGGCGCTTGTGAGCGCATCTGGTCGGCGCCGGCCAGCATCTGGTCGAGCTGCTCCTCGTTCATCTGCCGGATCATGCCAGCCATCTGCTCGACCTGCTGCCGCTCCTCGTCATCGAGATCCGTGAACCTTTCGTCTTCGGCGGCCGCGCCGCCCTTGCGGTAGTAGACGGCCACGGCGCGCGTCTCGGGCGTGAAGTACTTGCCCGCGACGCGCATGATGTCCTCGGCCGTGACCGCGTCATACAGCGGCGGATCCGTGTTGATGGTCTCCCAGCCGCGCATGTTCTCCCGTATCAGCAATTGCATCATCAACTGGAAGTTTCCCTCCAGATCGCGGAAGGTGCTGGCGGCATTCTGGTTCTTCACCTTCTGCAGCTCGCGGCTGCCCACCGGTTCGGACTTGAGGCGCTCGAGCTCGGCGTAGATGGCCTGCTCGACCTCCTCCGGCGTGCGCCCCTGCCTGGCGGTGCCGCGCAGCTCGAACATCCCCTCGAACTTGAACCCGGCCTGGCCGCCCGATGCGCCGGTCGCCACTTCCTGCTCCTCCACCAGCGCCTTGTACAGGCGCCCGGTGCGGCCGTTCAGCAGCTGTCCCAGCACCACGAGCGCCGGCTCGTCGACGTGTCCATCCGGCACGCTGTGATAGCGGATGACGACCTGCGGGTTGGTCTCCGCGTGCGCCAGCATGCGCTTTTCGGCGAGCTGCGGCATCTCGCGCGTACGCGGCGGGAACGGATCGCGTGCGCCGCGCGGCAAGCGGCCGAAATAGCGCTCGGCCAGCGCGATGGCCTCGTCAGGGTCGAAGTCGCCGACCAGGGTGGCGGCGAGATTGTTCGGCGCGTAGTAGACGTCGAAGAACGCCAGCGCCTCCTCGCGCGTGATACCCGAGATGTCGGATGGCCAGCCGACGACCGGCCAGCTGTACGGCGACGACTCCCAGAACATCGCGTCGAACTGCTCGCGGAACTTGCCGATCGGCGTGCTGTCCGTCCGCAGGCGGCGCTCCTCGTGCACCACGTCGCGCTCCGCGTAGAACTCGCGGAAGACCGGGTTCAACAAGCGGTCCGCCTCCATCCAGAACCACAGCTCCAGCTTGTTGGCGGGGACGTTGACGAAATAGATCGTGAAGTCGTAGCTCGTGCCGGCGTTCATGCCGGAAGCGCCCTGCCCGGTATAGACGCGGCTGAAATCCTCCTTGATCAGCAGCTCGCTCTGCCGCGCGAGCAGCGCCTCGAACTCGTCGAGCAGCTCCTGGTGGCGCGGCGACCGCGCGTCCGGATCCTGCGGGTCATCGATCTTGCCCAGGCGCTGGAGCTCGGTCAGGTGCGCCTCCTCGATGCGAATCTCGGCCTTGAGAGCGTCGAGCTCCTCGATGATCCTCAGGTCCTGCTCGATGTCGGTGGTGCCGATGGCGTGCGTCCCCTTGAACATCATGTGCTCGAAGAGATGCGCCACCCCGGTGATGCCCGGCCGTTCGTTCACCGAGCCGACCTTGGCGACCCAACCGGCCGCGATATTGGGATCGCCCGGGCGAGGCACGAGCAGCAGGGTCATCCCGTTGTCGAGCTCGTGCTCGATGACCCGCACTTCCTGCCCCGTGGCGGCGGCAGGCAGGAGCAGCAACACGAACAGAGCGATTCTTCGAATGGATTGCATGGTCATTGCGCGCCTCGTTCCGGCGGGACTTCTCCCGAGTTTCGCATACTCCCGGCCTCGCGACAAAATGCCGGGCGGCGGCGGCGTACAATTACTCCCGCCCAACCCGGGCGGCCGGACGACCAGCAGCCATGCGGCAAGACCGGTCATACGACTGCATCGTAGTCGGCGGCGGACACAACGGCCTGATTGCCGCCGCGTATCTGGCGCGGGCCGGCCGCTCGGTGTGCGTCCTGGAGCGCCGGCACGTGCTGGGCGGCTGCGCCGCTACCGAGACACTCTGGCCGGGATACAAGGTCTCCACCGGCGCGTACGTCATCAGCCTGCTGCTGCCGCAGATTGTGCGCGACCTGGGCTTGCGCCAGCGCGGACTGACCATCCTGCCGCGCAACCCCTCATCGTTCACGCCGCTTGCGGACGGACGCCATCTGCTGCTCGGAACAGACGCCGCGGCCAACCGGCAGGCGATTGCCGGGTTCAGCCAGCGCGATGCCGAGGCGTATCCGCGCTACAACGCCCTGCTCGACCGGATCGCGCGCGCGCTTGAACCGATCGTCGCTGACGCCGCGCCGAACCTGCTGCCGCGCCACGGTGGGCAGCTCCGCGCAGGCGCCCGCGCGCGTCTGCGCGATGGGGCCGGACTGTGGACGCTCTTCCGCCGCATGCGCAGGCTGGAATCCGACCTGCCGGCGGCAATCGAGCTGCTGACGGGCGCCGCGCGGCCGATCCTCGAGCGCTGGTTCGAGACCGAGGCGCTGCGCGCCACGCTCGCCACCGACGCCATCATCGGCGCGTTCGCATCACCCGCCGCGCCGGGCACCGCCTATGTCCTGCTGCACCATGCCATGGGGAGCGCCGGCGGCGCACGCGGCGTGTGGGGTTACGTGCAGGGCGGCATGGGCGGGCTGGCCGACGCGCTGGAAACGGCCTGCACCGAGCTCGGCGTCCACGTCCGGCGCGAAGCCGAGGTCGGACGGATCCTCACGCTCAATGGCGCGGCCCGCGGCGTCGTCCTGGAAGACGGCTCGACCGTGGAGGCGCCGGTGGTCGCCTCGAGCGCCGACGCGCACGTCACGTTCCGCAAGCTGGTCGCTCCCGGCGTCCTGCCGACGGCGTTTCTCGACGCCGTCGCCCGGATCGACTATTCGTCCGCGTCGGCCAAGATCAACCTTGCGCTCGCGGAGCCGCCGTGCTTCACCTGCCTGCCGACGCCCGGCGTCGCGGCGCACCATCGCGGCACGATCCACATCGGCGACACGCTCGACTACGTGGAGCGTGCGTACGCCGAGGCCAGGGACGGGCGGCCGAGCACGGATCCGGTGCTCGAAGTCACGCTGCCCACCAGCGTCGATGCGACCATTGCCCCCGCGGACAAGCATCTCATGTCCATCTTCGTGCAGTACGCGCCGTACACGCTGGCGGCCGGACGCCGCTGGGACGACATCAAGGAAGCATTCGCCGACCGCTGCATCGCCCTGCTCGCGCGCTACGCGCCGAACGTGCCGGCCGCCGTGGAGCACCGCCAGGTATTGAGCCCGCTCGACCTCGAGCGCACGTTCGGGCTGACCGGCGGCAACATCATGCAGGGCGCCATGAACCTGAACCAGTTGTTCTTCCTGCGGCCGGTGCCCGGCTGGGCCGACCACCGCACGCCGCTGAAGGGACTCTACCTGTGCGGCGCGGCCAGCCACCCCGGCGGCGGCGTGATGGGCGCCTGCGGGCGCAACGCCGCCAGCGCGATCCTGCGGGACGGCTGAGGCCTGCGGTTACTGCGCGGCCACCCGGAGCGCATGCCAGCCGAAGCGGCGCGCGCCGTCGTCGGCCTCGCCCGCGAGCCGGCTGCCGCGCACGCGGCCCGTGTATACCGCACCGCTCGCCCGAAAACTGAGCTCGTCGCCGCGCAGCCGCCCGTCCGCGATCGGCACCTCCTCCGACCCGCTCCGCAGCGTGCCGCTGACCATCTGGAACTGCTGCTCCAGGACCAGCTCGCCGTCCGCCAACTCCCATGTGCCGGCCACCCGGGCCGGCACGATCCACAGCAGCGCCGTGCAGAAACCGGGACACGGATCGAGCACCTCGGTAGCGTCCGCGGCCCAGTCCTCGAGGTCCCAGGTATTCGAGACGATGCGCGTGCCCGGCTCGAGCTCGAGCAGCCGCGGACGGAGCCGCGAGTTGAGCTCCGGCAGCAGGAACATGGTGATAACGGTGGCCGGCGACAGGTCGGTCTCGAACAGGTCGGCGTTGACGAACGTCGTTCGCTCGGCCACGCCGGCCGCGGCAGCCGTGGCCCGCGACAGCTCGACGAGCTCCGGGTCGAATTCGACCCCAATCGCGCGCGCGCCGAGCAGGGCCGCCGCGATCACCATCCGCCCGTCGCCGGACCCGAGGTCCATCACGACGTCCCGCTTCGACACATCGGCGATCGCCAGCATCGTGTCGACGAGCGGGTCGGGCGAGGGCACCCAGACGACGTCCTTGCCCTCCCGGCCGATTTCCGGCACGAGCTGCCCGGGCGGGCTCTGCGCGGACACACCGGCGGCGCCCCAGCCGACCGCCAGCACCGCCACCACCGTGAGCAGGCGGCGGCGCGGTCCACGGCCCGGGTGCAAGCGGAGGCTGGGCATCGGAAGTTGCATCAACGGACCGGCATCGACAGGCCTTCGTCGCGATACGGCACGTGGCACGTCTCGCAGGCCACCACAATCTCGTCGCCCGCGCCGAGCAGCGCGTCCACATCGCGAACCTCGACGGCGCGGACGGCGGTCACCCCTGCATCCACCAGCGCGCGCGACATCGTCATCCACTCACCGTCGTCCCGCGCACGGCCGTCCAGCATGAGCAGATTGCCCGATTCGGCCAGCATGAGCGCGCTGTTCAGGACGGCACGCCAGTCGTCGTCATCGGCCGGCGCCTCGCGGCCGACGTTGAACAATGCATCCGAGGAGGCCGTGATCATTCCCTCGCAGAGCTGCTTGACCGTCGCAACGGGCACGATCGCGGACTCCTGCGCGGAGACCGCACCCGCAACCAGGAGCACGCCGACAGCGATGACCGGCAGTCTTGTTCCCATCCTGTTACCTCCTCTGCCATTTGGGGCCGCGCCATGAATAGGCACTAGAAGCGGTAGCGCAGGCCGAACTGCATCTCGCGCGCGGGGCCGGAGCTGAAGATGCGGCCGAAGTTCGGCGAGCCGAAGAGGCGGTTCGGGACGTCGAAGTTCGCCCGGTTGAGCAGGTTGAACACCTCCCAGCGGAACTCCAGTTGCCCGCCGCCTTCCAGATGCCAGTACTTGTGTACTGCGATGTCGACGTTCGCCAGCCCCGGGGCGAACACCGGGTTGCGTCCGGCGCTCCCGAACGTGAACGGCGCCTGCAGCGCGAACGCCGCGGTGTCGAACCAGCGGTCGGGTGACCGCTCCCCGGCCGGCAGGTTGGGATCGTGCAGCAGATCGGGCCGCTGCGCCGGACCGCCACCGATGTTGGCCCGGTCCTCGGTCAGGTTCACGGTGAACGGCGCGCCCGACTGCAGCATCACGACGCCGGTCAGGCGCCAGTTGCCCCACGCCGCCTCGCGCCACCCACCGCGGCCCTGGAAGAACGGCAGCTCGTACGAGCCGCTGCCGACGAACTGGTGGCGGCGGTCGAAGCTGGACAACGCGTTTTCTCCGGGGAAGATGTTGCGCACGTCCTGCGGCACGTTCGCCTCGAACGCCGTTGCGCCCGGACTCGAGGCATCGTCCCGCGAGCGCGACAGCGTATAGGCGACGTCGAACGCCGCCGCGTCGCGCAGGCGGCGGACCACCTTGAACGTCACGGCGTGGTAGATAGACTTGCCGTCGAATCGGATGGCGCGGATGCCCGCGAGTTGCGGCACCGCGCGCCGTGGCGCCAGCGGGCCGGGACCCGGCTCGGGCACGTTGTGGATCGTCGAATTGTCGGCGCCGATCGTGTACGACCCCATGTAGAACACTTCAAAGGCCGTGCCCTGCAGCAGCTCCGCCTGCACCCCGCCGCTCCAGGTCTGCGTGTACTCCACCTGGTAGTCGTGGTCCATGATCGAGCCGCCGATCGTGCCCGTGGCGTCCGCGGTGAGGATGTCGCGCGTGTGCAGCAGCGGGACGCGCTGCTCGATCGGCACGTCGACCTGCTTGAGAAAGAAGAACGGCAGGTTGCGCGCGAACGCGGTCTGCACGCTGTACGCCCACTGGTTCAGAAATATCCCGTAACCGCCGCGGACAACGACGTCGGCGTTGTCGCCGGGCGTCCAGGCCAAGCCTATGCGCGGCGCAAAACGCTTCTTGCTGGGCCGCAGCAAGCTGTTGTCCCACCCGATCTCGCTGGAGGTCACCCACGGAATCGGTATCTGCGGCAGCAATGCGTGCGCCGCCGGCGAGATGTTGCCCTGCGCGTCGCTCGCGATCACGTACCGGCCGCCGGGCACCGACAGGTCGATTGTCGACAGGCGGTTCTCCACGTCCCGCATGTGCTGGTTGATCTCGTAGCGCAGCCCGAAATTCAGCGTGAGGTTGTCGCGCAGGCGCCAGTCGTCCTGGGCGTACGTATGGAACCAGGTAGTGCGGCCGTCCTCCGCGCCGCGTCCGCCGACCCCCGAACGCGCCGCCACCGGATAGCCGAGCAGGAAGTCGCCCAGGGCGTTGCCGCTGAACTGCCCCGTGTAGGAGAACGCGCCGCGCGCCGTGTCCGGATTCTCGGGCCTGAACCGGAGGTGGAACAGGTAGGCGCCGAACTTGAGGTGGTGATGGCCGCGGTCGATCAGAAAATTCTCGTACAGCTCGAAGTGCTCGTTGTTACGGTGCACGAAGGTGGTCGGGTCGCCCATCACGCTGTACAGGCCGCCGGTCGAAATCTGCGGGAAGCCGGCGTCGCGCGCGTCAGCGGTCACGCCCAGCAGTCCGGTCCGCGCTGCGAAGTCGTTGCCGGCGTTCAGGCTGCGCTGCCCGCCGCCGACACGCATCCAGCCGAAGCGCAGCTCGTTGAGCAGCCGCGTGCCGATTGCGCGCGTATAGCTGACCGCCACATTGCGCGTCTCCGTGGCGAGCGTGCGGCCGAAGCCCGGTACGAGCGACTCCTGCAGCACGCTGGTGCCGAACGGCTGGACCTCCAGCGCGTCGAACGTGCTGAAGCGGACGAACAGTTGGTCGCTCGTGCCCAGCCGCTGGTCGATGCGCGCGCTGAACTGGTCGATGTTGCGGTTGAGCGTCTCGACCGACGTCAGGTTCTGCACCTCGCCCGGTCCGGTGGGCAGCGGCGTGTGCGCCAGAAACGCCGTGGCTACCGGGTCGAGGCGCTCGGCCGGGATCCGATTGCCGGGGAAGAAACTGCCGCACGCCCCGCTGAGCGGATCGCGGCTGAGCGGGTCGCACAACGCCGCAAGCCCCGAGAAGTCGCCGGCACGGACCGCGGGCGACGGCACCGAGAACGTCTGCGTGAGGGAACGGTCCGTCCGCTGCCCCTCGAAGCTCACGAAGAAGAACGTGCGGTCGCGCACGATCGGCCCGCCGACCGTACCGCCGTACTGTCCCTGATCGAGCGGCGGCACCGGCTCGTCGGGCGGATCGAAGTAGTTGCGCGCATCGAACCGCTCGTCGCGCAGGAAGGCGAACGCGCTGCCGCTGAACGCGTTGTAGCCCGACTTGGTCGCGACGTTGATCAGCGCAGACGCCTTGCCGCCGAACTCCGGCGGATACATCGACTTCTGGATCTTGAACTCGCTGATGGAGTCCACGGACGGGTTGATGACGAGGTTGTTGAACAGCTCGTCCGTGACCTTCACGCCGTCGAGCAGGTAGATGTTGTGTCCCGCGCGCTGTCCGCCGACGTTCGGCAGCGCCCCCGCCTGCTGCAGCGCCGCGCCGCGCGTGCCCGACGGCGGAATCACGACCGCCGGGCTGAGCTGCGCAAGCTGGAGGAACTGGCGGCCATTCAGTGGTATCTGCTCGACCTGGCGCGTCTCGATGATGTCGCTGATCTCGGCCGTCGTGAACTGCAGCAGCGGCGCCGTCGCCGTGACCTCGACTACTTCCGTGACCTGTCCGAGCTCCAGCGTGTAGTGCAACTCCAGGTTACGGCCGATGTCGACGACGACGCCGTGCTCCACGAAGCGCCGGAACCCCGGGAGCGCGACCGCCACATCCCACTCGCCAATCGACAGCGCCGACATGAAAAAGCGGCCCTCGGCGTCGGTCACCCGCTCCACCGTCAAGCCGCTGTCAAGGTGCGAGGCGGTTACGGTCGCCCCCGGCAGCACCCCGCCCGACTCGTCGCGGACCACGCCGCTCAACTCGCCGGCGTTCATCTGGGCCGAGACCGGCGAGACCGCGAGCAGCACCGCCACGATCGCCGCTGCCGCGCGTAGCTGGTGAGACATGTGGGGCAACATCGGTTTCGGATTCGGTATGGCGCTAGCCGCCGGTGTGGTCCAGGCGAACGGCCGCGCGCTCGCGGGCGGTGCGCAGCACCCGCTTGACGGCATCGAAGTCCGTTTCCGGCAAGTTGTTGAAGTCGCGCAGGCGATGTTCGAACGCGCGGCCGCCGGTGGCGTCCTCGATAGCGAAGCGCACCTCCTGCAACGCCGGCCGCCGGTGCCGGTATTCGCCGGCGACCTCCAGGCTGGCCTGGTGCAGCGCGCAGAACAGGCTCCGGCGGCCGGCGCGCTCGTCGTCGACGCACACCCGATCGTCGTCCCGGTTCCAGGCCGCTGCGCCGTCCAGCAAGTCCTCCGCCCTGAGCAGGATCCGGATGTCTTCCGCCTCCACCGGCCGGTTGCGCCGTTCCAGATCGTCATTCGTTGCGGTGAAGCGAATATAGCCCTCGTCGCCCGGCTGTAGCGCCGCGGCGGGCGCCCCCGTGCAGCCTGCCGCGGCGGCCGCCAACAGGACTGCCGCCGACCGTAGAATCATGCGCATGGAACTCTGAATTATAGCAACGTGTTTCGGCCCTATAATTCGACATGCGCGCCATGCGCCCGTTGCGAGCGACCCTGTGCGGACTCGCGGCTGCCGTCGCCGGCTTCCTCGCCGTGCCGGCTCACGCTCAGCAGGCGGCCGGCGGGGATGCGGCGGTCGTACCGTTCACGATCGACGTGCCCGACGCGGTGCTCTACGATCTCCAGGATCGTCTGCGCGCGACCCGCTTCCCCGACGAAATCCGCGAGGCCGACTGGGATTACGGCGCCGACCTGACCTACCTGCGGGAGCTGGTCGAGTATTGGCGTGATCAATTCGACTGGCGGACGCAGGAAGCGCGTCTGAACCGCTTCGACCAGTTCACGACCGACATCGACGGCCTGGACATTCATTTCATCCACGAACGATCACCACACGAAGGGGCGCTGCCGCTGCTCGTCCTGAACGGCTGGCCCAGCTCGATCGACGAGTACTACAAGGTGATCGATGCGCTGACCGATCCGGTCGCGGCCGGCGGTTCGGCCGCGGATGCGTTCCACGTCGTCATCCCGGCAATGCCCGGCTACGGCTTCTCCGACAAGCCGCGCGAGGCCGGCTTCGATACGAATCGCATGGCCGACTTCTGGGTGCCTCTAATGGCGCGCCTCGGCTACACGCGGTACGGCGTGCATGGCTCCGACTGGGGCTCGGCCGTCGCTGGCTGGGTGGCGCGCAAGGACACGGAGCGAATCGCCGGCCTGCACCTGGTCGGATGCGAGGGCGTGCTGCGCAGCGCGGTCCCGCTCGGGCGCCCGGCCGACCTGGAAGCGGACGGCTTCGGGTACGTGGAGATACAGAGTACGCGGACGCAGACCGTCGGCTATGGACTAAACGATTCGCCGGCGGGTCTCGCGGCGTGGATCGTCGAGAAGTACCACGGATGGAGCGACCACGACGGGAACGTCGAGCAGGCCTACACGAAGGACGAGCTGCTTACGAACATCATGATCTACTGGGTGACCGGCAGCATCACGTCCGCGTCGCGACTCTACTACGAGAACCGCCACGCGGCGCGGCGGCCAACCGAACCCATTACTGTCCCCACCGGCTGCGCGGGGTTCGTGGAACGCTACGATCAGCGCACGCGCACCGGTCCCCAGGCGCGCCAGGCCGCCGAGGAGCGCTACAACATCATCCGCTGGACCGACATGCCGCGCGGCGGCCACTTTCCGGCGCTCGAAGCCCCGGGTCTCTGGCTGGACGACGTGCGCGCCTTCTTCGCCGACCTGCGCTAACGGCTCGACGCGTCCTCCTGGGCACGGGCGCCCGAGAGGATGTTGAGCATGCCGTAGTTCCCCTCGTGACACGCGTACTCGTAGATCGGCGTGTCGGACCGCGTCATGCGCACCACCGCGGTCCAGGGCCGCGTCCACGTATCCGGATCCTCGACCGTGAACTCGTAGCGCAGCGTGTCGGCATCGATGGCGGTGAACCGCTCGGTGACCTTCATGCTCGCGCTGGCGCTGTGGTTCTCGGTGAACGCGGTATCGCCGTAGAAATTCGTGGTCTCAATCACGAGAGTCTCGCCTTCCCACCGGCCGCGGGAATTGCCCAGCCACTGCGGGATGCGCCCGGCGAGGTGCGCGCGGCCGTCGAGCGGAACGATGCGCGGGTCGTGAATCATCTCATTGAACACCACCACGTAGTCCGACGTCTGGATGAGCTGGACATAGTTGTTGTAGGCGCTCGGCATCATCGGCGGGCCGGTGTTGAACCCGGCGATGCAGCGCTCGGCGATGCCCCGGCTGTCCCAGGCGTCGAAACCGCGCGGGCGCCGGCCGGCCGGCCCCGCGCCGGGGGCGCGAGGCGGAATCCGCCCGTTCGGCGGGTCCACGATCAAGGACGTCCTGCGCTGCTCGACGACGTCGCCGAAGCCGCGGTCATACCAGAACTCGTTGTAGTTGCCGGTTCCCTTGCAGACGAATTCCGCACCCTCGTCGGTGTCGTGATCCACCAGCTCGAACCGTTCGCTCTCGTACGCGGCCGACTCCTCGGCGGTCATCACCGCGCGGTCTCCGAACCGTTCAGGGCGTTCCAACGGCGTGATGGTAGCGAAGTCCCAGACGCCCTGCAGGTCCGGCTGCCCGAACGTCGTGCGCGGCGCGGTCCACTCCCCCGTCTGGGCGACGGCCGGAGCGTGGCCGGCGAGGACCAGCACGAGCGCCGGCAGGATTACGCGGCGCACGAATGGATATCCAGCAGTCATTTCACGCATCCTCCTGTTACGCGGGAACCAGGATCGATACCTTATCATCCCTGCCGCCGACGACCCGCCGTCGCGCGGCGGCTCGCCCAACATGCTACCCGCAGCCCGTGCGGATGACGACAAGCACCGCGAGCGCCGTCAGCAATGCAACCCAGCCAATCTGCTGCGCGCGCGTGGGGAGCGTCGCCACTACGCTGGGGGCATCTCGTTGAAGTAGAAGGTCACCGTGAAGAAGGCGCGGTCGTCCGGATACTCGGGCGGCAGCGGCTGCGTCGGATTGGATGACAGCAGGGCGTTGAACGCCGAGTTGGTGAAGGCCTCGACGTGCGACGGCTTCACTACGGTCAGGTCGGTCAGCGAGCCGTCCGAGTGCACGTTGAACGTGAGCACCACGTGGCCGTGCATGGACCAGATCGCGTACGGCACGAACCAGTTCCGCCGAATCTGCGCCACGAAGCGGCGAATCCACGGCCCGAACTCCACACCCTTGGAATCGAACTGGATGTCGGGACCGAAGCGCCCCGTGTCGCCGCTGTAGTTGCGGAAAGTCTCGCGCCGCACGCGCTGCCGCAGATTCTCCACCGCGCGCCCGAGCAGACGATCGGGCGACAGGTCGAGGCGCGGGGCGTCGGCCGGTCCGGGATCGCCCGGACCGCTACCTGCGTCCGCGAGCGACGAGTCGGCGAATACGGGCCGGTCCGGGTTGTCGATTTCAGGCACCGGGCCGGGGTCGTCGACCGGTTCCGATTCCGCATCTTCAGTCTCGTCCTGACCGGCGGACTCCGCAGCCAGGTCCTGCTCGGGGGATTCCTCAGGTTGAGGCGACTGGTCTACCGGTTCCGCGCCGGCGTCGTCCTCCCCGTCCACGTACCCCTCCGCGGCGACCTCATCGGACCCCTCCTCCGTCCCTTCCTGGTCCACGATGAACGACGAGGTATTGCCCTCGGAGACCGGCAGGCGGTTCTCGGGATCGAGCGTCCGAACCGGCGACTGCGCCACGCGGTCGCGATCGGACAGGACGGCGTCGGGCGGCGGCGGCACAGGTGGATCGAGCTCTACGCGCGGCTGGATGAAGACGAAGGTCTGGTCGTCGCGCTGCGCCGGCTGGAGCAGCCGCGCCTGCAGCTCGGCCTGCTCCGCCATGTCCCGCATTTCCTGCAGCTCCTGCTGGCGCTCCGCGCGGCGCGCCGCCGCCTCCTGCACAATCGGCAGCCGCGGCACCAGCACCACCAGCAGCACGGCGACGACGTGGACCAGGATGGACAACAGAGCCTGGTCCCGCCAGGTCATTACCGACCCGATGGTCGGCGTATCGCCGGGGCGCCCGTCCAAGTTGAGGTACATCAGGAGGTTGCTCGATTATAACGGCCTTTTGCCCCCTAGCAGCCCGTGGTGAAACCCCGCGTCGCACCGAGACCGTCCAGGCACCCGGCTGACAAGGCGTGAGAAGCGAGCATAGCCGAACGACGCAGCTCAGGCGGTATGCATGGGTCGAATGCAGCGGGGCTCTTACCACGGGCTGCTAGACCGCGCGGGCGCTGTAGAGGCATACGATGCCCAGCGTCAGCCGCTCGCAGCGTACCTCGCTGAACCCCGCCTCCTCCAGCAGCGCGCAGAACGCATCCGGCGCGGGAAACGCCCCGACCGACGCAGGCAGGTAGGCGTAGGCGCTGCCGTGGCGCGAGACCAGGCGCCCGACCAGCGGCAGCAGGCGCCGGAAATACCACAGATACACGGCCCGGACCGGGGCCGCGCCCGGCGCGCCGAATTCCAGTATCGCCAGGCGGCCGCCCGGTCGCAGCACACGCCGCGCTTCCTCCAGCGCGGCCATCCGATCGCGCACGTTGCGGATGCCGAACCCGATCGTCGCGCCGTCGACGGACCGATCGGCGAGGGGGATCCGTTCGGCGTCGCCCCGCAGCAGTCCTGCGGCGCCGCGCACCGTGCTGCCGTGGATCTTGCGGCTCGCGAGCCGCAGCATCTCGACCGAAAAATCGATGCCCACGACGCGTGCGGCGGGGCCGCGCGGCGCGGCCAGCGCCAGCAGCAGATCCGCCGTCCCCGTGCACAGGTCGAGAACAGTCTCGCCGCCCTGGAGCTGCAGGCTCTCGACCGCGCGCACGCGCCAGACGCGATCGCGCCCGCCGCTCAATAGCCGGTTCAGCAGGTCGTAACGGCCCGCGATCTGGTCGAACATCCGAGCCATGTCGTCCGGCGTCCGATCGGCGACCAACGTGTCGGGAGGAGGCTGCGGCATGAGGTTGCCGGCTATCCGGTCCAGACCGGATACAACTGGTGCTCGAAACCGAGCGCGGAAAGCACCTTGCCCGCCATGAAGTCGGCAAGGTCGTCGATTGAGTGCGGCTGCTGATAGAACGCCGGCATTGCCGGCAGCACGACGGCGCCCGCCTCGGCGCACAAGACGAGGTTGCGGAGTTGCGGCAGGCTCATCGGCGTCTCGCGCGGCACCACCACCAGCCGCCGGCGCTCTTTAAGCATGACGTCGGCCGCGCGCTCGATCAGATTCCGAGATGCTCCATGCGCGATGCCCGCCAGCGTCTTCATCGAACAGGGCACGACCGCCATGCTGTCGCAGGGGCAGCTGCCGCTGGCGATGGACGCCCCCACGTCCCGGTTGCTGTGCACCACGAGCGCACCCGCGCGCACCTCTTCGCCATAGCGCTCGGCCAGATAATCGGCCAACCGATCGACGGCGGCCTGCGGTCCAATCTCGTCCCGCAGCAGGCGGCGGCCGAAATCGGACGCCACGAGCTCCACGTGGCAGCCGGCGGCCAGCAGGGCCGCCACCGTGCGGGCCGCGTAGATCGCGCCCGATGCGCCGGTAATGCCGACCGCGACGGCGCGCGTCCGCTCAGACATAGAGGGCCGCCGCCGTGGCGGCCAGATACAGGAATCCGACGTATCCGTTCAGGTTGAACGCCTCCCCGACGCGGGACAGGTCGTCCGGCCGGACAAGCGACTGTTCGTAGGCCAGCAGCAGGGCGACGCCGGCGACGCCGGCGATGTACACCGGCCCGAGCGGCATCACGAACGCCAGTGCGCCGAGGCCGGTCACGGTAAGGAGATGGAAGAGCCGCGACAGCCAGAGCGCACGCGCGACGCCGAATCGCGCGGGTATGGAGTAGAGCCGGTTGCGCCGGTCGAACTCGATATCCTCGCAGGCGTACAGGATGTCGAACCCGGCAACCCACATACCGGTGCCGAACGCCAGCCAGGCCGCCGCCCACCCGAAGTGCCCGCATACGGCGAGCCACCCGCCGACCGGGGCGACGGCCAGCGCCAGTCCGAGCCAGAGCTGCGTGTAGTGGGTATAGCGCTTCGCGAACGAGTACCAGAAGACGATGGCCAGGGCGACCGGCGAAAGGGCGAAGCAGAGTGGACCGAGCTGGCGCGCGACGGCGACGAAGACGACGGACGACACCACGACGAGCGCCACCGCCTCGCTCCGGGACACGACGCCGCGCGGCAACTCCCGCTGCGCGGTCCGCGGGTTGAGCGCGTCGAAACGGGCATCCGCGAGCCGGTTGAAACCCATGGCGGCGGTTCTCGCGGCCGCCATCGCCAGGACAATCCAGCCCGCGCGCCCCCAGGTCAGCGGGCAGCCGACGCCGGCCGCGAGCAGGGCGCCGGTGAGCGCGAACGGCAGCGCGAACACCGTGTGCCCGAAGCGGATGAATGACGCGTAGGCGCGAACGCGCCCAATCACGGTGACTTCTGCCTGCACTCCCCCGGCTCCCCCGCGCTGTCGATCCAGGTGATGTCCTGCGGCCCGACACCGCCTAAGAGGTATTCTTCCACATCGTCCGCCTGGCCGGCACCCGCGACCGCGATCAGCGCCGCCCGGCGGCCGGCCGTGATTGCGCCGTGCGTTGCGCCGTACCCCAGCGCTTCCGCGCCGGACAACGTCGCGGCGCGCAGCAGCTCGGCGGCCGGCGCCGCCGGCGCGAGACGCCGCATCTCGGCAAGCTCCGCGAACAGGTTGAGATCCGCGACGCTGGCGAGACTGTCCGTCCCCACCGCCAGACGCAATCCGGCGGCATGGAACCGATCGACAGGCGGCGCGCCGGCGCCCGTCCAGCGGTTGCTTCGCGGGCAGGTCACCAGCGTCGCGCCGGCCGCGGCGATGCGCCCGAGCTCGACGTCGGTGAGATGCACGCCGTGCACCAGCAGGACACCAGGCCCAAGCCAGCCCAGATTCTCGAGGTAGCCCACCGGACTTGCCGTGCCGGCGGTCCAGTCGGGGTCCCAGCGGCCCAGCTGCTCCAGGAGGTCCCGCCACGCCCCGGTCCCGGCACGCAGGAACTCCAGTTCCTCGCGCGACTCGGCCAGATGCACGGACAACGGCCACAGCCGCCGCTCCTCCGCCGCCGTGCGCAACGCGGTGAACAGGGCGGGCGATACCGAGTACGGCGCGTGCGCGGCGAGACGCAGCCTGGGGTTGGGTTCGGTCTGACTTTCGCACCGGGCGCAGGCCCGCGCCACGAGCGCCGTGGGATTGGGCTCGTCGAAGCCGAGCAACTCGCTGAAGACGACCGCCGGCATCCCGGCGGCGCGCAGCGGCGCAACCGATGCGGGCGTGTTGGCGACGTCGCCCAGCAGCGCCGTACCGCAGCGGCGCGCCTCGGCAACAGCCCGTTCGATGGCGGCTTGATCGGGCGCTCCCGCGGCGCGGCGCGCCGTCATGCGGCGCACCCAGAGCGGCATGCTGGACGCCGGTTGCACCTGGTCGCGCAGGCCCGACAGCTCGAGATGGACGTGGGCGTTCACCAGTCCGGGCAGGATGGCGCAGGCGCGCAGGTCGACGTCACGGCGCCGTGCGGACCCGCCGCCTGCCGACCGGCCGATCGCGGTGACGACGCCGCCATCGACGTCGACCCAGCCGTCGCGGATGGGTCGGCCCGCTATCGGCACGACCCAGCCGGCGTGATACCGCGTGATGTCCACACCCTTTCGGCCCGGTTCCGGGCCTGTCTCGGTGCGACCCGGGCGGTTCACCGGGTAGCTTTCGCCGCGGGCAGCTGGCGGAGCTTGCCGGCCCGGCTGCGCGCCGGATAGCGGTCGAGCTCCGGCGGCACGTGCGCGTCGCCCTCCTCCCGGGCGACGTCCAGCGCGGTGAAGCGCGGCACTGCATGGCGGCGGAAGAAGGGCTCGCCGAGGATCTCGTAGTGCATGTTGCGGCGGCGCGCCTCGAACCCGGCGTCCTCGACGTTGCGGGTGATCTCCACCTCGTCCATGCAGTATGCGGCGCCGGCCGCACGCACGACGTTTTCCTCGATCATGACGCTGCCCATGTCGTTGGCGCCGAACGTCAGGCTCAACTGCCCGAGCTTGCCGCCCTGGGTCACCCAGGAGGCCTGCAGGTTGTCGAAGTTGTCCAGCACGAGACGGGCGATGGCCAGCGTGCGCAGGTACTCGACACCGGTCGCTTCCGAACCGCCGAGCTCCGTGTTCGGCGGCTGGTAGCTCCAGGTGATGAATGCAGTGAATCCGCCGGTCCGGTCCTGCACCTCGCGCAGTCGTAGGAGGTGGTCGATCCGCTCCTCGGGATGCTCGACGCTGCCGTACATCATGGTGGCAGTGGTGCGCAGGCCCAGCTCGTGCGCCGTCTCCATGACGCCGAGCCATTCCGACGCAGAAGCCTTCGAATAGCAGTTCAGCAGCCGGCGCACGCGGTCGACGAGGATCTCCGCCCCCCCGCCGGGGATGCTGTCCATGCCGGCGGCGATCAACCGTTCAAGGACGGCGCGGACGGGGAGTTGCGAGAGCCGCGACAGATGCACCACTTCGGGCGGCGACAGCGCATGGAGCTTGAAATCCGGATAGCGCTGCTTCACGGCGCGGAACAGATCCTCGTACCAGGTCAGCGGCAGATCCGGATTGTGTCCCCCCTGGAGCAGCAACTGCACGCCGCCGAGCTCGATGGTCTCGTCGATCTTGGAGAAGATCTCGTCGAAGCCCAGGACATACCCGTCCGGCGAGCCGACCTCGCGGTAGAAGGCGCAGAAGTTGCACCGGGCGACGCAGACGTTGGTGTAGTTCACGTTGCGGTCGACAATGTAGGTGACGACGCCATCGGGATGCTTGCGCGCCCGCACCAGGTCCGCGAGCCGGCCGAGCTGGTGTGTCGGGGCATGCCGGTACAGCGCTATCGCGTCGTCGCGCGTCAGGCGCGCGCCGGCCGCCACCTTGCCGGCTGCAATGTCGATTGGCGGGACCGTCATCGGAAATCGGCTCCGTCGTAGAAGCGCAACGGGCGGGTTGTCGGCACCACGCCGAGCTCGTTCGCCTTCTCGTAGAACTTGTTGAGGCTGGCTATGCGGCGGTCGTCCAGCAGACATTCGATGTTGTCCCGGAGGTAGCCGCGTACCGTTTCCAGCCTTTCCTCGTCGTCGTCGGGCGCCACGAACTTGCCGGCAATCTCGTCGTGCGCCTCCACGCCCCGATCGCGCGCCGCCTGCAGCGCCGCCAGATGCTCCGGCCCGACGACGCCCGGACGTCCCGCCCAAAAGGCCCAGACGAACGGCATGCCCGTCATCGTGGACCACTCCTCGCCCAGATCGATCTTCTCGAGGCCGGCGGTTTCGTGGTCGATGAAGAGCGCCCGGTCGCCGATGATGAGCGCCGCGTCGCAGCGCTTGAGCATGGGTTCCAGATCAGGCCGCATCTTGACGAAGGTCGGATCGGTGTCGAACCACTGGACGCACAGAATGCGCAGCAGCGCATTCGCGGTGCGCGAGCTCGAGTCGACCGCGATCGACCGGATGGCGGTGGCCGGACGCTTGCTGAATAGCGCGACCGAGGCGACCGGTCCGTGTGACCCCACGGCAACCCCCGGCACAATTCGGTAGTTCGGCCGCTGGAGGTACTCGATGGACGGTATCAGGCTCAGGTCCACCGTCCCATCATGCAGCAGCGCCGCACACCTGGCAGGCACGTCGTACTGCATCGCGAACAGATCCGGTTGCGCGTCCAGACCATGGACGAGCGGCAGCGCGTTGAGGTACTCGACGGCGGCGACGCGTATCTTGCTCATGTCTGAACGAGTTCGAAGCGGCCGTTCCGTTCCACCGGCACCAGCGCCGAGGCCCGGACGTTACGGATGATCTCCGCGAGCGGCGCCCGCCGGGCACCGAGCCACCCGTCGTCGGGAGACACCGCGTCCACGTCGCTGGCGCCGAAAATCAGGGCAACCTGCGCCAACTTCGGTCCGTACAGGCTCCAGTCGACCTGGATCGAATCGACATTGTCGGCCAGCAGCCGCGCGAGTGCAACCTGACGCAGATCCCGATAGCCGGTAGTCGGCTGCGCAGGAAGCGCGCGCGCCAGCGGGGCGAATGCGTGGACGTGCGCGAGCGCGCCGCCCCAGGCCGCCACGCGCCGGATCAGCTCGACGCCGCCGGCGTCCCCGGCAGGTTCGCCGACCGTGAGCCGTGCGATCGGAAGGCCCGCACGGCTCGCCGCCTCCAGCCACTCCGGTCCGGGCAGCCGTTCCACACGCGCCTCCGCCACGCACGACAGTCCGGCGTCCTTCAACGCCGCCAGCACATCCACGATGGCGTGCGGCTTCCACCCGCTGGTTTCCGCAAGGTCGTCCAGCGCGAAGCCGGTGACCGGAATCGACCCGGCCGCAGAAACGACACGTTGCACGGCGCGAACCGCCTGTCCGCGCTCGGGGATCCGGCCGGAGATGCGTGCCTCGCCCGCGGCCGGGAGCATCTCGATATCCCCCGCCTCGACCGTGTCCACCGGGATTTCCTGCACGCGCACGAACGTCACCCGGTCACCGTGACGCCCGCGCCGGCAATCGTCCGCCAGGGCGCCGAGACCGAGCAGGTCGCGGGAAGCGACCACCGCCTCGCTGTCCTGCGCCGTCAACTGCCTGCCGCCGCCGAGGCGTGTCCCGATTTCCTGCAGCGTCGTCATCTAGGAGCCCGTCTCCATGGCGTCCGCGACCTGCTGCGCGAGCGCCAGCGCCCGGCGGCCTTCGCGGCCGTCCACACCCGGACGACCGCCGGACCGTACGGCGCGCACGAAGTCGGCCAGCTCGAGTCCGAGCGGTTCGCCCGGCGGCACCTCCAGCGCTCCGCCTTCGATGGCCGGATCGGCGCCTGCCGACCGTCTCACGCGCCAGGCGTCTACGTGCTGCGCCGCGCAGTCGACGGCAATCAACCCGTCCTTCTGGAAGAAGCGCAGCTTGCGCACCCGGTCCCGACTGATGCGGCTGGCTGTCAGGTTTGCGATGCACCCGTTGTCGAAGCGGATGCGCGCGTTGGCGATATCGACCCGGTCGCTGAGCACCGGAACGCCGACCGCTTCGATCGCCGCCGGCGCGGCCCCGCCCAAGTCCAGCACCAGGTCCAGATCGTGAATCATGACATCGAATACGACGTCAATGTCCAGACTGCGCTCGGGGAACCGTGCCAGGCGGTGCACTTCGATGAAACGCGGCGCCGTGATGAGCGGTCGCGCGACGGTGACGGCCGGATTGTACCGTTCGGTATGGCCGACAGCAAGTGTCGTCCCGCCGGCGGACGCGGCCGTGATCAAGGCATCCGCCTCCGACACGGAGACGGCAATCGGCTTCTCGACCAGCGCCGGAATGCCGCGCTCGAGAAACGGCTGGGCGACCCGCCGGTGCGCCTCCGTCGGCACCGCGACGGTAACCGCGTCGACGTCCGAGAGTAGTGCGTCGGCGTTGTCCTCGGCGCGGCACCCGCTGGCGGCCGCGACCACCGCGGCCCGCGCGGCATCGATATCGGCGACTGCAACCAGCTCTGCGTCGGGCAGCTCCGCGAGAATGCGCGCGTGATGGCGGCCGACATGGCCGACCCCGACCACTCCGATCCGCAGCCTTGGCCCGGGCATCAGGTGTCGTCTTCCGGAGCCCGTCCGACCACCGCCAGCCCCGCCTCGTCCGCCGCCGCGAACACGGCGTCGCCGTCGAGCACAAGCGTCCGCTCCGCATCGATCGACAGCACGGCTGCACGGGCCTCCCGCAGGGCGCGGATGGTCGGGAGGCCGATAACGGGTACGTCGAAGCGCATGTCCTGTCCCGGCTTGGCCACCTTGATCACGCGGACGCCCGGGCCGGCCAGACGGGCCGCGCGGCCGATTACAGCGTCGGTGCCCTCCATCGCTTCCACCGCCACCACCGCGCGATCCTTGACCGCCACGGTCTGGCCGATGTCCAGGCCGGCGATGGCATCGGCCATGCGGTAGCCGAATTCCAGGTCCGTCTGCTCGTCGTCCGACGGACCGCGACGGGTAAGAACGCCGCGGCGCGCCATCAGCGGCCGGAGAAAGCTCGTTGAGTCGACGAGCTCGATGCCGCGCTCGGCAAGCACGTCGGCGACGGCCGCGATCAGCGCGTCGGTGTTTCGGGTGGCAAGCCGGCGGAGCACCGACATCAGCGTGAGATCGGGCACGACGCCGGCGAACAGCTTCGTATGCTTGACCTGCCCGGCCATGACGGCTCGCGTGATGCCCGCGTCCGTCAACACCTTGATGCACCGACCCAGCTGGCCCAGCGAAATCCAGTGCAACGCGGCCGGCGGCGGCCCGGCGGCGGCCGCCTCCAGGCCGCTGTCCGCCTCTTCCCGGATGGCGACCACCGTGACGTCGTGACCGAGGTTCCGCGCGGCGTCGAGTACGAGGAACGGAAACCGGCCATTGCCGGCGATCAAGCCGATACGCATCGTGGATCACCCGCCGGGCGATCTGTCCGACCGGGCGGGCGCCTACTCGTCTACATCCACCGGTTCGACGCGCCGCGACGGCCGCCGCAGGTTGACGCCGCGTTTGGACGTCCGAATGAACTCCACGAGGTACTCCACCTCGGGACACGCCACGTCCGGGTCGTCCATGATGCGCCGCACGGCGCGGGTCGTGTTCAGCTTCGACTGCAACAGGTAGCGGTAGGCGCGCTTCAGCCGGGCAATGGTCCCCTGCGAGCTTCCCCGGCGGACGAGGCCGATCGTGTTGAGACCGTAGATGCGCGCCCGGTTGCCCACCGTCTTGCCGTACGGCAAGGCATCCTTCGTCACGACCGAGTACCCGCCGATGAACGCCTGGCGGCCGACGCGGCAGAACTGGTGGACGCCCGAGTAGGCGCTGATGGTGGCCTCGTCCTCCACGACGACATGTCCGCCCAACGTTGCGCCGTTGCCGAAGATCGTCCGGTCGCCGATCCGGCAGTCGTGCGCGACGTGCGCGTACGCCATGAAGACGTTGTCGTTGCCGACGGAGGTCACGCCGCCGCCGCCGCGCGTCCCGCGGTGCACCGTCACGAACTCGCGGAAGACATTGCGCCGGCCGATCACCAGCCGCGTCGACTCGCCCTTGAACTTGAGGTCCTGCGGAATCAATCCGATCGAGGCGAACGGGTACACCTTGCTGGCGTCGCCGATCGCGGTGTCGCCGTCGATGACGGCCGAGGCGCCTACGCGGCAGTTGCGGCCGATGCGCACCTGCGCCCCGATGACCGCATGCGGCTCGACGACGCTGCCCGCCCCGACGACGGCGCTCGGGTGCACGATGGCGGAGGGGTGAATCTCCACCGCATCGGCCTCGATGCCGACCAGTAACTCGGCCTCGGCGACGATCTGCGTACCGACCTTCGCCTCGCCCCGCACGACGGCCAGGCCGGTGCGCCGGCGGCGCAGCACGACGTCGAGCTTTATCCGGTCACCCGGCACCACCTGGCGACGGAATTTGGCGTGGTTCACCCCGCGCAGGAATGCGCGAGACGTGCCGGAATCCTGGTCTGTCCGCAGCAGAAGCGTCGCCACCTGCAGCAGCGACTCGATCATCATCACCCCCGGCATCAGCGGCATGCCGGGGAAATGTCCCTGGAAGTACTCCTCGTTGACCGTGACGTTCTTGACCGCCGCCATGCGCCTGCCGGGGTCGTGTTCGACCACGGCATCCACGAGGAACGCGGGATAGCGGCAGTGGAGACCGTCGAGGACGTGTGGGATATCGAGTGACACGAGGAGCGGCTGCGGCTGCATCGACGAACCGCCGGGGATCGCCTGACGCCTACGGTGCGCCCGTCTGCGCGTTGAGCAGCTCGATCAGCTCTTCGGTCAGGTCGAGCGACGTGTCGGCCCAGATCAGGCCGCCTTCGCTGGCGCTGAAGATGAATGCCAGCTTGCGGTCGAGGGCGACCTGCTCGAGCACCGGGACCAGCCTCTTCTGGAACTCGATCTGCAGCTCCTGTTGCAACTGCTGCACTTCGGCCTCCGCGTCCTGGGTGAGACGCTGGGCTTCGGCCTGCGAATCCTGCGTGGTGCGCTCTACGTCGATCTGGAGCTTCGCGATCTGCCGCTGCAGTTCCAGCCGCGCCTCGGCGCTCATGATGGTCTGGCCCTGTTGCAACTTCTGCTGCAATTCCTGGAGCTGCTCGTTCAATGCCGTGACGCGGCCCTGCAGCTCGGCCGTCTTCACCTCGATCTCGGACAGCTTCTGCTGACTCAGCTCCTGCACTCGGGCGTTTGCCTGCTGCCCCGCGTCGGACTCGGCCGCCACGCGCTGCAGGTCGACGTACGCCAGCGCGCCTTCACCCGCCGCCGGCGGCGCGGCCGCGGGCGCCTCCTGTTCCTGGGCCACGGCCGTAGCGGCAGTCAGCAGGCAGGCGGCCACCATCATTGAATTCACAAATTTCATCGGTTGTATACCTCTGATCGTCCTATGCGGCCGGCTCTCCGGCCAGCGGGGTCAGAAAGTCGTCCCCACGGCAAACCGGAAGACCGTCTCTTCCTGCTGTTGGTAGCGGTCGTTGTAGACAGATTCATACTGTGGATTCCACGCGTAGATCAATCGGAACGGCACGTTCAACATCGGGATGAAGAACCGCAGCTCCACTCCGGTGGACGTCCTGAACCCGTCCATCGAGAATTCCTGCCCGAAGTCCTGCACCTGGCCCGCGTCGTAGAAAGCCACGATTCGCACCGGGTCGGCAATGCTGAACTGGTACTCCGCGTTGAACAGCAGGCTCTTGTTGCCGCCAATCACGTAGCGCCCCCGGAAATTATCGTCGGAAATCTCGGGATCGCGGTCGCTGAGCGTCGGTCCGATGCGGCGGATGTCGTAGCCTCGAATCGAGTACTCGCCGCCAAGCCACAGGCGCTCGAAGATCGGGATCTGGTCCGGATTCCCGGCCGCCAGATACTGATACTGGGCACGCAGGCCGATCGTTATGCGCTCCGACTGGGGCAGATACCAGATACCCTCGAGTATCGGCTTCCAGAACTTGGAGTTGCCTCCGAGCCCCGCCAGATCGATCCCCGCCTGATACCGCGTCCCGCGGCGGGGGAAGATGGGGTGATCAACGGTGTTCATGCTGATCATCGGCGTGACCTTGCTGACGGTGCGATGGCCCTCGCTGTCGAGCAGCAGCAGGTCCGCGAAGAACGGGTTGTACTGCAGGTAGGTCGGATCACTCGTAAAGTACGGACTGACGTCCCCCACGCTGGTCGCTTCGTAGCTGTAGCTGAAGAACATGCGCGTGTACAGCGCCAGCGGTATCCCGATGGTCGCGGTGCCGCCCGTGCTCGCCTCCTCGTACGCCCCGATCCAGTCGATCTTCCGCGAGAACAGCCCGATGCTGCCCGACATGTTGCGGTCGAACAGATACGGCTCGGTAAAGGTGACGTTGATGTCGCGGACGCGGGAGCCGCTCTGAACCCCCACGCCGAGCGTCTCGCCGCGGCCCAGGAAGTTGCTGGTCTGGAACGAGACCGTCCCGAAGAATCCGTCGTACTGCGACACGCCGGCGCCGAAGGTCAACTGGTTCAGGTTCGTCTCGGTCAGGTCAATCGTCAGGTCGACCTCGTTGTCGGCGCCGTCGGTCTTCTCGATGCTGATCGCCTGCTCCTCGTCGAGCGGCTCGAAGAAGCCGAGCTGGTTGAGCCGCCGCACGCTGTGCTTCAACCCCGCGGTGTTGAACACACCGCGCTCGACGAGCTGCAGCTCGCGCCGGATCACGTGGTCGTGGGTGGTGTGATTGCCGGCGATGGTAATCCGGTTGACGAAGTACTGCTCGCCCTCCTGAACGCGGATTGTGACGTCGACCACCGGGCTGCCGTCGATGTGCGTCGGACGCTCCTCCGCTACATGCGCACCGTCGCCGTTCCCATTGCCGTTTCCGTTGGCCGCGTCGTCTGCGCCGCCGTTGCCGTTAGCCGCGCCGCCGTTGCTGTTGCCGTTCGCATCGTCCGTGTCGCCGTCGCCGTTCGCGTCGGCCTGCACGTCGAGGGCGGCGGCCGGACCGGTGCGTGGCTGAAGATCCGGAAACAGCGTCATCTCGTAGTAGCCCAGCGCGCCGTACAATTCCCGGGCCGACTCGAAGGCTTCGCGGATGTCTCCCTCGCTGTAGTACTCCCCCGGTTGCAGTTTCTCGAAAATCTGGGACATCCCGAGCGAGTTGACCACGTCGTTGCCGTCGAAGTCGATCTCGCCGACCCGGTAGCGCTCACCCTCCTCAAGCGGAATGCGCAGCCGCAGGCCCCGGCTCTCACCGTCGGGCGCCACCTCGAGATACTCGAGATCCGGCTGCCCCACCTGGGCGTCGATGTATCCCTCGTCCCGGTAGAACGCCACGAGACGGTCGGCGTCCTCCTCGAACTGCGCCTCCTTGTAGGTGCCCCGTCCCGTTATCCAGGAGAGCCACCAGCGCTCCTTGGTGTTCTTCATCTGGCCGCGCAGCTTGCGGTCGCTGTGCGCCTCGTTTCCGACGAAGGAGATTTCCTCGACGAACACCTTCGGGCCCTCGTCCAAATGAAACGTGAGCTGCACGGTCTTCGGCCCGCCGGGGAGCTCCGTCACCTCGTGATCGATCTCCGCGAACTGGTACCCCTTGTCGGCGAACATGAATTTCACGAGCGCCTTGACCCGTTTGAGCATCCCCAGGTCGAGGAACGAATCGACCCGGATGCCCAGGCCGTTCTCCTGCATCGCCGTTTCGATGTCGCCTCGATCGACCTCGTCCGACCCCTCGAAGGTGACGATCTTCACCCGCTCGCGCTCTTCGAAGTTGAAGATCACCCGCTTGCCGACCACGCCGTTCGGCCACGGCTCGTCCACCACTTCAATCCAGAGATCGTCCAGAAAGCCGGTGTCCCAGAGCCGCTGGAAATCCTCGCGGATGATCCGCTCGGTCTCCGCGGTATACGGCACCCACTTTTCCTGCGACGGCAGGCTGCGGTGGTTCGGTACCTCCATGTAGTAGAGATACGTCTGGGGATCGATGCTGGACGCGTTTCCCTGGTTCGGGAACGCCACCTGCACCGTGCGCAGCAGGTCCGGCGAATCCTCCGGGGGCAGCGGCGGGGGCCGCCGCCCGGGCTGGGCGGCGGACGTTTCGGGCGCTGCCTCCGCGCCGCCGGACGATGCGGCGCCGGCCGACGGCGCCGGCCAGGCGAGCACACCCGCCAGCAGCCAGACGCACAAAGACGCTCGTAGCGTTTTGATCATTGCCTGTAACGCCTTAGCCCGCAATTCTCACCAGCCTTCTGCTGCGGCCGCCGATCCGCTCGCGTTGACGGGCCGTACTCCCTCACGCCGCTTCGACGTAGTTACGACTACGCCTGCAGCGTCGTTCAGTCCGTGCGCCCCGTCACCACGGCACGCTGGTGAGAAATGCGGGTTAGCCGCCCGTGGCGGCAATAAGTATGCCAGTGTACGTACTTTAGACGCCTGACGCCAGCCGGTGGCCTTCCACGGAATCGCCGAGCCTCCGGTAGGCAAGCATTCCGCTATCGAGATATACCTCGATATCACCGCTGTCGAGACGGCCCCGGATGAGCTCCTCGGCCAGCGGATCCTCGACATGGCGCTGGATGGCGCGCCGCAACGGGCGGGCGCCGTACGACCGGTCCTTGCACGTCTGCTCGATGATCCAGTCGACCACGTCCGCGGTCAACGAGATGCGGATCATGCGGTCGACAAGGTTCTCGTTCAGCCGCGCGACGAGCATGTGCGTGATCTTTCTGAGGTCGTCATCCTGCAGCGCTTCGAAGACGATGATCTCGTCCACGCGGTTGATGAATTCGGGATTGAAGGTGCGCTTCACCTCGCCGAGCACCATTTCGGAGACGCTGCGCTGGCGCTCCCGGGCGCCGGGTGACTGGAACCCCATGGCCGCCTGTTTCTGAATGTGGCGGGCGCCGATGTTGGACGTCATGATGACGATGGTGTTCTTGAAATCGATCCGGTTGCCCAGGCCGTCGGTGAGATGCCCGTCCTCGAAAACCTGCAGCAGGATGTTGAACAGATCCGGGTGCGCCTTCTCGATCTCGTCGAGCAGCACCACCGAGTACGGATGGCGCTTGACCTTCTCGGTCAACTGCCCGCCTTCCTCGTGTCCCACGTATCCGGGCGGCGATCCGATCAGCTTCGACACGGCGTGCTTCTCCATGTACTCCGACATGTCGAACCTGATCAGCGCCGAGTCGCTGCCGAACAGGAAATTCGCCAGGGCGCGGGCGAGCTCGGTCTTGCCGACCCCGGTCGGCCCGAGGAACACGAAGCTGCCGACCGGCCGGCTCGGCGCTTTCAGTCCCGCGCGCGAACGGCGGATCGCCCGGGCCAGCGCCGAGATCGCCGTCTCCTGACTGATCACCCGCTGGTGCAGGTGCTCCTCCATTCGCACCAGCTTCAGCCCTTCGTCCTGGTTGACGGAGGCGAGCGGCACGCCGGTCCACTTCGAAACGACCTCGTCGATTTCCGTCTTGCCGACCTCCACCTCGTGCTCGCCCGACTTGACGACGAATTTCTCGCGGACGAATTGCAGATTCTCGCGGGCCAGCGCCACCTGCTCGCGGAAGAACTGCGCCTGGTCGAAATCCTTGCGGGCCGTCGCGCTTTCCATCTGCTCCACGGCGACGCGGACGCTCTTGTTGATCTCGCTGAACTCCTCGCTGCGGCCCGCCTCGCGCAGCTTGACGCAGGCGCCCGCCTCGTCGACCAGGTCGATAGCCTTGTCGGGCAGGAAGCGGTCGCTGATGTAGCGGCTCGACTGGTTGACCGCCGCCTCCATGGCCTCCTTGGTGTACGCCACTTGATGGAACGTCTCGTAGCGGTCCTTGACGCCCATCAGGATCTCCAGGGCCTCGGCCTCGGACGGCGGATCGACCCGCACCGCCTGGAACCTGCGCTCCAGCGAGCGATCCTTTTCGATGTGCTTGCGATATTCGGCCGGCGTCGTCGCGCCGATGCAGCGGATCTCGCCGCGAGAGAGCGCCGGCTTCAGGATGTTGGCGGCGTCGAGCGACCCTTCGGCGGACCCGGCTCCCACGAGCGTGTGGAGCTCATCGATGAAAACGATGATGTTCGGGTTCTCGGTGAGCTCCTTCATGATCGCCTTGAGACGTTCCTCGAACTGCCCGCGGTACTTCGTGCCGGCCACGATGAGCGAGATGTCGAGCGCCAGCATGCGCTTGTCAGCGAGGAAGTGCGGCACGTCGCCGCCGACGATGCGCTGGGCCAGCCCTTCGACGATCGCGGTCTTGCCGACTCCCGGCTCGCCGATCAGCACCGCGTTGTTCTTCGTGCGGCGGCACAGCACCTGCTGGACGCGCTCGAGCTCGGTCCTGCGGCCGACGAGCGGGTCGAGCTGATTCTTGATGGCGGCCTCGGTGAGGTCGCGGCTGAATTCGGCCAGCAGCGGCGTCTCCTTGACGCGCGTCAGCGTGGTCTTCTCGCTGAGCAGCTGCACGACGTCACCGCGGACGCTGTTGAGCCGCATACCCTTCTCGAACAGGATGGACGCCGCCACCGACCGCTCTTCCCGCAGGATGCCGATCAGCAGGTGTTCCGTGCCGACGTAGCTGTGCAGCAGCCGGTCGGCCTCTTCCGCCGCGTGCTGCAGCACGCGCTTGGTTTCCGTGCTGAAGGGGATATCGACCGAGGTGGAAACCTTTTCGCGGAAAACAGTGCGTCCCTCGACATCCTTGCGAATGCTCTCGAGGGACAGGTGGGAGCGCGCGAAAATGCGGCTGGTGAGCCCCTTGCCTTCGCGAATCAACCCCAGCAGCAGGTGCTCGGTCTCGATCGAGATGCTGCCGAGCTGACTCGCCTCGTAACGCGCGAAGAACAGGACCCGGCGCGCGCGCTCGGTGTACCGCTCAAACATCCACTCCCGCCCGTCAACGGCGTCGAAGCAGTCCGACGCACCGTCAGGTTCCAGCGCATTATACCAGTCCGCACGTACCGCCAATTCCGGCGGTCGGCGCCATCAGGCCGGATGCAGGCGGCCGTCCTCCAGGCGCAGCACGCGGTCGCACGCCGCAGCGAGGCGCAGATTGTGCGTGGCGATCAGCGACGTGAGGTCGTGCAGGCGGTGCATCTCGCGCAGCAGCTCGTGCAGCCGTTCGGCAGTCGGCTCGTCGAGATCGCCGGTCGGCTCGTCGGCCAGCAACAGGGACGGGCGCATCATCAGCGCGCGGGCCACCGCCACCCGCTGCTGCTCACCGCCGGAGAGCATCCCGGGGCGATGATCCAGACGCTCCTCCAGACCGACCTGCTCCAGCACGTCCCGGGCCCGCGCCTCCGCCTCGGCCGGCGGCAGCCCGGCGATGCGCATCGGCATCGCGGCGTTCTCGAGCGCGCTGAATTCCGGCAGCAGATGATGGAATTGAAAGACGAAGCCGACGTGCCGGTTGCGGAAGCGGACCAGCTCCGCGTCGGGCAGCCCGGTGACATCGGTGCCGCCGACCACGATCCGCCCGCCGTCGACGCGGTCGAGCCCGCCGACCACATGCATCAGCGTGCTCTTGCCCACGCCGGACGTGCCGACGACCGCCACCATCTCGCCCGCATCGACGGCCAGGTCCAGATCCCGGAGCACCGCCAGCGAGCCGCGCGCGACAGGGTAGGACTTGGTGAGCCGGACGACTTCGAGGAATCGCGGCCCCGTTGCCGTCACCGGTACCTCAGCGCCTCGGCCGGATCCAGGCGCGACGCCTGGCGCGCGGGATAGATGGTGGCGGTGAAGCAGATCGCGAGGGCCGCCACGACCACCAGCGCGAAATCGAATGGCTCGACCGTGAACGGAACGTACGAGAGATCGTATACCTCGACATCGAGGCGGATCACCCGGTGGCGGTCCAGCAGCGTCGCCAGCGCGTACCCTGCGCCCGCGCCGACCGTCGTGCCGACCGTGCCGATGACGATGCCCTGCAGCATGAAGATCCGCATGATCGCCTGCGACGCCGCCCCCATCGTCTTCAGAATGGCGATGTCGCGGCTCTTCTCCATTACGAGCAGCACGAGGGAGGCGACTATATTCAGCGCCGCCACCATGACGATCAACCCGATCGTGATCGAGATGGCCATCTTCTCCAGCCACAGGGCCGAGAAGAGCGACTGGTTGAGCTGCGACCAGTCCTCGGTCACGTATCCGGGACCCAACGTATCCGACACCTCCGCGGCCACCTCGCGCGACGCGTAGACGTCATCGACGCGGAGCTCCATCAGCTCCACCCGCTCCTTGTTGAACAGCCGCTTCGCGACATCCAGGCTGACGAAGCCGTAGGCGTTGTCGTAGGTGTACAGCCCGAGGTTGAACGTGCCGACGACCTGCAGGCGCCGCGGCCGCGGCACCATCCCGAGCGGCGACAGCGTCCCGTGCTCGGTGATGAGCGTGATCTCGTCGCCGACGAAGGCGCCGAGCTGCGCCGCCACGCCGTCGCCGATCAGCACGCCGCCGAGCGCCGGCGGGTCGATGTCCGTCCGTTCCAGATCCGCCAGACTGCCGCCGCGCACCGCCGACTCGACCTCGGTGACATGCCGCTCCAGATCGGGATCGATCCCCTTGACGCTGATGAACGCCTCCCCGTTGCGGGTGGTCGCCAGCGCCTTGCCGAGAATGGACGGCGCCGCGGCCACGACGCGCGGCAGCGCCCCGAGCCGGCGCGCCTCGGCGTCCGGGTCCCCGAATCCTCCGGCCGCCACGTTCCAGACGTACACGTGCGCTTCCGAGCCGGTTATCCGGTCGCGCATCTCGCGCTGCATGCCGGTCATCAGCGCCAGCGCCACGACCAGCGCCATCACGCCCAGCGTCACGCCGAGCGTCGAGATCAGCGAGATCAACGAGATGAAGGCCTGCCGGCGGCGGGCCAGCAGGTAACGCGTCGCGACGTGCCACTCGAACGACACTACTTCACTCCACCCGTGTCGGCCGCATGAGCGGGAACAGGATGACGTCCCGAATCGACGTGCTGCCGGTCAGCAGCATCACCAGGCGGTCGATGCCGATCCCCTCGCCGGCCGCGGGCGGCAGGCCGTACTCCAGCGCCCGGATGTAATCCTCGTCCAGCGCGTGCGCCTCGTCGTCGCCGGCGGCGCGCAAGGCGAGCTGCTCCTCGAACCGCCGGCGCTGCTCGGCGGGGTCGTTCAACTCGCTGAACGCGTTGGCGACCTCCATCCCCGCAACGTACAGCTCGAACCGCTCCACCGTATCCGGGTCGTCGGCCCGCTGCTTCGAGAGCGGCGACACCTCGGTCGGAAAATCGTAGACGAACGTCGGCTGCACGAGCGCCTTCTCGCAGAGCGCCTCGAACAGCTCGAACGCGATGCGGCCCGCCCCGGCGCCGGCGGTGACCTCGACGCCCAGCTCGCGTGCCAGCCCGGCCGCCGCCGCCGGCTCGCGCAGGTCCCCTTCAGGCACGTCGCGACCCAGCCGCTCGGCAACTGCGTCCCTCACGGCCACCCGCAGCGAGCGCCTGGCGAACGGCGGATCCCAGGAGATTGCCGCTCCGTCATACTCGCATTCCCGCCCCGCAAGCACGTCGTCCGCCACCGCGCCCAGCAGCTCTTCGGTCAGCGTAATCAGCGCCTGATAGTCGCTGTACGCCTCGTAGAATTCCAGCATCGTGAACTCGGGGTTGTGGCGCGTTGATATCCCCTCGTTGCGGAAGTTGCGGTTGATCTCGTAGACGCGCTCCATGCCGCCGACGACCAGCCGCTTCAGGTACAGCTCCGGAGCGACGCGCAGGTAGAGCGGCAGATCGAGGGCGTTGTGGTGCGTGACGAACGGCCGCGCGAGCGCGCCGCCCGCCAGCGGCTGCATCATCGGCGTCTCGACCTCGAGATAGCCGCGCGCGTCGAGAAACCGCCGGATGGCCCGGATCACACGCGCGCGCACCTCGAAGACCTCTCGGGACGGGGGATTGACGATCAGGTCGAGGTAGCGCTGCCGGTAGCGGATCTCGACATCCTTGAGGCCGTGCCACTTCTCAGGTAGCGGCTCCAGGCACTTGGCCAGGAACTCGATGCGTGCAGCCCGGATGGTTAGCTCGTTCGTACGCGTGCGGAAGATGCGGCCGGCCACCCCGACGACGTCCCCGACGTCGAGCAGCTTGAGCAGGTCGAAGTCGCGCGCGCTGACCGAGTCCTTCCGAACGTAGGCCTGCAGCCGTTGCCTGCCGTCCGACAACACGAGGAAGTTCGCCTTCCCGAAGCTGCGAATCCCCACGATCCGACCGGCAACCGCCGCCCCGGGACGCGCATCCTCCAGCTCCTGACCCGAGCGGCCGCCGTACTCGCCGACGATCGCCGACACCGTGTCGGACGCGTCATAGCGGTGCGGGTACGGCTGCACCCCGAGTGCGCGCAGCTTCTCGTGATTCTCCCGCCGCTGCCGCAACTGGTCCGTGTCCTGCTTGACGATCACGTTGTACTACCCGTCCGGAAGATCCTGCGCGGGCAACCCGCGGGATACGCCGTCCAGCACCCCGTTGATGAAAGCGGTGGCATCCTCGCCGCTGAACGTCCTGGCCAGCTCCAGCGCCTCATCGATCACGACCGCCGTCGGCGTGTCGGTGTAGGCGAGCTCATAGACTGCCATCCGCATGATAAGCCGGTCGATTACCGCCATGCGGGCGAGCCGCCAGTTGTGGGTGTTCGACTCGAGCAACGCGTCTATGGCGGTGAGACGCTCGGTCGTCCCTTCGACGAGCTCGGTGGCGAACCGGCGCCGGGGAGCGGGAGCGGGATTTACGCGCCAGTACGCCCTGCTCGCGTCGCCGAGGCCGCCCGGCCCGGCCCATCCGACTTCCCATTGATACAACAGCTGCAACGCCGCCTCGCGGGCGCGGTGGCGCTCCGCCCCGCTCCGCCCGGCGTTCACGCGGCCGATCCGGAGGCGCGCGGGCGCGCCAGATTGCGCTTGACGTCCGTGAGCTGCAGCGCGGCCATGGCGGCTTCCCAACCCTTGTTCGCGGCGCCCGGACCCGACCTGGCCACGGCCTCCCCCAACGAGTTCGTGGTGAGCACGCCGAAGCTGATCGGTACGCCGGTCGCCTGCGACGCGATCATGATGCCGTGGGCCACCGCCGACGCGATGTAGTCGTAATGCGGCGTCTGTCCCCGAATCACGCACCCGAGGCAGACGATCGCATCGAACCGGCGCGTCTCGGCAGCCTGCCTGGCCGCGAACGGAATCTCGAATGCGCCCGGCACCGGAATCACCACCACGGCGTCGTCGCGCACGCCCGCGCGCTTGAGCGCCGCTGCCGCGCCGTCGCGCAGCGCACCGGTTATGGAGTCATGATAGGCCGAGACGACAAGGGCAATCCGCAGATTGCCGGCGTCGGGTCCCGGACCGGCGGAGGTCGCGGGCGCGGTCTTCACTGTCCCTTGAACTCCGCGCGGCGTTTCTCGAGAAATGCGCGCGTCCCCTCCCGCATGTCGTCGGTGGCGGCCACAAGGCCGAACACGGACGCCTCGTAGTCGCAGCCGTCGGCCAGCGACATCTGCATCCCCGAACGGACGGCGTCCAGAAGGTAGCGCACCGCGACCGCCGGCTTGGCCGCCAGGGCCGCGGCCAGCGCACCCGCTTCGGCCATGAGCCGTTCGGCCGGCACCACGCGGTTGACGAGCCCCAGGCGGTGCGCCTCGGCGGCCGTGACAGGATCGCCCGCAAGCAGCATCTCCAGGGCCGCGCCCGGACCGACCAGGCGCGGCAGGCGCTGCGTGCCGCCATAGCCGGGGATGAGCCCCAGGTTGATCTCCGGCTGCCCGATACGGGCCGTTTCGGCCGCCACGCGCAGCGTACAGGCCATGGCCAGCTCGCAGCCGCCGCCCAGCGCAAAACCGTTGATGGCCGCTATGACCGGCTTGCCGGCGCCGGCGATCAGGTCGCATAGCGCCTGCCCTCGGCGGGCCACCTCGCGCGCTTCAGCCGGCTGCAGGCGGGCCAGCTCGGCGATATCGGCGCCGGCCACGAATGCCCGCTCGCCGGCGCCCGTCAGTATGATCGCGCGTGCCGTCGCGTCCGCGCGCAGTCGGCCGAAGACATCGAACAGCTCGGTGATGGTGGCCGCGTTGAGCGCATTGAGCACCTTGGGCCGCGATACGGTAACGCGGGCAACGTGATCGGCTCCGGCCGGTGCGAGAGTTACGTTGTCCATGAGGTTTTCGCCGGCGCTCACCCGGATCCGGGCTGCCGAACCGACAAGACTATACCGCACGCCCAGACGACGAGAACGCCGCACAGTGCCCCCGCGACATCGGCCCCCAGGTCGACCAGCTCCGCCGTGCGCCCCGGCACGAAACGCTGGTGCAGCTCGTCGCTGATGCCGTACAAACCGGCGACGGCCACGGCGGCGGCGGCGTGGCGGATCGTGACGCCGCGCAGGCGGCCGCCGGCAAGAGCGTGCAGCAACAGCGCCCCCAGCAGGCCGTACGCCACGGCGTGCGCGGTGAGGTTGTATCCCCGCAGGAGCACGGGCGAGGAGCCCGGGATCGACGAAAGCAGGAACAGCAACGCCATCATCGCCAGCGCCGGTAGCCAATACCACTTGGGGCTGCGCCCCAAACCCCCGGCAAGTCCTGGCGGGGACCCCTTCGCCCCGCGCCGGGCTTGCCGAGGCGCACCGTGTGCGCCTGGGGGGCCGACTGCTGGAGCGCTCGTCGTCCCCCTTTTTGGATGCGCTGATCCCGGGTTGTAACGCATTGTCAGCCGTACGCCCAACTAGAACGGCAGCGGATACATCAACCAGCCAATCACCACCGCGGACGCCGTGAAGGCCGCCCACAGCAGCGCCCCGAACCGCAGTTGCTCGCGCGGGTCGTCACGGGCCAGCAGCGCGAACACCAGCGACACGAATCCGCCGAACAGCGCCATTATCCAGAAGTGACTGGTCATCGGCACGCGGCTCCGCGGCTGCGCCTACTTGCGCCCCCGGGCGATGTCGCCGGCATCGAGCACGACCAGCAGGTTAAGCAGGCCGGCCACGATCAGAAACGTGTTTCCATGCTCGTAGGTGGCCCCCACCACCCGCCCGTCGCCCAGTCCCAGCGCCGCCGCCACCAGGTACGGCGTGCCGATCCCCAGGTCGGCGAGCGCCATCAACAGCACCAGCGGCTGTCCCGTCTCGAACGGAAACAGCCGCCCGTCCAGCCACAGACCGACGGCGAACATGAGCGGCAGGGCCGCGAGCAGGATCAAGCCGGTGCGGCGGCGCCCCATGAGCAGGTGCCCGGCGCCGGGCACAGCCCAAGCCGCCGCGCACACCATCACGGGGCTCGCCGCGGGCGCCGGTGGCTCCGGCCGTGACCGTGTCTGCGCCATGCTCGATCGCGCTCCTGCCCGGATGTTACAGCGGCTCGAACTGCGTGAGCTGCCTGAATTCGCCGAACCTGGCCGCCACTGCCGCCTTGTCCAGCCGCAGCAGCCGGTCGACGCCGAATTCCTGCACGGCGAACGACGCCATCGTGCTGCCGGCCACCACGGCCTGCGCCAGCACGGCATCGGTCATTTGGGGCGCGGACGCCAGATAGCCGATGAACCCCCCGGCGAATGTGTCACCCGCTCCGGTCGGGTCGCAAACGACCTCCAGCGGCATCGCGGGCGCCGCGAAAAACCGCTCGCCGGAGGTCATCAGCACGCCGTGCTCACCGCGCTTGATCACCACGCGCCGGGGTCCGAGCGCCCGAATCGCGCGCGCCGCCGCGACCAGGTTCCGCTCGCCGCTCAGCTGCCGCGCCTCTTCGTCATTGATGATCAGCACGTGCACGCGCGCCAGCACGCGGCGCAGGGCGTCCGGCGTACCCTCGATCCAGTAGTTCATAGTGTCGAGCGCGACGAGCCGGGGTGACGCCACCTGGTCCAGCACCTCCAATTGAAGCGCCGGGTGAATGTTCGCCAGGAAAACGATGGGACTGTCGCGAAACGCCGCGGGAATGCGCGGTCGGAACGCGTCGAACACGTTCAACTCGGTGTAGATCGTGTCGCGTTGATTGAGATCGTGGTGGTATTCCCCGCGCCAGCGAAACGTCTCCCCGGCAACCCGCTGCAGACCGCTCAGGTCGATCGGCCGGCCGTCGAATATCCGCAGGTGGCCCGGTCCGAAGTCATCGCCGACCACGGCCACCAACCGGACGGGCGTGAAGAGCGACGCCGCGAGGCTGAAGTACGTGGCGGCGCCGCCGACGACGCGCGACACCTCGCCTGCCGGCGTCTTGATCGAGTCGAAGGCCACGGAGCCAACGGTGAGAACCGGCTGCATCGGTCAGTCCAGATACTTTCCGACAATCGGCGCCAGCTTCCGTTTGGTCTCCGGCGGTACGGCGTCCGGACGGGTGATGATGGCGGACTCGAGCGCCGTGGCGCAGCCGCACGCCCGGTCGGCCGGCAGGCGCTCGACCAGCGCCCTGACAACCCTTTGCGCGGTCTCGGCGTTGCGCAGCAGGTTCTGGACGATCATCTCGACCGTGACGTGGTCGTGATCGGGATGCCAGCAGTCGTAGTCGGTGACCAGGGCGAGTGTGGCGTAGCAGATCTCCGCCTCGCGCGCGAGCTTGGCCTCCTGGAGGTTCGTCATGCCGATGACGTCCATGCCCCACGAGCGGTACAGCCGCGACTCGGCCAGCGTAGAGAATTGCGGGCCCTCCATGCAGACGTACGTCCCGCCCCGGTGCGTGCGCGCCCCGGCCGCGTCGGACGCGTCGCCCGCCATGCCGGCAAGTGCGTCGCAGACCGGATGCGCAAAGGGAATGTGCGCCACTATCCCCTCGCCGAAGAACGTGCTTATCCGCCCGCGCGTGCGATCGAGGAACTGGTCCGGGATCACGATGTCGAGCGGCGGGTACTCCTCGCG
>JAGWAI010000014.1:64257-65111 GCA_021296485.1 Acidobacteriota bacterium
AGAAACGCCACTCGACGCCCGGCCAGTGAGCCGATCACGAACGGCGCCGAGGGCTCTCCGAACGGCGTCGAGACGACGACCTCCTTGCGGTCTGTGAGGTCGGCCATGTCGTACAGGCCGCTCCCGCCAATCACCCCGATCCGAACCGCCGCCTCAGCCACCGTGCTCCTTCTGTTGCAGCTCGACGAGCACGCCGTGCGCGCTCGCCGGATGAACGAACGCCACGAGCGCGTTCTCGGCGCCGGGACGCGGGACCTCGTCGATGAGCCGTATCCCGCGCGACCTCAGCCGCTCCAGCGTCGCCGCGAGGTCATCGACCCGTAGCGTTATGTGGTGCAGGCCGGGGCCCCGGCGGTCAACGAAGCGCGCGATCGGCGACGTGTCGGACGTGGCCTCCAGCAACTCGAGCGCCGGCCCGCCCACGCCGACGAAATGCGCGCGCACGTGCTGCGACTCCACCTCCTCGGTGACCTCGATCTCCAGGCCGAGCGCGTCGCGGTAGAACGCGACGGCTGCTTCCAGGCTGGCCACCGCGATGCCGACGTGGTCAAGCACCGCCTTCATGATGCGCGCTCCATGATCTCCGCCGCGGCGGCATACGGATCGATTTCACCGGCGGCCATCCGCTCGACGGCGTCGTCAATCAGCTTGCGGATCTCGTCCTGCCGCTCGAGCCGCTCGACGAACTGCTGCTGCAGCAGCTCCATGAGCCGGGACCGCGCGCGCGAGCGCCGCCGTTCGCGGCTGTCGCCCCGCTCGCCTTCGAAACGCTCGACCGCCTCGACCACGGCCGGCACACCGTCGCCCGTTGCGGCCCGCGTCTTGAGCACCGGCGGGCGCCACGCCCCTGCGTC
>JAGWAI010000014.1:65175-65789 GCA_021296485.1 Acidobacteriota bacterium
ACGTCGGCGATTTCCATGATGCCGGCCTTCATCGCCTGGACGCCGTCGCCGGCGTCCGGAGTGGTGACCACTATCGATGCGTCGGCCGTTCGGGCTATGTCCACTTCCGCCTGACCCACGCCCGCCGTCTCGATCAGCACCATGTCTCGCCCCGCGGCGTCCAGGATAAGCACCGCGTCACTGGTTGCGTGCGACAGCCCGCCAAGATGGCCGTGCGTGGCCATGCTGCGCACATACACGCCGTCGTCCAGCACGTGGCGGTGCATTCGGACACGGTCGCCGAGAATGGCGCCGCCGCTGAACGGGCTCGTCGGATCGACCGCCAGAATCCCGACCGTGCGGTCCCGACGACGGTATTCCACCGCCAGCCGGTCTACGAGCGTGCTCTTCCCGACGCCGGGCGCACCCGTAACCCCGATCACGCGGGCTTTGCCAATCCGGCCGGCCAGCCGTGGCATCAGCACGGCCGCCGCCGCCGGATCGTTCTCGACGAGGGAAATGGCGCGCGCGATCGCGCGCTGGTCGCCGGCCAGAACGCGGTCTGCCAGGTCCATGGACCGCCCAGACTTTATCATGCCTACATGGGGCTGCGCCCCAAACCCCCGCCGGCCACT
>JAGWAI010000014.1:66112-66727 GCA_021296485.1 Acidobacteriota bacterium
TCCGTACTTCACCGCCGGAGGGGTCTTGCTGCTTCTTCAACTCGGGGCGCGCCGTGGGCAACATTACCTGCTTGGGGCTGCGCCCCAAACCCCCGCCGGCCACTCGCGGGGTCCCCTTCGCCCCACTCCGTGCGCGGCATCATCAACTTGGGGCTGTGCCCCAAACCCCTGGCGTTCACACAGGGTCGCAGAGGGCCAACCAGTGGGCTGACGCAGGGCATGCCCCGAACAAGACCGCGGTGCGGAGGTTAAGATAGGCGATGCGCCGCGTGATCTCCGCACTGCTCGTCCTGCTCTTCGTGCTGGCCGCCCGCGAGGCGGCGGCCGATGTCGTGCTGTTCACGGGCAAGACCGCGACCCCCTCGAGCCGCCCGGTAAAAGGGGTCGCCGTGGATGCCGTCCTGCTGATAATCGGCGTCGAATTCGAATATTCGGACACCAGCGAGGACATGTCCGAGAATGCGCCGGCGCTGCGCACCGCGATGTTCAACGCCGTCGTGCAGACGCCCAGCATTCTCGGGCTGCGCTTCTACGCCACGGCCGGCGGCGGGTTGTACGAGGAACGGCTCACCAGCTCGAATTACAAGAAACGGGGCACCGGCACCAATACCGGCG
>JAGWAI010000099.1:0-6654 GCA_021296485.1 Acidobacteriota bacterium
CGAGAACGCGTGGTGGGCCGCGACGGGCGGCGTGGCCAGCAGCAGACCCATGCCGAGCAGTACGGCAAGAATGGTGGTGCGCATCGTTGTGTTCCTCCTGCGTGGCGTCCCGGCGTCAAGGCTCGACCAGCGAGTCGAGGAAGAAGTCGACGCAGTCGTAGTCGAGGATCTGGAGATTTTCCTCCAGTCGCCGGTACAGCGGCATGCGAATGGTCCAGGGGCGCGTGAACACCTCCGGATCCTCGATGGTCGCCTCGTACACGATATGATTCTCGCCGGCCAGGGTCAGGCGCTCCACTACATGCAGCTGGTTGCTGTGGTAGTTCCCGGACGCGTCGAACCAGGTCTGGTCGTTGAAATATGTGTTGTCGATGACCAGCGTGTCGCCTTCCCAGTGGCCGCGCGAGTCGCCCATCCAGAAGTCGTTCGGCAAAGGATGCGGGCTGCCGTCGGTGTAGATGATCCGCACCGCGTGGGCGAACTCGAACGTCATGACCAGGTGGTCCGGCGTCTGGATTATCTGGAAGGGAAACGGCATGTACATGATGCGGGGCACGCCAGGCAGGAAGCACTGGCGGACCGGGTCGTCCTCCATGCGGTTCTCATAGTTCTCGCGGCGCTGCGCCAGCGCGTCTTCGCGGTAGGGAATGGTCTCGCCCACCACAACGCTCAGGCCGGCCGGCACGCCGTCCTCCGCGTTGTGAGCCTCGACGTTCCACGACGCCGCGTTGACTGCCTGCCAGATGCCGCTCAGATCCGGATGCTCCGGTGCGGCCTCTGCCTGTTCGGCGGCAGGCGCGGCGCTTGGGTCTCGCAGGTATTCGACGACCTGGGCTACCTCATCGTCGTTCAACTCGCGCGCCGAGATGGGCGGCATCTGCCCGAACCCTTCGCGGACGATCGCCAGCACGTAGTCGGCGTCGTAGCTCATCGGCGCCAGTGCCGGCGCCAGGCCGCCGGCCCCCTGCGGTCCGTGGCAGGTGACGCACACCTTTTCGTAGGCCGCCTCGCCCGGGTGCTGCGCCCATGCGGTGTGCACGCCGATCAACAGGCTGATGCAACAGGCAACCGTTACACGCATTGTCCCCTCCAGTGGGTGGATATTCATGGACGTAACCCTCCAATTATAGATGGGGCTGCGCCCCAAACCCCCGGCGACCGCTAGCGGGGACCCCTTCGCCCCGCGCCGCGTCCGCCGAGCCGCACCGTGTGCGGCTTTACCATATGGGGCTGCGCCCCAAACCCCCGGCGGCCGACCGCGTCAACGCGCGTCGTCCCCTTCGTGGTTCAACCGCCGCGTGCGCTCGTTACTCGGGCCGGGCGAACGCTACGAGTGCGGCGTCCGGTCCCGCGCCGGTCGCGATGACGACGAACTGCCGGCCCGACCGCGAGCGGTAGGTCATCGGATTCGCACTGGTCCGGTGCGGCGTCGCGCCGCGCCAGACCTCCGCGCCCGTCGCCTTGTCGAACGCGTACAGATACGGGTCGCCGCCGCCCAGGAACAGCAGGTCGCCCTTCGTCACCAGGGGGCCCGGATTGCCGGGCGTGCCGAGGCGATCCGGAAGGTCGACACCCCTGAGCAGCGGGTGATTGCGGATGATCCGGCTGCCTTCTCCGAACGGCACCTTCCAGGCAATCTCGCCCGCGTTCAGGTCGATCGCGACCAGGTACGCATACGGCGGCTTGATGATCGGGATCGGGCCCAGCTTGCGCTGCGCGATCCTGGAGGCGCCGGGGCGGTTAGCCAACTGAAAGAGCATCGCCGCCGCGCCGTGTGGACAATTGTTGCTGTACTCGACGTCCACGTCGGGATCGTCGCCGGTATTCAGACAGACCTGATTCGTGGTGGTGCCCTCCGAAGTCCGCACGTACAACAGCCCGGTCTCCGGGTCGAACGCCGCGCCGCCCCAGTCGGCGCCGCCGCTCGTCGTGGGCCGCATCAGCGTACCCCGCAGGCTCGGCGGCGTGAACAGCGGTCCCAGCCGGAACTGCTGCATTTCCTCCACCGCCAGCGCGTGGATCTCCGGCGTGAGGTCGTTCGCGTCGTCGAGCGACACGCCCTGCTCGCTGAACGGCGGCGGCTTCGTCGGGAATGGTTGCGTCGGATACAGCACCTCGCCCGGTACGTCCGTCTCCGTGTCGACCGGGCGCTCCTCGATCGGCCACACCGGCTCGCCGGTCACGCGGTCGAAGACATACGTGAAGCCCTGCTTCGAGACCTCCGCCACCGCGTCGATCTCCCGGCCGTCAACGTTGATCGTGACCAGGTTCGGCGCCGAATTGAAATCATAGTCCCACACCCCGTGGTGCACCGCCTGGAAGTGCCACTGGCGCTCGCCGGTGCGGGCATCCAGGCAGACCAGCGATTCGGCGAACAGGTTCGCGCCCAGCCGGTGGCCGCCCCAGTAGTCGCCGCTCGGCGTGCTGGTGGGCACGTACAGCAGGCCGCGCTCGGCGTCGAGCGACATCAGGCCGTAGCGCCACGACTCGTCCTCCCACGTGTCGGCGCCGAAGTCGTCGTTCGACTGCGGGATGGTGAAGAAGACCCAGCGGCGCTCGCCCGTATGCACGTCGAACGCCTGCACCGTGCCCGGCGGGTCGAACTTGCGCTGGACGCGGTCGGGCACGCGGCTGCCCACGATAACCAGATCCTCGAACACTACCGGCGGCGAGGTCTGATCGAAGTCGAAGCGGGTGACGGGCCGGCCGTGGCCCTCGGTCAGCAGGATGCTGCCCTCGTTGCCGAATTCCGGATCCGGCGTGCCGGTCGCGGCGTCCAGAGAGTACAGCCGGTCGCGGCTGTTCAGGAGAATGCGGGCGTCGTCCCCGTCCTGCCAGTGCGCTATGCCGCGGTGCTTGAAGCCGCCGGGGCCGGCGCCGCGCGAACCGCCCTCGTAAGCCTTGGGGTCGAAAGTCCAGAGTTCGGCGCCCGTCTCCGCATCGAGCGCCGCGACGCGCGTGTACATGGTCGATATGTAAAGGACGTTGTCGATCATGATCGGCGTGGCCTGGAAGGCGCCCGGCCGCGTGCCGTATTCCTGGAGCGGCATCTCGTTGGGCTCCCACTGCCAGACGATCTCCATCTCGGCAACGTTTGCGGCGGTAATATCGTCGGCGTCGGAGTACTTGGTGTGGGCCTGCTCCGAGCCGACGAAAGGCCATTCAATCATGCCGCTGGGCTCCTGCGCGCCGACCAGGGAGGTCGAAAGGAGGGCGGCTATTGCAACGCATCGCTTCATACTGGGGAACCTCACAGAGAACTGCCGGTGCTCGCGCCGCGGTATTTTATAGTATCGCGCGCGATTCGGGCGAACGGTCCGGCGACCCGAGACCGGGCCGCGCGACGTGGCGTTCCGACCGCGCTTGTGCCATCATGTGGCGACCCTGGCTCCGAGCCCGCATTTCTCACCAGCGTTCGTGAGGTTGGTGAGAAATGCGGGCCAGGGGCAAGCGCGCGCCGGCCTGACGCGCGGCGCCAGGGAAGACAACGAGCAAGCAAGCATTCGAGGAGAAACGTAATGCCCCGATATCTGATGATGCGTCTGGCCCTGGCGCCGCTCGCGCTGGCGGTCGGTCTGGCCGGCTGTGGCGGTGGCGACATGCCGGCAGAGCCCGCCATGGAGGAGTCGGCCCCCGCCGAAGACATGGCCATGGCGGGCCCGCCTTCGTACGAGCTGGATCCCTCGTTTCCGCCCGAGTTGCCCAACGGCTGGGTAATGGGCGTCCCGACGTCGGTTTCGGTCGACTCGCGGGACCACGTCTGGATTCTCTCGCGGCCGCGGACGGTGCCTGAAGATCAGCTGGCCAACGCCGCGCCAGCCGTGATGGAGTTCGACGCGGACGGCGCGTTCGTGCAGGGTTGGGGCGGTCCCGGCGACGGCTACGACTGGCCGGACACGGAGCATGGCATTTTCGTCGATCACGCGAACAACGTGTGGATTACCGGCATCAATCCGCGCGCGGGCAACAACGTGTCGGACCGCGCGGACGACATGATCCTCAAGTTCACGTCAAGCGGTGACTTCCTGTTCCAGAAGGGCAGCTACGCGGCGAGCGGCGGGAATGCGGACACGGACAATCCGCGCCAGCCGGCGGACGTGAGCGTCTATTCGCCGACGAACGAGGCATTCGTCGCCGACGGCTACGGCAACCGCCGCGTGTGGGTGCTCGACGCGGATAGCGGCGATTTCAAGCGCCAGTGGGGCGCGTTCGGCAACGAGCCGGAGGATGCCTACGAGATCGGCGTGGCGCGGCCGGCTCCCGGACCGGCCGAGGATCCCCTGGTGACGATGGGAGTCGGTCCCGAGCAGTTCGGGATCGTCCACGGCATCGGCGTGTCGAACGACGGTCTCGTCTACGTGGCGGACCGCGGCAACCGCCGCATCCAGGTATTCACCGTCGAGGGCCGCTACGTGAAGCAGGGCTTCGTCAACCGCGGCGGGCCGGCTTCGAGCACTGTCGCGCGCGTGGCGTTCTCGCGCGATCCCGACCAGCGCTACCTCTACGCGAACGACTTCGGCAACGGCAGGGTCTGGATCCTGGACCGCCAGACGCTCGATACCATCGGCGAATTCGGGTCGCTGGGTTCCGAGCCGGGCCAGTTGACGAACCTGCACCACATCGATGTCGATTCGCGCGGCAACGTGTTCGGCGCGGAGGTGGGCCGCAACCGGCGGGTCCAGAAATTCCGCATCGCCGGTAACTGAAATCTCCCCGGCTCACGGCGCCCGGGCGAACAGCGTCAGGTCGATAGCGTCTCCCATCGCCCGGTAGCCCTCATCGTTCGGGTGCAGCCAGTCACCGGGGTGGAACATGGGCAGGAACCGCCGCGGATTGGCCGAATCGCGCACGACGGCATCGAAATCGATGACCGCGTCGTAGGCGCCGCTGGTGCGGATCCAGTCGTTCACGGCCTGCCGTTTGGCCTCGCCATCCTCGGTGTAGTACTGCGCTCCTTCGAACGGCGTCAGCGTGCCGCCGTAGACCGTCAGGCCCCGGGCGCGTGCGCGCTGGATGAGTGCACGGTGTCCGGAGATCAGCTCTTCGACTGTGGGTGACGCCGGGTCGCCGGTCATTCCGATGTCGTTGATCGACTCCAGCACGATGACGTGCGTAACGCCGGGCTGCAGCAGCACGTCGCGATCTAAGCGATCCAGCGCGCTCGGGCCGAAGCCGGCGTTGGGGTTCAGCGGGCCGGGGCCGGCCCCGGAGAGGGCGGCGAATACGCCGTCATTGCCGCGCAGCACGCGGTTGCCGGAGATGGCGACGTTGAGCACGGCGGGCGCCGCGGCGCCGTGCGCCTCGCCCAGCCGCTCGGCCAGCACGTCGGGCCAGCGGCTGTCCGTGTCGGCGGTCGAGCCGAACCCCTCCGTAATCGAATCGCCGAGAGTCACGATGACCTGCGTCTCCCGCGGGGCCGCCACCTCCACGCGCGAGAGGAACAGCCACGACTGAAGCGTAGCGTCCACCGGCATGTTCTCCGCACCGCTATGGTCGCCGGCGGGGGAGACGTAGCCGGTCGTCCAGGCGCCGCGCAGCCCCGAGATGGGCGAACGCCCGCGCCAGGTGTCGCCCGGCAGGTGCATGTCGACGGCGAGGTGCCCCAGCGCAGGCGCGTCGATATCGACCGCGTCGCTGCGCACCGTCGCGCCGGCTTCGATAGTAACGGACCGCTCGCCGTCGAATGTCAGCGGCGCGCCGGCCTGCGGGTCGATTGCCGCTTCGCCCGCCCGGACCGCAACGTGGGCGGCGCCAATCGCCAGCGGATGCGTGCCGAAGACGTTGGTGAATGTCACGCGCACGCGGGAGCCGCCGATGCTGGTGCGCATGAATTGCCGCACGGTCTGGTTGCGGATGCGGGGCAGCGGGCCGAAGAGGTCGCCGCCGCCGTCGGACGCCTGCGCCGACGCAGGATCGGGCGGGATCAGGGCCTGCAGGCCGGTTGCCCAGGTGCCCACCCAGCGTTCCTGCGCCAGGGCCGGTGCGGAATGTGCTGCTCCAAGCGCAGCCAGCACGGTCGCCAGAACGGATGCGGCGACTCGCGCGCTACGTGAGGGGTACGCATGTGAAGCACGGCTGTGCATCGTGCGCCTCCTGGACAAGGGCGGTCCGGCACGCGCCCCGAATCCGGGATGCACGGCGCGGCCGGTGCGCCGATTATTGGACCGCCAGTGTACAATCCACGGTTGACAACCCGCTGTTCACTGCTATGGATGGGAAAGCAAGTATGCGAAGGCTTCTGATCTGCGTTTGTGCCAGTGCGTTTCTGCTGACGGGCTGCGAATCGGAGCCCAGCGGGCCGCCGCTGGAGCCGGTTGCCGACGTCGGCGAGCTCATGAGGATGATTCTCGACCCTGCCGCCGACGCGGTGTGGGATTCCTCCGGCACGATCATCACGGTCGAGGGGACCGAGGAGTGGGAACCGGAGACGGACGAGGAGTGGGCCGTCGTCCTGAATGGCGCAATGACCATCGCCGAGGGCGCCAACCTGCTGATGATCGGCGAGCGCGCGCGCGACCAGGAGGGCTGGATGCAGCTCTCGCTGAACATGTCGGAAGCGGCCATGCTGGTCCATGAGGCGGCCTTGGCTCGGGACGCCGAACGGGTCTTCGATCTTGGTGAGACCCTGTACCGTTCGTGCGACCGGTGCCACAA
>JAGWAI010000099.1:6664-9675 GCA_021296485.1 Acidobacteriota bacterium
GGCCGCGTACGGGACGACAATCCGGATCCGCCCGCGCCCTGACCGGCATCCGCCGGGTCAGGCGGTTTCCTCTGCGTAGCGCGTCGCCCGCGCCGGCCGGATCGTGGCGGCCCGCGTAACGTTCTCATCGCCAGGCAGACAGATGCGGAAGAGGCTGCCGCCGCCGTCCGCAGGCTCGTATGTCAGCGTCCCGCGGTTCGCTTCCACTGCCCATTTCGCAATCGCCAGGCCCAGACCGGCGCCCGCCTCGCGGACGTCGGGATGGCGCCCGCGGTAGAAGCGGTCGAACACCCGCTCGCGCAGCTCCGGCGGGATGCCGCAGCCGGTATCGCTAACCTCCAGCGTCACCTTTTCGGCTGCGGCCGACACGCGTATGGCGATACGGCCGCCGCGCGGCGTGTACTTGATGGCGTTGTCCACCAGGTTGATCAGCGCCTGCCGCAACACGATACGGTCACCCGTGCAGTGCGCCTCCGCGTCCAACGCCACGGTCAGCGACTGCTCCTTTTCCTCCGCGAGCACGCCGAGGTCCGCGGCGACGCGTTCGGCGAGGTCGGCGAGGACGACCGGCTCGCTGGCCACTGTCACCTCGCCGGTGTCCGCCCGCGAAAGGGTCAGCAGGCGGTCGACGAGACTGGCCAGCCGGTTGGCATCCTCGAGCATGCTGCCGATCACGGTCCGGTATCCGGCCGCGTCCCGCGGCTCGCGCAATCCGACCTCGCCGACGCTGCGGATGGCGGTCAGCGGCGTCCGTAGCTCGTGCGAGACGTTGGCCGTAAAGCGCCGCATCTGATCGAACGACGCTTCAAGCCTGCCCAGCGTCGCGTTGAACACGGTTGCCAGGCGCCCCAGCTCGTCGGGCGGATTATCGACCGGCAGGCGCTCGCCAAGGCGATCGGCCGTAATCGCGCGGGCGCGCTCCGCCATCCGGTCGACCGGCGCCAGTGCGCCGCGCGCCAGCCAGTACCCGCCCAACCCCGCGGCGGTCACGCTCAGCGGCAGTCCGAGCACGAGCACCAGCAACAGCTCGGTCAGCGCCTCCTGCATCGGGGCCTCCGAGCGGCCGACCTGAATGATGACCTGCTGTCCGGCGACCCTGGCGCGGCCGGTCAGAATCCTGAACCGCGCCACGCCGCCCGGCACCGCCGCGATTCCGCCGTCCGGGTCGCGGGCGAGCGCCTCGCTCTCGGGGACAGGCAGCCGGCGTGCCAGCGCGGTGCGGAAAACGGGCTCGCCTTCCAAAGTCAGCACGGTCAGCCAGGGGCTGTCCTCCTGCCACTCGTCACCTTCGTACCAGACGAGGGCTCCGCCGCGGTCCTGCTGCGCCATATCGGACGCCCAGCGGAAGTCGCTGCGCAGGCGGTCGTCGAGACTCCGCGAGGCGTTGCGCGCCACCAGCGTGTATACGGCTGCGGCGTAGAGCGTCAGCACCAGCACCATGGCGGCCACGTGCAACGCCGTCAGGCGCACCCGCAGGCTGTGCGGGAACCAGCGCCGCCTCACGGTTCCTCCTCCCGAACGACGAACCCGACGCCGCGCACCGTATGGATCAGCTTTGCGAGTCCTTCCCGGTCGACCTTGCGGCGCAGTCGCGAGACGTGGACGTCGATAATGTTGTTCAGGGTCGTGCTCGACGATGTTTCGCGCCATACCTCGCGCACGAGCGTGTCCCGGGACACCACGCGGTGTGCGTGCCGCGCCAGATAGGCAAGCAGATCGAACTCCTTTGCGGTCAGGTCCACCGGCGCTCCGTCGCGCGTCACGTGGCGCGTCGCCATTTCGATCGCCAGGTCGCCGACGGCCAGCTGCCGCGGGTCGGACGGTCGGCCTCGCCGCACCACGGCCTGGACCCGCGCGAGAAGCTCCGCGAACGCGAACGGCTTGACCAGGTAATCGTCCGCGCCGGCGTTGAGGCCCTCGACCCGGTCGCCCACCGTGTCGCGGGCCGTCAGGATGAGCACGGGCGTTACGACGCCGCCTTCCCGAATGGCCTGCAGGATGTCCAGACCGTCTCTGCCGGGAAGTCCCAGGTCGAGCAGGATCAGCTCGAAGGTCTCGGTGTTGATGCGGAAGAACGCCGCCTCGCCGGTATGCTCGACGGTGACGTCGTACCCTTCGCTGCGCAGTCCCTCCCGCAGGGCGTCGGCGACCTTCTGCTCGTCCTCGACGACGAGCAGCCGCCCCCGTTCGGGTCGTTCGGCTGCGCCGTTGCGCGGCGGTGCGTCGACCAGCATGGATTCGCTTGCCATTATGCGGTGCGTCAGGGCTGGCCGGCGGGTGCGCCGGCACGAACTTCAGGATATCTTAAGGGGCGGAGCGGGCTGTGAGCGACTACCATCACGTGGCGTCGCCGGCAGCGGCCGGCGGTGCGGGAAGAGCGGTATGAGAGTCAGATCGCTGTTGCTTGCCGTCCTGGCGGCCGGAGTCTTCGCGCTGCCGACCGGCGCACACCACGTAATCAGCGAGGTGTACGACATCGGCCGGACCATTACCGTGGAAGGCCGCGTCGACCGTGTCGGCTACCGGGATCCGCATTCCTTCCTGCACCTGCGCGTGCACGGTGGGGCAGACGGTAACCACACGTGGTCGGTGGAGCTGGAAGGTGCCGCGAAGCTGCACCAGCTCGGGGTGGATCGCGAGACGCTGCGCCCGGGAGACCGCGTCACGGTGTGCGGCAACCCCGGCCGCGACGCCGGCCAGTACCGCCTGCTGATGTTGACGCTCGCCCGGCCGTCCGACGGCCTTGCCGTGCGCCGCATGCCGATGGCCAACCAGCGCGAATGCGACTCCCTGTCGGCCCGTGGCGCGGGTTGATTGCGTGCGGCCCCGGCACACCGGTTTTGCGCTTGCGCCGGGAGAAAATGTTGCCTGCAAATGCTTGACTTCCAACCGCGCCGGCGGGTTAAACTAGCCGCCATAGGGGGTAGCAACACAATGATCACAAGAGTTATCGCAGGGCTGGCTGTTGTACTGGTCGCGCTGGCGGCGGCGCCGGTAGTCGCGCACCACGC
>JAGWAI010000099.1:9844-11852 GCA_021296485.1 Acidobacteriota bacterium
GATCGTGGTGGACGGCTACCAGGCCAAGGACGGCACGAACAAGGCGAACGGTCGTGACCTGACCTTCACGGACGGCCGCAAGCTGTTCATGGGTTCGTCCGGCACGGGCGCCCCGCGCGACGGCAGAGACGCAACCGAGCGGTAGGTCCGCCGGCGCGACGCGACGGGGTCTGAGAGAAGTCAGGCCCGGCATACTCACCTGATATATGAGCCCTGGGTGTCGTTCGACTGGCACCCGGGGCTCTTTGCGTTGTTTCCCTTTTCCAGCTATTCTTACTCGCGCGCGACGCCTGATACCGTCGCGCGGGCGGAGGATCAGAGTTGGCGACTCAGCGGAACCAGAGGAATTTCGGTGTACCCGGATGCGGATACGCGGCCGCACGGCGCCTTCGGTTGTGCGGCGCAGGCCTAGCACTCGCCGCGTTGGTTGGATGGCTGGGGTTTACGACCGGCGAAGCTGCGGGTCGCCTGGAGGCTCAGGAGCAGTCGACGTGGAGCGGCGTCTACACTAGCGCGCAGGCGTCGCGTGGCGAGGAAGTGTACCACTCGAGTTGCTCTGTATGTCATGGCGACGACCTGAGCGGCGGCGAGATGGGCCCCGGTCTGGCCGGCAATTCCTTCATCAGTTTCTGGGACGGCCTGTCGCTGGGCGACCTTTACAACGTGATGAGCGTGTCGATGCCGCAGGACAACCCGGGGTCGCTCGATACGGCGCAGTACGTGGACGTGATCGCGTACATGCTGCAGGAGAGCGAGTTCCCGACCGGCGACGGCGAACTCAGCGAAGGCGCCCTCGGGGACGTCGCCATCCAGGCCGAAGCGCAGTAGGCGTGGCGAGAGACATTATCGGTACGGTCCGGCCCCGCGGCCGGCGCACTTGTTGACATCGGGATACCCAGAGGGTATATAGCACTCTGCACAGAGCGTAGAGGCACCGTGTCCGGCGGTGCTCGCGGCAATTCAGCCTGTTTGTTAAGGAAGTTCGGGGAGGAGACCCAGTGATGCGAAATCGGCTCAATCTTAGAGACACGATGACAGGGGCGACTGCCGTCGTGGCGTTTGTTGTCCTTTTTCTGACCGCGGCAACGGCTCAGAACTACAGGGCTCCACGGACGGCCGACAACCGTCCCGACTTGAACGGGATCTGGCAGGCCGTCGGCTCCGCCCACTACGATATCGAAGGCCATGCGGCCGACTTCTCGCCGTCTCTGGAGATGGGCGCGCTTGGCGGAGTGCCCGGCGGGCTGGGGGTTGTGGTCGGCGGAGAGATCCCCTACAAGCAGGAAGCCATGGCCCAGCGGCAGGCCAACCGTGAGAACCAGCTGCTCTACGACCCGGCCGTGCGTTGCTACATGCCTGGCATTCCGCGCGCCACCTATCAGCCCTTCCCGTTCCAGATCGTGCAGACGCCGGAATACATCCTGTTCGCGTACGAGTTCGCGAGCGCGAGCCGGATCGTCTACATGAACCGCCCGGACTTCGAAGCGCCGGCCGACGCCTGGATGGGTCACTCGCGCGGCCGTTGGGACGGTGAGACGCTCGTGATCGACGTCACGAGCCAGGTGCCGGAGACATGGTTTGACCGTTCCGGCAACTACCACAGCAACTCCATCCGCGTGGAGGAGCGCTACACGGCGACCAGCGAGTACCACCTGCAGTACGAGGCGACCATCACGGATCCCGAGATCTTCGAGCGGCCGTGGACCATCCGCCTGCCGCTCTATCGCCGCATCGACGAGAACATGCAGCTGCTCGAGTACAAGTGCGTGGAGTTTGTCGAGGAGCTGATGTACGGGCACCTGCGCAAGGGCTACGAGGGCGACCGCACCGGGTTGCCGCCGCTGTGGCCGAACCGGTAGGAGCAGGTGTTCTTCCGACTCAAGGTGAAACGGGCACGGATTTCACGGTTGGCAACACAGGGGAGCAACGCAATGATCACAAGAGTTATCGCAGGGCTGGCTGTTGTACTGGTCGCGCTGGCGGCGGCGCCGGTAGTCGCGCACCACGC
>JAGWAI010000015.1:0-20007 GCA_021296485.1 Acidobacteriota bacterium
TGCGCACTTGGACGCGGCGGTTGTCGGGCAGGCCCTCGGGAACCCGGACCTTGAGGTAGTTGTCGGTCACCACGACTGACCCGCCCTCGGTAGTCAGGCCGGAGCGCACCTTGCCGAGCTGCGAGGCGCGGAACGCGGCCGCCAGCTGCGCGCCGACGGCGCGCAGCGCCCGGCCGCGCTCGCGGATGACCGGCCCCGGTAGCTTGCCCGCCATCCCGGCGGCGTCGGTGCCCGGCCGGTCGGAGTAGGGGAAGACGTGCAGGTAGGTGAGCGGACTCTCGTCGAGATACGCCAGGTTCAGTTCGGCGTCCGCCTCCGTTTCGCCCGGAAAGCCGACGATCATGTCCGAACCGATCGCCGCGTCCGGCAGCCGATCGCGCACGTCCGCGACCAGACGCCGGTAGTAATCGCTGGTATACGGCCGGCGCATGGCCCGCAGGACGCGGTCGCTGGCGTTCTGCAGCGGCAGGTGGAAGTGCGGCGCGAACCGCCCGCTGCGCGCAACGAGATCGACCACCTCCGGCCCGCAGTCCATCGGCTCGAGCGAGCTCAAGCGGAACAGCAGGCTCGACGGGTGCGCGTCGAGCAGGCGCAGCAGGTCGATCAGCCGCTGCCGCGGCTGCAGGTCCCGGCCATACGACCCGAGGTGCACGCCCGTGACGGCCGCTTCCTGGAATCCCGTCGCCGCCACGGCGTCAAGCTCGGCCGCCACGCGCTCGAGCGGCACGCTGCGGCCCTCACCGCGCGTCGAAGGAATGATGCAGTATGCGCAGGTCTGGTCGCAGCCGGTCTGCACGCGCAACGTGTATCCGGTGCGCCCGGCGGTTCCCGGCCGGATCGCTTCGCCGCACGCGCCGTCGCCGCCGCCGAACCGTTCCGCGGTCGTCCGGTCCACCGCCAGCCGCAACCGCTCCGCCAGCCGCTCCTTGTCGCGGTTGTCCACTATGTCCGTCACGCCCGGCAACGCCGCTACCGCGTCTCCGGCCCTGCTCGCGTAGCAGCCGGTCGCCACGATCCGCGCCCCCGGGTTGGTGCGCGCAATCCGCCGTATCGTCTGCCGCGCACCGTGGTCGGCCGTGGATGTGACCGAACAGGTGTTTACGATAACCAAATCGGCCTCCGCGGACGGCCCCGGAGACCCGCCGAGCGCCCGCAGCTGGCGCTCGATGTCGACCGAGTCGGCCTGGTTCACCCGGCAGCCGAAAGTGACGACGGCATACTTCATGAGATAGTAAGTATTAGCGCACCGCCCAGACGGTTGTCGAACGCCCAAACAAGCGTGGAACAGCAGGCACTCATGGAGGAGCTGCCGTGGAACACCTTGCACAGGCCGACGCCGAGATGGCCCGCGGGCGGTTCAACACCGCGTTGGAACACCTCGCCGAGCTACGACCGCGGCAGCGGTCAAGGCACTATCTGCCCTACAACCTCACGACGGCTGAAGCACTGCAGCTGACGGGACAGAACGAACGCGCCCGCCGTCTGGCCTCAGCCGGGTTGCGGGCAACCGACCGCACCCGCATCACAGACGCGCGCTGCCTGACCGTTCTGGCTCGCGCGGCCTTTGACGACGGATTCGTCAAGCGCAGCGCGCAGCTGTTTCGGAAGGCGCGCGCGGCCGCTGAGCGGGTTCACGACGGAGAGCTGACAGCCAGGATACTGCTGGACATGCTCGCGAGCGTGGCCGACTGGTTGCCGGCCTCCGACGCCGCCCGGCTCGTGAATCAGTGTGAGCGCGCGGCCACGTACGCGGGACATCCGCACGCCGCTGCGCAATTCCACGGCGTCGTCGCCGAACAGCAGGTCAGAGCGGGCCGGCTGGACCAGGCAGCGTCCCACCTCCGTATGGGGGAAACGTTCCTGCGCGCGAGTCCGAACGTCTGGCTGAAAGGTCAACTGCACCTCGCCCGCGCCATGTTGCACGCGTTCAAGCGGGAGTCGGTCGCCGGTGCGCTGCAGGCCCGCAAGGCGTTGGCGTGCGGCAGGCAATCGGGGCACGCCGATACGTTGGACCGCGCGAACGCCGAACTCGCGCGCATCCATCTGCTTGAGGGTCGCTTCCGACAGGCCGCCAGACGTTGCCGCGACGGACTCGAGCAGGCTTCCGAATCGTTTGCAGTGCGCGTCAGACTGCTCGATCTCCTCGCGCAAGTCGAGTTGGCGCGGGGACACTGGCAGGCTTGCGAGACGCTCCTGTCGCGCATGCGGGACGTATTGCCCCGCGATGGCGGCCTGCGCCCATCACACCACAATATTGCAGTCCTCATCTCGCGGGCTCGCCTGCAGTTGCAGCGGCGAGAGTGGCGTGCCGCATTGGCGACCTGCGAAGCCGGTGCGACGGTCGCCGAGGAACGCAACGACCGGCTGCAAGGCTCTACCCTGCGCATCCTGGCCGCCGATGCGCTCCTTGAAATGGAACGCCCGCGAGAGGCGGCCGAGCGGATCGACCAGGCGGCGCAGCACGCAGGGGAAATGACAATCGCCGTCCGCACACAGATCGAGCGCGCCCGAGCCGCGTTGCTGGCGCGCACTGCCGGCCCCGAAACTGCCCGACGGCGCTTCGAGATCGCGCTGCGCGTGCTGGCTGTCGAAGGCGAAACGGGATCCCGGATGGACGCTGCCAGCAGCTATCTGCGAACCATGCAACCGGCTGACGAACAGTTGCGCCGGCAGATCCGAAACCACCCCGCCAATCTCGAGCCGCTCATTGAGAACTCGCTGGCAGGCGCCGGTAGCTCCGGCTCCGGCCAGTCGGTGCTCAGCGGCGGGCCCGTCCCGCTCGCCCATGCAGTTCCACTTATCGATCTCGCTGAACGTGCAACCCTCCTCGCCAGAGAGGTGTTTGTGCTGCTCCGGGAGTCCGGCTGCACTGCCGCGCTCGCGGTAATCGAGCAACGGGACAAACGCATCACCGGCGTACACGCGTATGACGGGTGGACCTCGGAACAGGCGGCGCAGGCAGCCAGAAAGCCGAACGGCGCCGTCATCCTGCCGGCGGGCCGCGCGAACGGCTGCGACCTCTCTGTGGTGGTGGAGCCTCGCGGTGACACGTGGTCTCAGGCAGTGGTGCGCGATGTACGAGCGGTCGTGGAGGGCGCCCGTATGCTCGAGTCAATCCGCGTGCGCGAGCGCGGCAAGCTCCCGCTCTGGCTGCCGGACCTGCCGCCTGCTCGCGACGACGGCGTATTCGCGTCCCCAGCCATGACCCGGCTGTTGGCGCGCGCTCGCCGCATCGGGGCGCGCGACGATCCCGTACTTATTGTCGGCGAGACGGGGACCGGCAAGGAAGTCGTCGCTCGTTTCATCCACAAGTACTCGTCGCGCGCTCAGGGGGAGTTCACCGCGTTCAATTGCGCCGAAGTACCGGCCGGAATGGCGGAGAGCGTGTTCTTCGGTCACCGCAGCGGCGCCTACACCGGCGCAACCCGGGACTACGGGGGCGTGATTCGGGGCGCGCAGGACGGCACGCTGCTCCTGGACGAGATTGCCGATCTGGAATCGTCCGTGCAGCCCAAGCTCCTGCGCTTCCTCGACCGTGGGGACGTCCACCCGCTCGGCGCCCAGAAACCAGTTCACGTCGACGTGCGGATCATCGCCGCGACGAACCCCGCCATCGACCAGCGCATGCGCGACGGTTCGTTTCGCGAGGAACTGTACTTCCGGCTCAACATAATGCGGCTCGACGTACCCCCGCTCCGCGCGCGGCGCGCGGAAATCCCTGTGCTCGTCCACCACTTTCTCCGGCGTTTCGGTGCCGCCCGCGGGATGCCGAATCTCACCGTGACCGACGACGTGCTGGACGCGCTGTACCGCCACAACTGGCCGGGCAACGTCCGGCAACTCGAAAATCACGTCCGAAGTCTGGCCGCGTTAGCAACCGACGACGTCGTGACGGCCAGCGGTTTGACGGCCGCGGATTCTACCAGCGGGGGCAACGGCGGCGGCAACGAAAACGGAAGAGCAGAAGCTGAGACGCCGTTGGACGCTGCCGAATCGAATCATCTGCCGGTGCGCACCGACCAGCCGCTCGCGGACGCTGTCGCGCAGGTGGAGCACGCACTGATTCGGCGAGCGCTCGCCGAAGCCGGCGGCAACGCGGCGGCGGCCGCACGCACGCTCGGCGTCTCCCGGCGGGGCCTGCAGCTCAAGCGCCGGCGGCTCGGAATCGGTGAATTCGGCGTAGACTAGGCACCTGTGGTGACACGTTCAGGGGGGATGAGCCGATGACCCGCCGCTATCCGTTTGCGTTGCTCTGCCTGATCGCGGGCGCGCTGCTGGCCGCGCCCAGCGCCGTAGCGGAAGCCGAAGCCCAGGGCCAGTCGGCGGCCGAGGGGTGGACGGTTCCGCGTACGGCGGACGGACGGCCGGACCTGCAGGGCGTCTGGGACTTCCGCAGCATCACGCCGCTGGAGCGGCCCGAGGAGTTTGCCGGCCGGGACCGGCTGACGGAAGAGGATGAAGCCGCCCTGGTTGAGCGTGCCCTCGACCGCCAGATCGACCGGGCGCCCCCGCCGGGCGAGGTGGGCGGCTACAACCAGTTCTGGATGGACCGCGGCATAGAGGTCAACGAGAACCGCCGCACCTCCCTCATCGTGGACCCGCCCGACGGCCGGCTGCCGCCGCTGGCGGAGGGCGCGGTTCACCAGCAGGGTTCGCTACTCGAGGACATCCCCGGCGAGCTGCCGGTACGCTACCGCGCCGGCGGGCTGAACGCGGACGGCCCGGAGCATCGGGGCATCGCCGAACGCTGCCTGCTGGGCTTCAATGTGGGCCCGCCCATGCGGCCGGGCGGCTACAACAACAACATGCAACTGTTCCAGACGGCCGACCAGGTAACCATCCTGCACGAGATGGTCCACGACTTCCGGGTCATCCCGCTGGACGACCGGCCGCACCTGCCGGACCACATGCCCCAGTGGCTGGGCAGCTCGCGCGGCCGCTGGGAGGGCGACACGCTCGTGGTCGAGACCACCAACTTCACCGACAAGACCCCCGCCTACGACCCCAACGGCACGACCGGCCTGGGCATCGGCGCCAACATGCACCTGGTGGAGCGCTTCACCCGCACGGCAGACGACATCCTGCTCTACGAGTACACCCTGACCGAGCCGGAGACGTTCACGCGGCCATTTACCGTGGCCATCAACATGCGGCGCGGCGCGGCGCCCATCTTCGAGTACGCCTGCCACGAAGGGAATTACGGCATGTTCGACATCCTGGCCGGCGGGCGGCACCAGGAACGGGAAGCGCAGGCGGCCGGGGGATCGCGGTGAACGTACGCGCCACGGCGGCGGACGTGCTTGCGGCGGCCGGGCCGGTGTTGCTCACCCTGCTGCTGGCGGCGCCGGCGGGCGCACAGCAGGAGCAGGCAGAGGGAGCGGACGACGCGAACGGGCGGACCATCACCCGCGAGACGCGCGAGCGGGCGCCGGTAACCGACGCCATGCTGCGCGACCCCGACCCGGGCGACTGGCTGATGTCGCACCGCACGTACGACTTCCAGGCCTTCAGCCCGCTGGACGAGATAAACCGCGGCAACGTGCACCAGCTCCAGCTCGCCTGGATGCGCGCCATGGACGAGGGCCCGCAGCAGATCCGCCCGCTCGTCTACGACGGCGTGATGTACGTGGAGCATCCCGGCAACACCGACCACCTGCAGGCCTGGGACGCAACCACGGGCGACCTGCTCTGGGACTTCGAGCGGCAGCCGCCGGACGACATCCGCGAGCACACGCGCTTCGGCGACCGCACCCGCAACCTGGCGATCTACGGCACGAACATCTTTCACCTGACCGCCGACGCGCAGTTGCTGGCGGTGGACGCCGGCAGCGGCGAGCTGAGCTGGGTGAGCCGGACCGCCGACTACCAGGACGGCATCTCGCACTCGTCGGGTGCGATGATCATCAACGGCCAAGTGCTCAGCGGGCGCACGTGCGAGCCGGCCAGCCTGCTCGCGCGTTGCTTCATCGCCGCGCACGACCCGCAGAGCGGCGACGAGCGCTGGCGCTTCTATACGGCGGCGGGCTCGGACGACCCGGGCGGCCGGACCTGGGGCGACCTGCCCACGGCCAACCGGGTCCACGTTTCGGCGTGGGGGCTGCCGGGCAGCTACGACCCCGAGCTCGACCTGCTCTTCTGGGGCATCGCCGTCCCGCTGCCCTATCCGCGCATCGTGCGCCGCGGCACCTGGGACGTCGGCGACCGCACGCCGTGCGAGCTGTACTCCAACTCGACGGTGGCGCTGCGGCCCGGCGACGGCCAGATGGAGTGGTACTACCAGCACCTGCCTTGCGACGACTGGGACCAGGACTTCGTGCAGGAGCGCACGCTGATCGACACGGTCGTCAATCCTGACCCGGACGCCGTGATGTGGATCAACCCGCGCATCGCCGGCACCGCCGAGCAGCGCAAGGTCGTGGTGACCATCGGCGAGCCGGGCGGCCTGTTCGTCCTCGACCGCGAGACCGGCGAGTTCCTGTGGGCGGCCCCGCTGCCCTACGACAACACTGACCGGTTCGTCATCAAGGACATCGACCCGGCGACCGGCCAGGTGTTCATCAACATGGACCTGGTGGCGCGGGAGATCGGCCAGCAGTTCATCATCTGCGGGCACAACGTGAAGGGCTACTGGGGCTGGTCCTACAGCCCGGAGACCAATCTGCTGTACATCCCGTTCAACCGCTCGTGCCTCAACCAGACGGCCAACGACCGCGCCGTGAACGGCGCCAGCCCGCGATTCTCCGTCCCCGAGCCGGGCCGCGAGGACGGCAATCTGACCGAGATCTGGGCCCTCAACGTGTCCACCGGCCGCGTGGCCTGGCGCTTCAGCACCCGCTCGCCCAACCGCGGGACCGTGCTGGCGACGGCCGGCAACGTCGTCTTCCACGGCGACCTGAACCGCCGCTTGCGCGCCTTCGACGCCGAGACCGGCGAGGTGCTGTGGGAGACGATCCTCGGCAGCCAAATCACCGGATACCCCGTCACGTACCGCGCGGGAGGACGGCAGTACCTGGCCGTGCCGGTCGGCGGCGCGGGCAACCAGCTAAGCTCATACACTACCGACCTCGAGGCGCCGGTCGGCAGCAACATGATCGTGGTCTTCGCCCTGCCCGAATGAAACCGGTCGCACAACGGCGGTGGACGGCGGCCGGGGCGGCGCTGCTCGTGCTGAGCGCGGCCTGCGGCATGGAGCCGGCCCAGGTCGACGGCCCTTCGTTCGTCGACATCACCTGGATGTCGATGGCGAACGTGCACTACCAGATCGGCGACGCCGGCATCGTCACCGACGGCTATTTCACGCGCATCCCGCGCTCGGACTTTCACGGGGGAGGCGGCGGCCTGGAACAGACCGTGCGCCCGCACGTGCCCGATGTCGACGCGGTCGCGCGCGTGCTGGCCGCGCTCGGCGGGGCGACGCGCATCAACCTGCTGCTCACCGGCCACAGCCATTTCGACCACTCGTTCGACATCGCCACATGGTCGCGGCTGACCGGGGCGCCGATCTACGGCTCGCGGACCACCTGCTTGCAGGCCGTCGCCGGCAACGTGCCCGAGGATCGCTGCACGGCGGTGCTCGGCGGCGAGCAGATCCCGGTGGCCCCGAACGCCGCCATGTTCGTAGTGCGCTGGAACCACAGCGGCGACCCCGCGACCAATCCGGAGCAGCACAACCCGGTCGAGCTCGACGCCGTCCCGGTGCCGGACCCGGAGACCGGCGGACTGCGCGCGGGCGTTGGCGAGGACTTCCCGAACGGCGGCGGCAGCCGCGGCTACCTGTTCCGCGTCGACGCGCCGGAGGGAACCTTCAGCTGGTTCTACCAGAACACGGCCAGCGCCGTGGACCTGCACCTGCCGATAGTGGTCGACGACGTCGACTACGGCGTGCCGCTCGACAACCTGAGCGCCGCCATGGAGCTGGCCGAGCTCGAGTCGGTCGACCTGTGGATCGGCCGCGGGGACGCGCGGGTCGCGGAGCTCGTGCTGCCGCTCCTGTCACCCGCCGCCTATCTGCCGATCCACTGGGACGGGCTCGACGCGCCGTTCGAGGCCGGCATGCCGCGTCCGTTTTCGGAGCCGGCGCTGGAGGAGGTCCTGGCCGCGGCGGGAGTGGAAGTGATACGCCCGGCGCAGTACATGGACAAGTGGCGGCTGGACCACGAGGGCGTCCGGCCGGTCGAGAACCGCGCGGTGAAGCAGGCGCTCGGCTTCGCCCCGGTGCAGGAATTCCGCTGACCGCACGCCGGATGCCGTCCGGCGCCTACCAAGAAGTGTCAGCCCAGCGGCAGGCCCTGATCGCGCTGGTATTCGGCGCCTGCTGCATCGGCCTCGCGCCGATCTTCTCCAAGCTTGCCTTCGACGCCGAGCAGCCGCTGCCCGGCGGCGGTCTGGGCATGATTGCCGCGGCGTTCTGGCGCACCGCCCTGGCGGCCCCGGTCTTCTGGTTGCTGCACGCCCGCACGCGCGGACCTGCGCCCGGCGCCCGGCGGAGCCGATCCGCACTGCTGTGGCTGACCGGCGCGGCCTTCGCCTGCGACCTGGCGGCGTGGCACAAGGCGTTCGAGTACACATCGCTCGCCAACGCCACGCTGCTCGCCAACACCGCATTCATTCTGGTGGCGGCGGCCGGCTATTTCTGGCTGCGGGAGCGTCTGGGATGGACCTTCGCGCTCGGCTCGGCGGCGGCGTTCGCGGGCGCGGCCGTGCTGCTGGGCGTCGACCTGTGCGCCGGGCGCGACCCGCTGATCGGAGATGCGCTCGGCCTGCTGACCGCCTGCTTCTACGCCGCCTACCTGTTGCTGGTGAAGGTGTTGCGCCGCGACTTCAGCACCGCCCGGATCATGGCGTGGTCGAGCAGTGTCTCTGCGATCGGCCTGCTCGGCATCGCGTACGGCGCCGGCGAGCAGATCGTCCCCCGCACGCCCGAGGCCTGGCTCTCGGTCACCGCGCTGGCGCTGGTCTCGCACGTCGCCGGACAGGGTTTGATCGCGTATGCAATGGCGCACCTGGCCGCCAGCTTCGCCACGGTGAGCCTGCTGCTGCAGCCGGTGGTGACGGCGGCGGTGAGCTGGGTGCTGTTCGCCCAGGTGCTGAGCCCGCTGCAGATCGGCGGCGCGCTGTTGCTGCTGGGGGGTCTGGCGGTGGCGCGGCGCGGCAGTCCGGGGACTTGACGGGCGGCTACTCGGCCACCGCGCGGTCGGCCCGTTCCTGCACGGTGCCCGGAACGCCCAGGCGGGTGTCGGCGCCGAGGCCGGCCAGCAGCTCGGCCGTCTCCGGCCACGACTGGAACTGGAACGACTGCTTCGAGCCTTCCGCCAGGCGGTACGGCGTGCGGCCCCGGAAGTCGCGGGCGTCGATGTCCGCGCCGTTCTCGACAAGCAGCTCGACGATCTCGTTGAGCCCGCGGAAGGCGGCGCCGTGCAGCGCGGTGAAGTCGGCCTCATTCACCTGGTTGATGTCGGCCCCGGCATCGAGCAGCACGCGCACCGCTGCCTCCCCGCCCTCGGAGCGCAGCCCGCGCGGTTCACGCGGCGTGTAGGTGGCCGCGCCCAGGCCGGCCGCCGCCATCAGCGGCGTAGTGCCGTCGACCGTCGTCAGCGACATGTCGGCCCCTGCCTCGAGCAGCGTCGTGATGATCTCGGCGCTGCTGTTGGAGCGGTTGAGCACGGCGAACTCGCCGAATACCTGGCCGAAGCTGCTATTCGCGCCGAAGGCGGCCACCCACAGCGCCGTCGCGCCGCGCAGGTCGCCGGTGCCGCAGGCATAACGCTCGAAGGCGCCCTTCTTGGGATGGCCGATATAGCTCATGAACATGGCGGATGTGGCGATCCGCGCGTTCGGGTCGGCGCCGTGCGCCAGCAGCGCCTTGACCATGCCGAGGCGCCCGTCCATTCCCAGGCCGGGGTTGTAAATCGAAGAGCCCAGTCCGCTGCCGCCGTGCTCGCGGTTCCAGTGCGTCAGCCAATGGGTGACCTTGCCCGCGGCGGCGTGCAGCGCGTGGATTCCGGCCATCGACGCATTCGGGTCGGCCCCCTTCTCCAGCAGGTAGTGCGCGAAGTCGTACTGCCCGTAGAGGATCGCCAGCGGCAGCGCGTGCGTGCCGTCCGACCCGGTCGCGTTCACGCGGGCGCCGGCCTCGATGAGGATCGCCGCCATCTCGATGTTCCCCTGGCGCGCCGCCGTCATCAGCGGCGTGAAGCCCTTGGTCGTCGACGCGGACACCGTGGCGCCCTGCTCCAGGAGCACGCGCACCACGTCCGCGTGCGCCTCCTCCATCGCCCACATCAGCGCCGTGGCGCCCGTCTCCGCCGCCGCCGCGTTCGGATCGGCGCCCCGTGCCAGCAGCGCGCGCACCACGTCGACGTTGCCCGTCTGCGCGGCGATCATCAGCGGCGTCAACCCGTTGGTCTGCGCGGCGTTCGGATCGGCGCCGGCCGCCAGCAACCGCTCGACCATGCCCGCGCTCGCGTTCTTGCTGGCCCGCGCCAGCGGCGTCACACCGTGGTCCTCGGCCGCGTTGACGTCGGCGCCGGCGTCGAGCAGCAGGTCGACCATCTCGCTGTCGTCCCAGTGCGCGGCCCACAGCAGGGCCGTCACGCCATCGGCGCGCGACGCATCCACGTCGATTCCTTCGCGGATCAGCGCCCGCACCGCGTCGCGGTCCTGCTCGGCCGCCGCACCGACCAGCCGCAGGTCGGGACCCGCGGCCGCCGTCAGTACCGCGCCCTGCAACAGCACTACCGCGCACGCCGCCAGCCAGCCGCTTGATTTGCGTCTCATGGATTCGTCCCTGCCGGTTATTCCGCCACTACGCGGTCGGCCCGCTCCTGCACCGTGCCGGGCACGCCCAGACGGGTGTCGGCGCCGAGGCTGGCCAGCAGCTCGGCGGTTTCGGGCCAGGTCTGGAACTGGAAAGACTGCTTGGCCCCTTCCGCCAGGCGGAACGGCGTGCGGCCCCGGAAGTCGCGGGCGTCGATGTCAGCGCCGTTCTCGACGAGCAGCTCGACGATCTCGTTCAGCCCGCGGAAGGCGGCGCCGTGCAGCGCCGTGAAGTCGGCCTCGTTGACCTGGTTGATGTCAGCGCCCGCGTCGAGCAGCACCCGCACCGCTTCTTCCCCACCCGGCGAGCGCAGCCCGCGCGGCTCGGTCGGCGTATACGTGGAGGGTCCGAGGCCGGCCGCCGCCATCAGCGGCGTCGTGCCGTCAACGGTCGTCAATGACATGTCGGCGCCCGCGTCGAGCAACGCGGTGATGATCTCGGCGCTGCTGTTGGAGTGGTTGATGTGCGCGTACTCGGTGAATATCTGGCCGATGTTGCCGTTCGCGCCGAAGGCGGCCACCCACAGCGGCGTGGCGCCGCGCAGGTCCCCGGTGCCGCAGGCGTACGACTCGAAGGCGCCCTTCGTGGGATGCCCGATGTAGTTCATGATCATTGCCGACGTCTCGATGCGCACGTTCGGGTCCGCGCCGCGCGCCAGCAGCGCCTGCACCAGCTCGAGCCGGCCGTTCGCGCCGCGGCCGGTCATGTCCCATACGGCGCTCAACCCGAACCCACCGTGCGTCCGCTCCCAGTTCGCCATCCAGGCGCCCACGCTTCCGGCGGCGGCGTGCAGCGCGTTGACGCCGGCCATCGACGCGTTCGCATCGGCGCCCTGCTCCAACAGGTAGAGCGCGAACTCGTACTGTCCGTGGAGGATCGACAGCGGCAGCGCGTGCGTGCCGTCGGAGCCGGTCTCGTTCACGTCGGCGCCCGCCTCGATGAGCAGCGCCGCGAGCTCGATGTTGCCCTGGCGGGCCGCCGTCATCAGCGGCGTGAAGCCCTTCGTGGTCGATGCGGACACCGTGGCGCCCTGCTCGACCAGCACGCGCACCACGTCCGCGTGCGCCTCCTCCATCGCCCACATCAGGGCCGTCGCGCCCGTCTCCACCGCCGCCGCGTTCGGGTCGGCGCCGCGCGCCAGCAGCGCGCGCACCACGTCGACGCTGCCCGTCTGTGCGGCGATCATCAGCGGCGTCAACCCGCTCGTCTGCGCCGCGTTCGGATCGGCGCCGGCGTTCAGCAGCCGTTCGACAATACCCGCGCTGGCGTTCTCGCACGCCCGCGCCAGGGGCGTGACGCCGTGGTCCTCAGCCGCGTTCACGTCCGCGCCGGCGTCGAGCAGCAGGTCGACCATCTCGCGGTCGTCCCAGTGCGCCGCCCACAGCAGCGCCGTGGCTCCGTCGGCGCGCGACGCATCCACGTCAACGCCTGCCTGAATCAGCGTCCGCACCGCCTCGCGGTCCTGCCCGGCCGCGGCGCCGACCAGCCGCAGGTCCGGCTCGGCGGCAGCCGCCGGAATCGCGCCCTGCAGCAGCGCGGCCGCCAACGCGGCCGCGAGTGAAACCGATCTACGCGCCATCCTGTTCCTCTTCAACTGGTCAAGCTAGTCGGGCAGCGCAAACGCCCGGTATTCGCTCGTATAGGTCCCGCCGCCGATGGCGACGACGATGTACTGCTTGCCGTCCACCATGTAGGTCATCGGCGAGCCGCTCTCCTCGGCCGGCATCCAAACCGCGCCGACCTCCTCGCCGGACTCCTTATTGTATGCGCGAAGCATCGCGCCGCGCGATCGACCGGGCGCGATCGTCACGAGCGGGTCGCCCATGACGACGAGCGTGCGGGTCACCATCAGGCCGATGTAACCGGTGCGCCCCTGGCCGGTCTTTGGAATGTCCATGTCGCGCAGCAGCGGATGGTTGCGGATGTGGCTGGGCGTGTCGCCGTGGGGCACCTGGAACTTGATCTCGCCGCGGTTGAGGTCGACCGCCGCGAGTATTCCGTACGGCGGCTTGACGATCGGCAGTCCCTGCACCTCCGTCGTCGGCCGCCGGCGGGTGGCGCGCGGCATTTCGATTACCCGCGTGCGCGAGCCCTGCAGCTCCGCTTCCGGACCGCTCACGTCGGGGTTCTGCCCGGTCCCGGCAGCGTATTGCACCTGGAATTGCGCCCCGACCACGCCGGACAGGTAGCGGATGTCCGAGAATCCCTCGGGGCCGGGCGCAATCGAGTACGGCGCGCCGGGCGAGTTGCCGGCCGGCAGATAGACGGTGCCGGTCAGCGGGTCATACCCTCCGCCGGGCCAGTTGCTGGCGGTGCCGCCGGTGATCGCACCATAGTACGGGCCGTCGACGTTGCCGATGATCGGCGGGTTGAACGGCGTCGGGTGCCACACGTAACGCTCGAGCGTCGTCAGCGCCTCGGCCCGCAGATCCGGCGTGAAATCGATCAGGTCACCCGGCACGTCCAGGAAATTGCGCGCGTAAGCCGGCGGCCTGGTCGGCACCGGCTGGGTCGGCGAGTACCACTCGCCGGGCACGTCTCCGCGCGGCACCGGCAGCTCCTCGATCGGCCACACCGGCTCGCCGGTGGCGCGATCGAAGACGTACAGGTAGGCCTGCTTGCTGGGCATGGCCACCGCCTTGATCGGCCGGCCGTCGACGACGATGTCGGCCAGGATCGGGGCGCAGCAGGCGTCGAAGTTCCAGATCGGGTGGTGCACCATCTGGAAGTGCCAGCGCCGCAGCCCGGTGTCCAGATCGACTGCGACCAGGCTCTCGGCAAACAGGTTCTCGCCCGGCCGGTGGCCGCCGTACAGGTCCGAGGTGGGCGTTTCCACAGGCAGATAGACCAGCCCGAGCTCCTCGTCCGCGCTCATCTGCGTCCACACGCCGACGTTGCCGTTGACCGCCCACGATTCGTTGAGCCAGGTCTCGTTGCCGAATTCGCCGGGCCGCGGAATGGTATGGAACGTCCATTCGAGCTCGCCCGTGCGCACGTCGAAGGCGCGCACGAGTCCCTTGGTGTTGTTGTGGGTCTCGACCGTCAGGCCCTCCTTCATGGCCGAGCCGACAATCACCTTGTCGCGCGCGATGAGCGGCGTCGAATGAATGCCGATCTCCCCCGTCACGAGGTCGATCGGCTGGTCCCGGCCGTACACGACGCCCACCTTGAGATCGACGATGCCGCCGTCGCCGAATGTCGGAATCGGATCGCCGGTAGCGGCGTCCAGCGCAATCAACCGGTAGCCCGGCGTCACGTACAGCACGCGGTCGTCGCCGCGCCCGTCCGTCCAGTACGCCACGCCGCGCCCGGAGAGCTGCCGCGGAGCAAGCCCGCCGCGGCGGCCCTCGCGCAGGCTGTGCATCCAGATCAGCTCGCCGGTCCGCGCATCGAGGGCGACGGCGGCCCGCCGCGTGCCGGCCGTCGTGTACAGCACGCCGCCGACCATCAGCGGCGTGCCCTCCAGCTTGAACTCGGGCGACGCGCCGAGGTTGTCGGTCTTGAAGGTCCAGGCCACCTCCAGATCGTTGAAGTTGGAGGCGTCAATCTGGTCCAGCGGCGAGTATCGCGTGCTCCACTGATCGGCCGCATAGTGGGGCCATTCGCCGTCAGCCGTGCTCGGAAACAGCTCCGCCTGACCGGCTACACTGAATGTGCGCCAGATCGTCCCGACCGCAACCAGGACGAGTCCTGCCGCGATGAGGGATAGGCGTCGTGACATCGTGTACGTCCTTCGAGCGCTCGCCTGCCGCGAGCGATACGGCGCACCCTAGCAGTACCGCGGGCGGCGCACAATGCGCGGGCGGGCGGGGGCAGGCGGCCGGCCTGCTGGTTGCCCTGGCGTTCTGTCTGGCCGGCGCGACCGCGCCGGGCGCCGCAGCCGCCCAGCCGGCGCAGGACCCCGCGCCGCCAACCGGCGGCGCGAGCGGGCTGACCGGCCGCAGCGTAACGCCGACGCGGATTGACGGCGCGCCGGTCATCGACGGCCGGCTCGACGACGCCGTCTGGCGTGACGCGGCCCACATTACCGACCTGTACCAGCGGCGCCCGCACGACGGCCTGCCCGCCACTGAGGCGACCGACGTCTATCTGGCCTACGACAGCGACAACCTGTACCTGGGCTTCCACGCGCACTACTCCGACCCCGCGCTGGTGCGCGCGAACCGGCGCGACCGCGACGAGACATTCGAGGACGACCTCTTCCTGGTCTACTTCGACCCGTTTCTCGACCAGCAGCGTGCCTACGTGTTCACCGTGAACGGCTACGGCGTGCAGGGCGACGCCGTGCTCAACACGCGCGGATGGGGCCGGGGCCGGGAGGGCGTGCCGCGCGGCGACAACTCATGGGACGTGCTGTTCGACACCGCCGCCGAGCTCGTGGACGACGGATTCGTCGCCGAGATGGCCATCCCGTTCAAGAGCCTGCGGTATCCGCGGCGCGAGCCAGGTGTGCCGCACGAATGGGGACTGCAGATCGCGCGGCTCATCGTCGGCAAGGACGAGGTAGCGATCTGGTCGCCGGTCTCGCGCGACGTCGCCGGCTTCATGCCCCAGATGGGGGTCCTGGAAGGCATGACCGACCTGTCGCGCAGCCGCAACATCGAGATCCTGCCGACGTTCACGGCAATCCGGTTCGGCGCCCTCGACACGGCGACCGGTGGCTTCACCGACAAGGACCCGCAGCCGGAGGCGGGCGTCAACGTCAAGTACGGGGTGACCTCCAACCTCACGGCCGACGTCACCGTGAACCCCGACTTCTCGCAGGTCGAATCGGACCTGCCGCAGATCGAGGTGAACCAGCGCTTCGCGCTCTTCTACCCTGAGCTGCGCCCGTTCTTCCTCGAGGGCGCCGAGATATTCGCCGTCGACTCCCCGATTGCCGTCCTCCACACGCGGCGCATCGTCGACCCCCTGCTCGGCGCAAAGCTCACCGGCAAGGTCGGGCGCACCACGGTCGGTGTCATGTATGCCGACGACGAAGCGCCGGGAGACGTGGACGATCCGGAAGACCCGCTGCGCGGGCTGGCGGCGCAGACGTTCGTGGGCCGCGTGCGGTTCGACCTCTACCCGGAATCGCACGTCGGCGCCATCTTCACCGACCGTGAGCTGCACGACAGCCACAGCCGCCTGGCCGGCTTCGATTCCAACTTCCGACTGAACGACACGCACTCGGTTTCCTTCCGCGCCATGCGCACCGCCCACCGGGGCCTCGACGGCCGGGAGACGGAGGGCCACCTGCATGACGCCCACCTCAATATGCAGGGGCGTCATCTGCGCTATGCCGTCCGCTACTTCGAGCTGTCGCCCGAGTTCCGGACCGACGTAGGCTTCGTCCGGCGCACCGATCAGCGCGTCTTCAACATTGGCGGCCAGTACGTCCGGCACCCGGAGACCTGGCTCCAGCGGTGGGGGCCCGAGTGGACCTACGTGCGGAACCATGACTTCGACGGCCACCGGCAGGACGAGACCATCGGCGGCGGCATGAATTTCGCGTTCGCCCGGAACAGCTTCGTCGCGACCAACTTCGACCGCGTGCTGGAGCGGTACGAAGGGATCGACTTTTTCAAGAATCGTTTCCGGGTATTCGCCCGCACCGACGCGAGCCGCCGCATCGGGCTTTCATTCGAGTACCGCCGGGGCGACGAGATCTACTTCGACCCGGCCAACCCCTATCTCGGCTACGAGCGCGGTGTCTCCGCGTTCATCAACCTGCGGCCGATCTCGCGGCTGAAGTCCGAGCTAAACATCGACACGAACCGCTTCACCGACCCGCGGAACGGCGGCGCGGACGTGTTCGAGGTGCGCATCGTGCGGGCCCTCACGACGTGGCAGTTCAGCAACCGCCTGCTGGCCCGCAACATCAGCGAATACAACACGTTCGACAGACAGTTCGACCTCAACGTGCTGTTCACCTACCGGGTCAATGCCGGCACGGTCTTCTACGCCGGCTACGACGACCACTACCAGCAGGCCGACCGCGTGGACTGGGATTTCGACCCGGACGAGCGCACCGACCGGCTGTTCTACTCCACCGAATACAGGCGCACGAACCGCGCGATATTCCTGAAGGTGCAGTACCTCTTCAGGTACTAGGCAGTTTCCCGGCGTGTGCTGATCGCGTCGCGCAAGCCGTTGAGCAGGCCCTCGAGGCGCGCCAGTCGCGCGCGCAGGTCTGTCATCTCGCTCCCGACCCGCTCGAAGCGGCCGGCGACCCATAACGCTGTTGCGAGTTGGCCGCCGCCCAGCGCCACGCCAATGGTGAGGATCGCAATTAGTTCAGGGCTCATACGGATCCTGCCTTTCTGATTCTACGACGTCCTGGCGTCGCGGCCACGCGTTTCGTTGCACGCGGATTCGTATGCAACCCGGGGACCGCTCCACCGGCGCGCGCCGCGGCCGGCCGTGATACATTGGGCTGCCAGCCAACAGGAGGAATCTGATGAACCATCGACATATCGTTGCGGCGGTTGCGCTGGTGACAGTCGCGCTGCTCGTCCCGCAGGGCGCGGCCGCGCAGGACGTGCCCCGCACGGCGTGGGGGCAACCCGATCTGCAGGGCGTCTGGGACTTCGCCACGATGACGCCGCTGGAACGGCCGGCCGAGTACGCCGGCCAGACGACCCTCAGCGAGGAAGATGCAGCCAACGTGGTCGCACAGTCCAACCAGCGCTGGCAGAGCATTTCCGAGGGGGTCGGCGATGATTCGACCGGCACGTACGACGAGTTCTGGTTCGATGCCGGCACCGGCGTGACCGAGGACCGCCGCACGTCGCTGATCGTCGAGCCCTCGAACGGCAGGGTCCCGGCGCTGACGCCGACGGCCGCCGAGCGCGTCGCGGCGCGGCGCGCATACCTGGCCGACCATCCCGCCGACTCGTGGGAGGACCGCAGCATCGGCGAGCGCTGCATCCTCGGATTCAACACCGGCCCGCCGATGGCGCCCAGCGCCTACAACAACGTCATGCAGCTGTTCCAGACCGAGGACCACGTCGTGATCTTCAACGAGATGGTGCACGACGCGCGCATCGTCCAGTTGGGCGGCGTCCCGCATCTGCCGCCGCACATGCGGCAGTGGCACGGCGACTCGCGCGGCTACTGGGATGGGGATACGCTGGTCGTCGAGACGGTCAACTTCACCGGCAAGACCAGCTATCGGGGCTCCACCGACAGCCTGCACCTCACCGAGCGGTTCACGCGCGCCGACGCGGGCACGCTGCTCTACGAATTCACCATCAGCGAACCGCGCACATTCACGCAGCCGTGGACGGCGGTGGTGCCGATGAAGATGTCGGAGCATCCGATCTACGAGTACGCCTGCCACGAGGGCAATTACGGCATGGAAGGAATCCTCGCCGGGCACCGTGAGGAAGAACGGGAAGCGGCGGCGGGCGCGCGCTAGGCAGGCCGCGCCCGGAATCACCGATCGGCCGCTGACTGCGAAGGGAGACAAGACATGCGGAAAGTGCACGCGTTGACGACGGCGGCTGCGGTTGCCGCGGTCATGGGCGCCGGATTCATCTATTCACAGGACGACGCCGGGGCCGCCGGCACGCTGAGCGGGGCGGACATCGCCGAGATTCAGCAGCTCTACGCCCGCTACAACCAGGGGCTCGACTTCAAGGACAAGGAGCTGTTCCTGTCGGCCTTCGCCGCGGACGCGGTATACACGACCGGCGGCGGCGAGGTGTACGAGGGAACCGCGGGACTCACGGAATGGGTGACGCCGCTCCTCGATAACACGGGCGGTGGGGCGGTTACGCACAACAACACCAGCATCCTGATAACGCCGACCGCCGACGGCGCCAGGGGGCGCGGATACTGGATGCTGATGAACGTCGCGGAACGCGAGCCGGTGCCCATCTTCTCCGGGTATTACACGGACACGTTCGTCAAGACCGCTGACGGCTGGCGCATCAAGACGCGCGGCTCGGTGCGCGGCTGGCCGCAAGACTCGCAGTAGCGAGTCCGGCCGGGCGCCGGCAGGAGTTTCGACTTGTTCAGCTTCGAAACGATAGTCGTCCTCTGGGGCGCACTAGCCGTACCGGTCTTCATCTACAGCCTGGTGGGGCCCGACCCTGTCGGCCGCACCGGGGGCGACCCGCGCGGGCCGCGCGTCGCGTCGCGCTGGGGCTGGTTCTGGATGGAGCTCCCCGCGCTGTGCGTGCTGCCGGCCGTCTATCTCGCCGCGTCCAACCGTCACCCGGTGGCCGACCTGCTGGTGGCCGCGTGGGTGCTCCACTACGCGCACCGGACCCTGGTGTGGCCCTGGATCGTCCAGCGGCGCAGCCGGCCGATGCCGATCGGCATCTGCATCTCGTCGTTCGTATTCAACATCATCAACGGCCTGCTCGTCGGCTGGCACCTGGGACATGTCGCCGACTATCCGGGCGAGTGGCTGCTTGACCCCCGCTTTATCGCCGGCGCCGCGTTGTTCCTGCTCGGAGCAGCGGTGAACGTGGCCTCGGACTACCAGGTGACGCGGCTGCGCGAGGCGCAGCAGGGACGGTACGTCATCCCGCAGGGCGGCGCCTTCAGGTTCCTGTCGGCGCCGAACCTGTCGGGCGAGATTGTCGAGTGGATCGGGTTCGCGTTGATGGCCTGGTCGCTGCCGGCGCTGGCGTTCGCCATGTGGACGGCGGCCAACCTGATCCCGCGTGCGCTGTGGCGGCACCGGTGGTACCGGGAGAAATTTCCGGACTACCCGCCGTCGCGGCGCGCGGTCATCCCCGGCGTGTTGTAGCGGCGCGCGCGCCGGCTCAGATGATGTGGCCGGTCCAGCGGCCTGCAAACACGACGCCGGCCCAGAGCAGCAGCGAGGCGGCCCCGGCGACGCGCGCCGGCAGCGGCAACTGCTCGGTCGTATCCCAATCCGCAACGCCGCGGAACGTCTTGAACTGGAAATACGCCATGTTGAGGAACGCCAGCGGCAGCAGCATGAGCTTGATCTGGAACGCCGGGTTGATGACGTAGCCGGATGCGCGCGACACGAACATCCCGAGGCCGGTGATCGCCGCCACGACGAACGCCGCCCAGGTCCACGGCACCAGTTTGCGCACCACCTGGCTCACCGGGTAGCGCACCGCCGCCAGGCCGAGCAGCCGCAGGTCGACCGTCGCGATCGAGCCGACCACCAGGGCAATCGCGATCACGTGGATCGATTCGAGCAGCGGGAACCACCACGTGTAGCCGAT
>JAGWAI010000015.1:20082-21686 GCA_021296485.1 Acidobacteriota bacterium
GAGTAGGCGATCCAGCGTCCGCCGAGCATGACGCCGATCCAGCACAGGAGCGATACGGCCGCAATGATCCGCGCCCCGGTCAGCCGGCCCGCAGTGGCCTCCCAGTAACCGTGCTCCCTGCGGTTCATCCAGTAGATTGCAAACGCCAGCGCTATGGCCGGGATCAGCAGCGCGAACTTGGCCGTGGCGATCGGGTTGTAGAAGTAGCGGATGGGCCGCGCCAGGACGAACAGCATCCCCGTCGCGAAGTTGACCGCCACGGCGATGAACGTCCACGGCAGCAGCCGCCGGATCATCTCGCTGACGTTCTGGTTCGGCAGCGCGAGACCCAGCAGCTTCAGGTTCACCATCCCGGCGGTGCCGACCACCGTCGCGATGCCCAGGATGTGGATCGACTGGGAGATGGGCGGCAGGCCCGGCACGGTGCTGAGCAGGTACGTCGCAAACTCCCGGAGCGGGCTCTCCGCGAGCCACTGCGCCACGATGTCGCGCATGAATCAGTCTCCTCAACCAGCCCGCGGTTACGATTTCGAGAACCCGAAGAATCCGTCGAATATGTCGAGCTTGTCCTTGCGGACGCCCGACACGGCGCGGATTTCGGATCCGAATTCGATGGATTGGTCGGTGGCGCGCTCGTAGCGCGGCCACGCGGGCAGCCTCTCGCCGTTCGGGTCGCCCGTGCGTGCGAAGTTCACCCAGTACTGCGAGATCGCCTCCGCCAGCTCGCGGTCCCAGTCGTTCCAGTCGATGCCGACCAGTCCGACATTGCCGAAGACGTACGCCAGCTCGCCCGAGTGGTAGGCGCCGTAGCCGCGCCGGCCGCCCGCGACCTGCAGGTCCGGCTGGTCGGGGACGTACAGCCGGAACACCGGCGGCGCGTGGCTGAAGAAGTAGTGCCAGGCGACGTTGCCCGCGCCCTCGACGGCGCGCGCCCAGGTGCGCATCTCCCAGACGAACGTGCGGTCGCCCGAGATCTGCTTGTCGGCGGTTGCAGGTGAATCCGCGAAATCGCCCTCGTACGCCGCCAGCAGCGCGTCGGCCCGCGGGCCGTATTCGCTCCCGACCCTGGCCGCGAGCTCGTCGCGCGACGGCTCGCTGCCCGTGTTGTAGAGCGCGGCCCGTTCGTTCGCCATCGCACCCACGATCACCGGGACGTTGCTGTGCTCGCCCGCTGCGAAAATCTCACGGGGCGTCCGGGGCAGCACCCAGCCGTCGATGATCGCCCCCGAGCCCAGCGTGGCCGCCAGCACCGTCTCCGGCGCCAGCGCCCGCAGCGCCGCGGCGGCTTCCGCGCCGTCCCCTTCGACGCCGAGCTCGGCCGCGGAGGCCAGCCCCGCGTCGTGCGCCGACTGCTCGGAGCCGGCCTCGTCCGTCGTGCGGTCCAGGTACGGTCGCTCCCCCTTGAAGCAGCCGCCCGACTGCCCTATCGCCTTGTGGAAGAGCCCCTTGGCGAGCGGTGAGGCGGTCAGGTAACAGACCGTCCATGAGCCGGCGGACTGGCCGAAGATGGTCACGTTACCGGCATCGCCGCCGAACCCGGCGATGTTGTCGCGCACCCACTGCAGCGCGGCGATCTGATCGAGGAGGCCGTAGTTGCCGGACGA
>JAGWAI010000015.1:21732-29070 GCA_021296485.1 Acidobacteriota bacterium
TAGTTGACCGTGACGAGCACAGCCCCCTTCCGCGCGAGCGCCGTCCCGTCGAACATGCGCGCGCTGCCGGCGCCGGCGTTGTGCCCGCCGCCGTGGAACCAGACCATCACCGGATGGGACGCCGCGGCGTCGCCGGCCGGCGCCCAGACGTTGAGGTAGAGGCAATCCTCGTTGGCGTCGAAGCCTACCCGTGCGTAGAGCGACGACAATTCGCGCTCGCGCTGCCAGCAGACCGGGCCGAATTCCCTGGCCGGCCGAACGCCGTTCCACCCCTCCGGGGGCGCGGGCGGACGCCAGCGGGCATCGCCGACCGGCGGCTGAGCGTAGGGCACGCCCCGGAACACGAGCACGTCGTGCGCATCGTCGACGTATTCGCCTTCGAGCTCGCCTGCAGCGGTATCGACGAGCGTGCCGCGCACGCGGTCGACCTCCTCCGACGCTCCGGCCGCCACCTCACCCCCGCCCGACCCCCCGCAGGCGGCGAGTGCCGCAGCGACGACGAGGACGAACAATAGCGAGCGGTTTGATGACAGGCGCATGTCTTTCCTCCACTTGCAAGGGACCAGACGAGCCGCGAACGTGTCATCATACGCCAACAGCGGTGGCGAAACCCCGTCTCGCAACGAAACCGGCGAGGCGCTCGGCTGACAAGGCGAGACCAGCAAACATGCTCGACGATATGCGAGCGACGAGCAGGCCGCGCGCGGCGCGGCCCGGCACGCGCGGCGCGGGGCCAGGGGGTCCCCGCTAGCGCTTGCCGGGGGCTTGGGGCGCAGCCCCATCCTGGAAAGTCGCGGCCATCGCCGCCCTGCTGTTGGCCCGCTGCGCCTCCCCCGCGGCGGCGCAGCCGGAAACGCACCCCGACATCGAGCTATTCCTGACCGCGGCCGGCGGCGGTCCCCAGCAGGCGCAGCAGGCGCTGGACGAGATCGAGGCGCAGTGGCGACCGGGGTACGCCGGCATGGTCTGGGATCTGGCGCGGCTGCTGCGCCCGCCGAGTCCGCGGCTGCTCAGCTTCGTCACGATTCTGCGATTCCTCGAGCAGCAGACCGGCCAGCAGCTCGGCCAGAACCTCGGCGGGTGGAATGACTGGGTGTGGGCCCAGCCGTACGAGCCGCACCCGGACTACGCCTTCCTCAAGGGGCAGTGGTACAGCCAGATCGACCCCGGCTTTGCCGACTTCTTCCCGCGCGGCGCGCCATCCGCCATCCGCCTGGACGAAATCGAGTGGGGCGGCGTGGCGGTCAACGGCATCCCGCCGCTGGAATATCCCGAGCGCCTCGCGGCGGCGGACGCCGCGTATCTTGCGGACGACCACGTCGTGTTCGGCATAGCCATGAACGGCGAAGCGCGCGCCTACCCGAAGCGCATCCTGGCCTGGCACGAAATGGCGCTCGACCGGGTGGGCGGCGTCGAGCTGACCGTCGTCTACTGCACACTGTGCGGCACCGTGATTCCGTTCGAAAGCGTGGCGGACGGGCAGCACCACAAGTTCGGCACCAGCGGCCTGCTGTACCGCTCGAACAAGCTGATGTTCGACCACGGGACGAAGAGCCTGTGGAATACGTTCGAGGGCGTGCCGGTCGTGGGCCCGCTGGTCGGCAGCGGCCGGCGCCTCACCCCGCACGCCGTGGTCACGACGACCTGGGGAGAATGGCGGGCGCGGCATCCCGATACCACCGTCCTGTCGCTCGAGACCGGGCACCGCCGCAACTACGCCGAGGGCGCCGCGTACCGCGCGTACTTCGGCACCGACGCGCTCATGTTCCAGGTGTCGCGCATGGACGCCCGCCTGCTGAACAAGGAAGAAGTTGTGGTGATGCGGTTTGACGACCCCGGCACGGGGCGCAGCCTGCCGCTGGCCATCACCTCCGGCTTCCTGGCGGCGAACCGCGTGTTCCACCACCGCTTCGCCGGACGGAACCTCGTGGTGGTGACAAGCGAGGCAGGCGCCAACCGCGTCTACGATGCCGGCGATACGCGGTTCGTGCAGCTCGCCGGCGCGAGCGACGTAGCCGACGACGCCGGCCGCGTCTGGCGCCTGACCGAGGAAGCGCTCGTGCTGGCGTCGGACGCCGGGGAGCAACGCCCCCGACTGCCGGCGCAGCGGGCATTCTGGTTTGGCTGGTACGCGCAGTTCCCCGCGACCGAGCTGATCAGATAGACCTGCCGTCCCGCACTATAATCAAGCCTGCTTCCGTCGCATTACCCAAGGAGATCCGATGACCAAGCCGTCCCGCGGCCGGTCGCTGTCGCCGAGGCGCCGCACGCGTGCGTCGGGCCTGGCAGTCCTGCTGGCCGCTGCCGTGTGCCTGACCGCGCCCGCGGTCGCCGGGGCGCAGAATGCGGCCGCAAACTGGACGCCGCCGAAGACGGTGGACGGGCAACCCGACCTGCAGGGGCTGTGGACCATGGCGACGTATACGCCGCTCCAACGGCCCGAGCGGTTCAAGGATCGGGAGTTCCTGACCGACGCGGAGATGGCGGAGCTCAACAGCCTGCTCACCGCCGAGGGGACCGACCCGCTCACGCGGAACGTCCTGAACGACGATCCCGAGCAGGTACGGGCGCGCCGGGTCCAGACGCAGGAGAACATCCACTACGACAATGCGATCTGGCTCACCGAGGAACGGCCCAAGAGCCTGTCGAGCGCGCGGACGTCGTTGATCGTGGATCCGCCGGACGGGCGCATCCCGCCCATGACGGAGGAGGGGGCGACGCGGCGGGCCGAGCGGGAGCGCGACAGCCGCTACCTGATGAACAACCTGCGCGAGCCCGTCTACGACGGCTACCATACGCGGACGGTCGCCGAGCGGTGCCTCGTCTGGCGCCACGAAGGACCACCGATGATTCCGGCGGCGTACAACGACATCCTGCAGATTTTCCAGACTCGCGACTACGTCGTGGTCTTCCAGGAGATGAGCAACAACCTCCCGCGCATCATTCCGATGGATGGACGCCCCCATGTGCCGCGGTCCGTCCGCGGATGGGCGGGCGACTCGCGCGGCCGCTGGGAAGGCGACACGCTGGTGGTCGAGACGGTCAACTTCAACGGTAAGACCCACTATCAGGGCGCGAGCGAGGATCTGCGCGTGGTGGAGCGCTTCCGGCGGGTCGCCGAGGACAGGATTCACTACGAGTGGACGGTTGAAGACGACCGCACCTGGTCACGGCCGTGGACGGCCGAAATCCCGATGGTCAGGACCGACGAGCTCATGTATGAGTACGCCTGCCACGAGGGGAATCACGACCTGCGGAACATCCTCTCGATAGCCCGCAACCTCGAGCGGCAGGCTGCCGAGAGGGAGCAGGCGGGATCGCGGTAGCACACGGCAGCGGACCGGCCGGCGGCCGGAGGGAGCGTGCAACGATGAAGAACGCGGACAGCGGGACGTCACGGAGAATCTTTCTGGCCACGGCCGGCGGCGGCGCGGCGGCGCTGGCCTTGCCGCGTGGCGCGCGGGCGGCGGTACTGACGGCGGCAGAGGAGGCGAACGTCAAGGTCGTCAACGACTTCTGCGCCGTCTTCACGGCGCCGATAGACTGGGAGCGGATGGCCGCATTCCTCACGGCGGACTGCATTTACCGTCCGACCCAGACCATGGACGCCATTACCGGCCCCGACGCCATCGTCAATATGCTGCGCGGCTTCGCCGGCAGCGCTACCGCCTCCGAATTCGAAGTGGTCGATACGTGGGCGCGGGGACCGGTCGTGGTCAACGACCGGGTCGACCGGTTCACGCTGCCGGACCAGAGCATGGAGATCCCGGTGGTTGGCGTGTTCCACATGATTGACGGCAAGATCGCCGAGTGGAGCGACTTCACGTTCTAAAGCGGGAGAGGTTGACGATGCACAAGCAGACCTGGATCGGAGCGCTGATGGTCGTCGCGCTGGCGGGAACCGCGCCGGCGGCGGCACAGTCGAACGGGGACGGCCCGCGTACGTCGTGGGGCGATCCGGACCTCACCGGGGTGTGGGACTTCCGCACGCTGACGCCGATCGAGCGTCCGGACGGGCTGGGCGACAAGGCGGTTCTGACGGCGGAGGAAGCGGCCGCGTTCGAGCAGCAGGCGCTGCAGCAATGGGACGCCGACCGGCGCGACGGTAGCGACCTGGAATACGGCCAGGGCAGCGACATCGAGCGCGCCTACAACGACTTCTGGTGGGACTACGGCAGCAGCATCGATGAGGACCGGCGCACGTCGCTCATCGTGGACCCGCCCGACGGCAAGATCCCCTGGACGCCGGAAGGCAAGGCCCGGCCGGGGACGTTCGACCTGGCATTCTCCGGCATCATCACGGCCGGACCGGAGGACCGGGCGCTGTCCGAGCGCTGCATCCTCGGGTTCAACTCGGGGCCGCCCGTGGAGTCGAGCGCCTACAACAACAACCTGCAGATGTTCCAGACGCCGGACACCGTCGTCATCTTCAACGAGATGATCCATGACGCCCGCATCGTCCCGCTGGACGGGCGGCCGCAGCTCGACGACGGCATCCGCCAGTGGATGGGCGTCTCGCGCGGTCGCTGGGAAGGCGACACGCTCGTCGTGGAAACCACCAACTCGGGGCTCGAGCGCCAACCTGCACCTGATCGAGCGGTTCACGCGGATCAACGAGGATCGGCTGCTCTACGAGTACACGGTCAGCGATCCCACGACGTTCACCCGCCCGTGGACCGTGCAGATGCCGATGAAGCTCTCCGACGCGAACCTGTACGAGTACGCCTGCCACGAGGGCAACTACGGCATGTTCAACCTGCTGTCCGGCGCGCGTGCCGAGGAGAAGGAAGCGGCCGAGGCGGGATCGAGATAGCATCCGGACGTCCGGCGCGGGCGCCGGCCCGGTCGGGCGGATAATTTGCGACGCAAGGAGATCGTGATGGCAAATCGAATAGCGGGTCTCGCGATGGCGCTGGCGCTGGTGGCGCCCGCGGCGGCCCTGGCCCAGGACGGCGCACCGCGCACGCCCTGGGGCGACCCGGACCTGCAGGGCACCTGGACCAACACCACCACCACCCCGCTCGAGCGGCCCACGGACCTGGCCGGCAAGGACGTCCTCTCGGAAGAGGAGCGTGCCGCCATCGACGAAGAAAATGCGCCGGGGATCGACGCCGCGGTAGGGGTCGGCGCCTACAACAACTTCTGGATGGAGCGCGGCTACGTCTACGAGCAGACGTCGCTGGTCGTGGATCCGCCCGACGGGCGCCTGCCGCGCGTGCTGCCGAAGGCCAAGGCGCGCCAGGACGCGCTGGTCGCCTCGCGCCGGTCGTCCTCGTACCCCACCACGTACGAAGAGCCCAGCCTGATGGAGCGCTGCATCACCCGCGGTGTGCCGGGCGTGATGCTGCCGGGGAACTACAACCACAACTACAACATCCTGCAGGCGCCCGGTTACGTCGCCATCTTCCACGAGATGATCCACGACTTCCGCATCATCCCGCTCGACGGCCGGCCGCATATCGCGCCGGGCATCCACCAGTGGATGGGCGACTCGCGCGGCTACTGGGACGGCGACACGCTGGTGGTGGAGACCTCCAACTTCACCGACAAGCTGTACGAACGGCGCGGCTCGCTCCTGGTCTGGGGAACGGGCAAGCACATGACGGTTGTGGAGCGCTTCACGCGCCGCGGCGACGTGATCGACTACCGGTTCACCCTGACCGACCCGACCACCTTCGAACGCCCGTTCACCGCGTCGATCCCGATGGTGCCGCTCGACGAGCCGATGTTCGAGTACGCCTGCCACGAGGGCAACTACGCGATGGCCAACATGCTCAGCGGCGCCCGCGACCAGGAGGCGGCCGCGCAGCGTACCGGCTCTGAGTGACGCCCATTCGCCGGCTGGCCGGCGGCCTGTCGGCGCTGATCCTGATAACCGGTCACGCCCCGGCATCCGGGGCGCAGGAGCCGCCTGCAAGCCAGCTTGCCGGAGCCGCCGAATCCGCTCCCGTAATCATCGACGGCCCGCCCCCGCCGGTCCCGCCGGCGGTCATCAACCGCGACGCCGAAGGTAAGGCCACGTTGCGCGCGGTGCGCGTCGACGACCTCACCGTGGACGGCGTGCTCGACGAACCCGTCTACCAGCAGGTACCAGCGGCCGCCGGCTTCATCATGCAGGAGCCGCAAGAGGGTCCGCCCGCCACCGAACGGACGGAAGTCTGGGTGCTGTTCGACGAAGACAATCTCTATCTCGTCGTCCGTTGCTGGAACTCCCTGCCGGAGTCGGAGTGGATCGTCAGGGACATGCGCCGCGACAGCTTCAACGTAACCTCGGGCGAGTACGTCGGCGTGCTGCTCGACACGTTCTACGACCGCCGTAGCGGCTACAACTTCGGCATCAACCCGATCGGCGGGCGCATCGACATGCAGATGACCAACGAGCGCGACTTCAACATGGATTGGAACCCGATCTGGGAGTTGCGCACCGGCCGCTTCGACGGCGGGTGGATTATCGAGGCGGCCTTTCCATTCAAGTCGCTGCGCTACCGGCCCGGCCGGGACCAGGTCTGGGGCTTCCAGCTGATGCGCAACGTGCAATCGAAGAATGAGCGGTCGTTCCTGAACCCGGTACCGGCCGCGCGCGGCGAAGCCGCCATCGCACAGGCTTCGCTGGCCGCCGCGATCGTGGGCATCGAAGCGCCCGAGGATGGCCTCAGCTTCGAGATCAAGCCGTACGCGATCGCCGATGTCAGCACCGACCGCAGCGCCGTGGCGCCCTTCGCGAACGACGTAAACGGGACGGCCGGGATTGACCTGAAGTACGGCATCACGGACAACCTCGTGGCCGACTTCACCGTGAATACCGACTTCGCGCAGGTCGAGGCGGACGAGCAGCAGGTGAACCTGACGCGCTTCAGCCTGTACTTTCCCGAGAAGCGCGAGTTCTTCCTCGAGAACCAGGGAGTGTTCACGTTCGGCGGCGCGGCCGCCGGTCCGTTCGGCGGGGGCGGCGGCGAGACTCCGGTGCTCTTCTACAGCCGCCGGATCGGGCTGAATGAAGTCGACGGCGCCGCGCGGGAGGTGCCGATAGACGCGGGCGCGCGAATGACCGGCAGGGTCGGGAAATTCACCGTCGGCGTGCTGAACATCCAGACCGGAGAGGAACCGACGGCCCAGGCGCTGCCGACGAACTTCTCCGTCCTTCGCGTGAAGCGCGACCTGTTGCGGCGCAGCAGCTTCGGCGCCCTTTACGTACGGCGCTCCATCTCGAACCGCGCTCCCGGATCGAACGAGACCTACGGCGTCGACGGCGCGTTCGGCTTCTTCGACGACCTGAACATCAACACCTACTGGGCCAGGACCGCGACCGCCGGCTTCGACGACGACGTCAGCTACCGC
>JAGWAI010000016.1:0-6974 GCA_021296485.1 Acidobacteriota bacterium
CATCGGCCTGCGCGTCGACTATCGCCTGTTCTCGCTGCGCGGCGGCGCCCTCCACGAGACCGTGCAGCGGTTCTACATGGGCGCCAACTTGTCGTTCTGACCGCGACCGGAATTCACTCGGGCGGGGCGGGCCCGATATTGACGGGTTCCAGGTTGATCAGCGCCTGACCCGATCCGAATGCCTCGCTGAAGGCATCGAACAGAGCCTGCGACTCGTCGGGAAGCGCCGCGCCGAGCAGTTCCGGCACGGCGTAGTCCGCGCCGGCCAGCACCGGATCTATCAACCAGACGTACAGGACCTCGCCGTCGGGGCCCGGCTCACGCGCCCTGAAGATACGCCAGCCGGACGCCAGCTCGCGGTGCTGCTCGTCCTCGCTGCTTGCAAGCGCCTCGCCGAGCCGGCTCATCACGCGCTCGAAGTCGGCGCCGCTGTCGCTCTTGATATAGCTGAGAATCAGGCCGGCCGGGGCGCCAAACGTACCGGCAGGCGGCTCCTCGGCCGATTCATCGATGGGTTGCTCCGCCCCGGGCTCCGCGGCTTGCTGCTCCGTGTCGGTCGCCTGCGCCGCGCCCGTCTCGGCGGGCGCCTGCGCGCCGTCCGCCGGGTCGGTCGTCTGCGTCGCATCGATGTCGCCGGCCTGTTGCGGAGATTGGAAGGCGTGGGCCGGCGGCGCGCCGAATCCCGAGCCGGCGACCATCGCGGCCGCCACGGCGCATACCGCCGGCAATCCTCGGATGCCGCTGCAGCCAACCGCCAGGATCCGCATCATCCGCAACCCCGCGACACGGCGCAACCTGCCGCCGGGCGCTCCGGAAGGAGGGACGCGGGCGGGCGGCCGCGCGCCAATTAGCGCCCGAAATCCCGAACGAGCTGGAGATTTAGCAGGAGCTGCTTCAACTGGGCGTCGGTGTACGACCCGTTGTACGTCTCATATAGCGCCTGCACTTCTTCGGGCAGCGCCTCGTTGAGGATGGTCGAGACGGCGTAGTCGGCGCCGCTATCCACCGGGTCGATCGCCCAGACGTACATCACGTTGCCGCCGCCCGTGATGTCGTTATCGGCCCTGAACACCTTCCACCCGCGCGCCTGCGACTGGCGGCCGGAATCGAGCGCCGTGTCGAGCTTCTCCATCACGCCTTCGAACGCCGACGACTCGGACGGCTTCACGAAGTGGAACATGAGGGCGGCATCGCCGCTGAACGTCCGGGTCGCCTGCGCTTCGGCGGTGGGCGCGGTCAGCGCCATGCCGAGCGCAACCCCCACGAGCAGCGCCGCAATGAGCGCGCACCCTGTGAATACCTGCCGGCGTGACGACATCAGGTTTTCGAACCAGCGCATCTGTGGAAGCCTCCTTGTAGGTACGAGCGGTTACTTTAGCGTACCGACACGCTAGACGAAAGTGCCCATCACCTCATTGGCGAGCAGCATTCCCTGCCGCGTCAGTTTGATCCGGCCGGACTCGTGCAACAGCCACCCGGCATCGAGAAACGGGTCGAGCGACTCGCCGTAGCGCGCCATGACATCCACGCCGTAGCGCTCCCGCACAAGATCGAGGTCTATCCCGTCGACCACGCGCAGGCCGGTGAACAACGCATCGCCGAGTTGCTCGGCCGGGGTCAGCTCCCGGCGCTCCGCCGTCGGCGGCAGCCCGCGCTCGACCATGTCGACATAACGCCCGGTCTCGGCCACGTTGCGCCAGCGGCGGCCCGCGCGCGTCGAATGCGCTCCGCAGCCGAATCCGAGCCAGTTGCCGTCCTGCCAGTACTTCAGGTTGTGCCGGCAACGCTTTCCGGGGTGCGCGACGTTCGAAATCTCGTACTGCTCGTAACCCGCATCGTCGGTGCGCGCCAGAGTGTCCAGATACATGGCCGCGGCATCCTCGTCGGGCGCCCGCGACCAGCCGGCGCGCGCCATTTCGTCCCGCAGCGGCGCGTTCGGATACAGCTCGAGCAGGTAGAAGGACACGTGCGTGGGGCGGAGATCGAGGAGCCCGGCAACGGACGCCGCGCAATCTTCGCGCGATTGGGCCGGCAGCCAGAGCATCAGGTCCGCGCTGACGTCGCAGCCGGCTGAGAGCGCCACACCGATTGCCTCCCGTGCCCGCGCCGCTGAATGCCGCCGCCCCAACCGCGCCAACTCGGTGTCGAGCAGCGATTGCACGCCGAGACTGACACGGTTGACGCCTGCGTCCATCCACCCTCGCAGCGCCTGCGCGTGGACGGTCTCGGGATTCGCTTCCAGCGTCACCTCCGCATCGGGCGCGAGGTCGAATCCCGCCCCGCAGGCGGCAATCAGGGCCGCAATCTCCTCCGGCTCCAGCAGGGACGGCGTTCCGCCGCCGAAATAGACGGTATCGACCGGCGCGCCGTCGCCCGCGGCGCACACCTCATCGGCCAGCGCGTGCACGTAGCGCGCCTTGAGCGGCGCATCGAACAGGCCGCGGTTGAAGTTGCAGTAGTTGCAGATCGATGTGCAGAACGGGATGTGCAGGTACAGGCCAAGCGGATCGTCGGGTTGCGGGGTCCGCGCCATCAGCCGCCGCCGGCCTTGCCGCCCTCCCACGGCAGCTCGAGCCGGCCGTCGCGCAACTCCGCGCGCGCGCGGACCGTGGTGCGCCGGGGGAGCTTCGCGCGAGGCTTCTGTTTTTTCCAGCTCTTAATCAGGTCGTCGGCGCCCGGCTTGAAGGTGAACTCGCGAAAGTCCGGCCCGTCGTATTGCAGGAACTCGCACATCTCCTTCAGGCGCGAGTGCATGCGAAACCCGACGCGCACGCGCAACGAATCAAGGTCGCTGTCGTCCGGCACATCCTCGTAGTTGGAGGTGAAGATGGTCGGCCGGCGATCGTTGTAGCGCGTATTGACGATGAGATTCATGGTGTCCGCAACCCAGTCGGTCGTCCGTTCGGCGCCCAGGTCGTCGAGCACGAGCAGCTCCGCGCCCATCACCCGGTCGAGCACGTCGGCCTCGGAGGTGTGCGTGACCGGATTGAACGTGCTGCGGATGGTGCTGAGCAGCGTTCGCGTGTCGAAGTACAGCGCGCGCGCGCCCTTTCCGAGCACCACCTCGCGCAGCGCGGCCACCGCCAGATGGGTCTTGCCTATGCCGGGGCGGCCGATGAGCAACAGTCCCTTCTCGACCACCGGGAACGCCTCGGCGAACGCCTGCGCCTTCTGCACGGCGCGGCGCAGCTTCTCGTTCGGGTACGTGATGAACGTCGAGAAGCTGCACTTCTGGTAACGGGGCGGAATGCCGGCCTCTGCGAGCAGCGTCTGCGCCATGCGCCGGCGCCAGCAGCCGCAACGCTCGACGCTCCGCACGCCCTCTTCGCGGCGAGCCCGCCAGCCGGTGTCGCCGCAATCCGTGCATTCCATCGCATCCCCGTCCGTCCGCGGCGCAGCGCCAGCCGCCACGCCTCCGCCTCGACAACAGGATAACCCGGCGGGCAATCGCGGCCCGCTCAGTCGATCGGCGGGCGCCGGGACGGCGGCGGCGATTCGTGCGGCGGATCCTGGGGGATCGCGGACGGCGGGACGGCGCGTACGCGCGTGGCCGGCGGCGCCTTGACGAGAGCGGTGCCCAGCCGCTCCTCCCAGTCACCGACGCCGCGCGTCATCTCCCGCTTGACGTACGCCATGAATTCGTTCACCTCGCGCTGCATCCGATCCATCTTCTGCCGCATGTTGAGAATGATCTCGACGCCGGCGAGATTCACGCCCAGGTCGCGGGTGAGCGTGAGGATCGTCTCGAGCCGTTCGAGGTCGGCCTGGGAGTACAGCCGCGTGTTGCCCTCCGTCCGCGACGGCTTGAGCAACCCTTCGCGCTCGTACAGGCGCAACGTCTGGGGATGGATGTCGTAGCGCTGGGCGACGGCGCTGATCATGAAGAGCGCCTGGCCCGATTGGTTTTCCTTCCTCACCATGATGGTCACCCGGCAAACAGATCACGGCGCTCATCGGTCGGGTTCATGCGCCCGAACTCCCGCAACAACTCCCGGGATCGTTCGTCCGTCAGCCGCGGCACCACTATGCGTATTTCCACGATCAGGTCGCCCCGGGCGCCGCCGCGCGCCGGGGCGCCCAGCGCCGGCAGGCGCAAGCGTTCGCCGGACTGCGTGCCGGCCGGCACCCGCAGCGTCGTGAAGCCGTCTGTCGTCGGGATCCGGAAATCCGCGCCGAGCGCGGCCTCGTGCACCCCGAGCGGAACTTCCAGGATCAGGTCGTCGCCGTCCCGCTCGAACAGCCGATGCGGCTCGACCGCGGCGGTAATGTACAGATCGCCCACCGCCCCGCCGCCGGGTCCGGCATTGCCCTTTCCCGGAATGCGCAGGCGGGCGCCGTCGGCGATGCCGGCCGGCACCTGTACGGTGATCCCTTCGGTAACGGCGGCCGTGCCCGCCGCCCCGCAGGCGGTGCAGGGCCGCTGCCGCTGCCGTCCCGATCCGGCGCAGGATTCACAGGTCTTCGAAAACACCATGTGGCCGCGCCGCCACTGCCGTGTCCCGCTACCCTGGCAGGCGCCGCAGCCGCGCTCCGCCGCGCGGCGCACGCCGCTGCCGCCGCAGACGGCGCATGCATCGAGCCGCGTGATGGTCAACTGCCGCACCGCGCCCCGCAGCGCCTCCTCGAAGCCGAGCGTGATCTCGCCGTGGAGGTCGCCGCCGGCGTCAGGGACGGCGGCGGCGGAGGCATCCGGCAGCACTTCGGAAAACAGCTCGCCGAAGGTAGCGGACGCTCCGGAGACGGGCGTCGAGAAGTCGAAGCCGTGGAACTCGACCGACGTGCCCTGCAACGTGGCGCGCGGTTCGCCGCCCACGTCGTACGCCCGCCTGCGGTCCGGGTTGCGCAGCGTCTGATACGCTTCGTTCACCCGCTGGAAAAACGCGGCGGCTTCACTGTCACCGGGATTTATGTCCGGGTGGTACCGCCTTGCCAGCCGCGTATACGCGCGCTCCAGATCGGTCGGCGACACGTCACGCTCGACCCCCAGGATGACGTAGAAGTCCATCGCCTACTTCTTGTCTTCCTCCACGACCTCCGCGTCGATCACGTCCCCGCTGTCGGCGGCGGAATCGGGCTCGGGACCGCCTGCCTCGGCATCGGCGGACGGCGACGCGTCAGCCGCCTGCGTATTCTTGTACAGCTCCTGCGCGGCCGTCTGCTGCGCCGTGTTCAACCGCTCGATCGCACTGTCGATGGCGGCGACGTCTTCGCCCTGGAGCGCCGACTTGACTTCCTCGACCGCTCCCTGAACCGCCTGCTTCGATTCCGCGCCCAGCTTGTCCCCGGAATCCTGCAGCAGCCGCTCCGCGGCGTACACCGCCTGGTCGGCGAGGTTGCGCTTCTCCACGCTCTCCTTGGCGCGCTTGTCCTGCTCGGCGTTCGCCTCGGCCTCCCGCATCATCCGGTCGACGTCTTCCTTGCTCAGGCCGCTCGACGCCGTGATCGTGATCTTCTGCTCCTTGCCGGTGCCGAGGTCCTTGGCCGAAACGTTGACGATGCCGTTGGCGTCGATGTCGAACGTCACCTCGATCTGCGGGATGCCGCGCGGCGCCGCCGGAATCCCTACCAGATGGAACTTGCCGAGCGTGCGGTTATCCCGCGCCATGGGACGCTCGCCCTGCAGCACGTGAACCTCGACGCTGGTCTGCCCGTCGGCGGCCGTAGAGAACACCTCGCTCTTCTTGGTTGGGATGGTGGTGTTGCGGGCGAGCAGTGTCGTCATCACGCCACCCAGCGTCTCGATGCCGAGCGACAGCGGCGTAACGTCCAGGAGCAGCAGGTCCTTCACTTCCCCGGCCAGCACGCCGGCCTGGATGGCCGCGCCAATCGCCACCACCTCGTCCGGATTGACACCCTTGTGCGGCTCCTTGCCGAACAGCTCCTGCACGATCTGCTGCACCCTCGGCACGCGCGTAGAACCGCCGACAAGCACCACCTCGTCGATCTTCCCCGGCTCGATTCCGGCGTCGGACAGCGCCTGCTGCACCGGACGCACGGTGCGCTGCAGGAGATCGTCGACGAGCTGCTCGAACTTCGCGCGGCTGAGCTTCCTCTGGAGGTGCTTGGGGCCCGCCTGATCGGCCGTGATGAACGGCAGGTTTATCTCGGTCTCGACAACCGTCGACAGCTCCATCTTCGCCTTCTCGGCGGCCTCCTTGAGCCGTTGGAGCGCCATCCGATCCTGGCTCAGATCGATCCCCTCCTCGCGCTTGAACTCACCCACGATCCAATCGATGATGCGCTGGTCCAGGTTGTCGCCGCCAAGGTGCGTGTCGCCGTTGGTCGATTTCACCTCGACCACGCCCTCGCCCACTTCCAGAATCGAGATGTCGAACGTGCCGCCGCCGAAGTCGAACACGGCAATCGTCTCGTCCCGCTTCTTGTCGAGCCCGTAGGCCAGCGCGGCCGCCGTCGGTTCGTTGACGATGCGCATGACCTCGAGCCCGGCGATCTGCCCGGCATCCTTGGTCGCCTGCCGCTGCGCGTCGTTGAAGTACGCCGGCACGGTGATGACCGCCTTTGCGACCGGCTGTCCGAGGTATTCCTCCGCCGCCTGCTTCAACTTCTGGAGCACCATGGCGGAAACCTGCGGGGGCGAGTAATCGGTGCCGAGCGCTTCGACCTGCGCCGCGCCATTGGCGGCCCGGCCGACGACATACGGCACCATCTTCATTTCTTCGTTGACTTCCTCATAGCGGCGACCCATGAACCGCTTGATGGAAAAGACCGTGTTCTCGGGATTGGTCACCGCCTGGCGGCGAGCGACCTGCCCGACCAGCCGTTCGTCACCCTTGGTGAAGGCCACGACGGAGGGCGTCAGGCGGCTGCCTTCCGGATTGGTGACGACGGTCGGCTCGCTGCCCTCCATGACCGCCACCACTGAATTCGTCGTACCCAGGTCGATACCGATGATCTTGCTCATTGCCACATGTTTCCTTTTCTGGATGGGGCTGCGCCCCAAACCCCCGGCCGCC
>JAGWAI010000016.1:7233-15007 GCA_021296485.1 Acidobacteriota bacterium
ACTTGGGGCTGCGCCCCAAACCCCCGGCGGCCGCTCGCGGGGCCCCATCGCCCCGCTCCGCTGCCGCCGGGCCGCGCTGTGCGCGGCCGGGGGACGGCTGCCTCCATGTGCGCCGTCCCCCTCCGAATGCCACCAACTTGCAGGAGCCGAGAACTCCCGCGTTCAGCAACCCCCGATGGGGCTGCGCCGGCTCGGCTTGATTCACAACCTAATGCAGTAAAAAGTATAAAATTTGAGTTTCTTGATGTCAATCATGCCTGCACGTCCAGGTTGCGATACACTAGGCAAGTGCCTTTGGCTCACCGCGCGGCACGGCGGCAGCGGAGTGGGGCGATGGGGCCCTGGCGCAACGCCCAAACGGTTGAATCAGAGCGGGGACGACTACACAGATACGCCCGTCCCCAAGCCGCGCACAGCGCGGCACGGCGGCAGCGGAGCGGGGCGATGGGGCCCCGCGAGCGGCCGCCGGGGGTTTGGGGCGCAGCCCCAAGTAACAAATGACCCGACCAATCAGATACCTGATCAGACACCCGTTGATCATCGCCGTCGTGACGCTCGGCGCGCTGGCGGGCGCCGCGAGCGGCGTCATTTTTGCCTACTCGTCGGATCTGCCGATCATCACCGAGCTGGATGACTATGCCCCCGAAACCATCACGCGCGTACACGATCGCAGCGGCGAGGTAATCGGGGAGTTCGCCACCCAGCGCCGGGTCATCGTCGAGTACGACGATATCCCCGAGGTGCTGCGCCAGGCAGTGATTGCGGCGGAGGACGCCGAATTCTTCGATCACGTCGGGTTCAACGTTCCACGCCTGGCCGTGACGCTGGCCAACAACATCCTGACCGGGGATTTGACCGCCGCCGGCGCCAGCACCCTGACGATGCAGCTGGCCAGGAACATCACCCTGGGCGGCGAGCAACTCGGCCTGCAAAAGACCTGGCAGCGCAAGCTGCGCGAGGCCTACTACACGCTCCACATCGAGAAGCGCTACACGAAGCGGGAGATCTTCGCGCTCTACTGCAACCAGATCTGGCTCGGGACAGCGACCCACGCCGCCCACGGCGTCGAGGCGGCCTCCCGACTTTATTTCGGCAAGTCCGTGCGCGATATCGGGCTCGACGAAGCAGCCCTCATCGCCGGCATCCTGCAGTCGCCGTCGCGGCTCAGTCCGCTCGTGAACCCCGAGAGAGCGCGCGCACGTCGCAACTATGCGCTCGATCGCATGGCCGACGAGGGTTACATAACGCGCGAGGAAGCCGACGCGGCGAGTCAGCGGCCGGTCCAGTTGGCGCCGCGCGTCCAGCGGGCCAACTCCATCGCGCCGTATTTCATCGAGGAGGTGCGGCAGCACCTGGAGGCAGAGTACGGGGCGCAGCGGCTGTACGAAGACGGCCTGGTCGTCAACACGACGCTGGACGCCAGCCTGCAACGGGCGGCGAACCGGGCGGTCGAGGAGGGTCTCCGGCGGTACGACAAGCGGCACGGCTTCCGGCCGGTGGCGCGCAACCTTCTCGTCGAAGGAACTGCCCTCGACGACTTCGAGCACGACCGCTGGCGGCTGACCATGAACGCCGGCGACGTCGTGCCGGCTGTCGTGACGGCGGTTGACGGCGACGCCATCGGCGTCCGCTTCGGCTCGCACGACGCGCGCATCGGCCCGGACGGATACGCGTGGACGCGCCGGTCGCCGTCGGCGCTGGTCAGGATGGGCGACCTGATCAAGGTCCGCATCACGCAACTTGATAACGGCGCCGCCAGCGCTACTCTGGATCAGGATCCGGAAGCCGAGGCCTCGCTCATCGCCATCGACAACCGTAGCGGCCAGGTGCTCGCCATGGTCGGCGGCTACAGCTTCGACCGCAGCAAGTTCAACCGCGCGACGCAGGCCTACCGTCAGCTCGGCTCGCTGTTCAAGGGGGTGCTGTTCGCGGCCGCCATAGACCAGGGGTACACGACCACGTCGATTATCCAGGACGCGCCGGTCAGTTATGAGGTCGGTCCCAACCAGAAACCGTACGAACCGACCAACTACGACCAAAAGTATGAAGGGCCGATCACTCTGCGATACGCGCTGGAGAAGTCACGCAACGTACCCGCCGTGTGGCTGATGAACGCCGTGGGACCCGAGGTGGTCGTCGACTTTGCCCGGCGGCTCGGTTTCACGTCGCCGATCCCACCGTACCTGTCGGTCGCCCTCGGCTCGGCCGAAGCCACGCTGCAGGAGGTGACGAGCGCGTATTCCGCCTTCCCGAACGGCGGCGTGCGGATGGTGCCGTACCAGATTGAGCGGATCGTCGACCGAGAGGGCGCAGTATTGGAAGAATTTCGTCCTGTCCCGCGCGACGCCATCCGCGCCGATACCGCCTACATCATGGTCTCCCTGATGCGCGGCGTCGTCGAGCGCGGGACGGGCAGGGGCGCGCGTCGCCTCGCTTGGCCGGTGGGCGGCAAGACCGGCACCATGGACGAGTACACCGACGCCTGGTTCGTCGGTTTCGACCCGGAAATCACCGTCGGCGTGTGGGTTGGATACGACGAGAAGCGCACGCTCGGGGACAGCGAGGAGGGCGCCCGCGTCGCGCTGCCGATCTGGCGCGACTTCATGCAGGCGCATATCGACCAGCGGCGCGGGCAGGCGGCGCCCGAAGGGTTCGTCCCGCCCTCGAATATCGTCTTCGCCTCGGTCGACCCGCAGACCGGACGCGCCACCGAGCCGTGGGCCCGGGGCGCGATACAGGAAGCCTTCATCGCCGGGACCACCCCCGGCACGGCATTCCGCTAGCGGCTGCCGTCCGCCTCGCGGACGCGCGAGCCGCTAAGGATGTTCGTCATGCCGTAGTTCCCTTCGTGGCAGGCGTATTCGACCAGCTCATACTGCTCGTCATCCTTGTCGAAGCGGAACTGCGCGCTCCACGGCCGGGTCCAGATCTGCGGATCGTCGATGGTGAACGAATACATCATCGCGGTCGGCCCGACGCGCTCGTAGCGCTCCGTCAGGACCATATCCGCCGATGAGCCGCGATAGGACGACCGACCGTTGAAGTTGGTCGTCGTGACGATCAGCGTGTCGCCTTCCCAGCGCCCCTGCGGGACGCCGAGCCACAATTCGAGATCATCCCCGGCCGCGGGCCGCGGCTCGGTCGGGATGATCCGCGTCTCGTGGATCATCTCCTTCGTGATCGCCACGTAGCCCGGACCCTGCACGATCTGCATGCCGTTGTTGTAGCCGATCGGGAACATCATCCCCGGCAGCCCACGGGTGATGCAGCGCACGTAGGGGTTGAGGTCCTCGGGCCCGCCCGACGGCTGGGTGGCGTAGGCGCGCTGCGCGGTCATCACCTGCCGGGCCAGCACCGCCCCTTCCGGCGTCAGCGGCGGAATGCGGCCGTCCGGCGGATCGACGACCATCTGGACCTGCGTCGACACCGTGGCAGCGCCGAAACCGAGCGCCGTGTCCCGCCACTCGCGGTCGTAGCCCCAGATACCGCCGAGCGTGCCGCCTTCGCGGCGCGCCACGGCTTCCTCGGGCGTCAACTCCTCCGCTGCCACGCCCTCGGGGCGCTCCAGCGGAATGCCGTGCGACGCGTTGCTCGTCCAGACGCCCTGGATATCCGGCTCGCCCCACGTGGTGCGCGGGACGTCATATGGCCCATGATCCGTTTCCGCGATCGGCGTCAGGTCGGCCATGACGCCGGCGAAGCCCGCCTCGACGACCGCAATGCGAACGTTGTCGGGCCCGTGAATGAACGCCCGCCGGGCCTGCGTGCGCGCATTCTGCGGCACGACCGGCTCTTCCTGGAACCGCACACCCGCCTGACGCAGCGCCGCCGCCTCGGCGTCCAGGTCGTCCATCATGAACGCAATGTGGTCGACCGCCCGGCCCTGCGTCGCGGCCGGCGTCGTCCCCTCCGGGTGCTGCGACGCCAGCATCCAGACGTCATCGAACAACAGCCCCTCGAGCATGCCGCGCAACGTGGCCGGCTCGCCGCCCATCACGTCGCGGTAGAACGCCAGCGTCTCCCCGGGATCCGTCGCGCTCAGATGCACGTGGTGGAAGCCGAGGTATTCCTCGTCCTCGACCAGCTCGATCCGCGTGCCCCACGGATCGAAGATGAAGGCGATCTTGAACAGTCCGGGGATGTCGCGGATTATCGATCCGTCGTCGTTGCGCTGCAGCCGGACTCCGGCGCCGCCCACACCGACGGCTTCGAATTCCGCCATCTTCGCATCGAGGTCGGGAACCGAGAACCCGATGTGGTTGACGCCCGTGCCCTGACTGCCCCCGGCGGTCGGCTGGGGCACGAACACAAGTTCGACCCCGTCGCAGTTGGCGGCGTCGTCACGGTCGGCCAGCGGCTCGCAGTCCAGGTGCTCGGAGTACCACTCGACCCCCTTGGCGGGGCTCGAAGACGTAACGTGCACGTGGTGGAATTCGGCCGCGCGGGCCAGCGCCGGCGTGACGGCAAGCGCCGCCGCCAGCGCTAGCGCGAAGGCAATACGGGTCCAGGTCATCGTGAAATCCTCCTCGGGCTTTACGTGGAGAGCATAGCACCAGACGCAACAATCAGGCTTCCGCAACACCGCCGGCGGCCGCTGCCTTCTGCATCAGGTAGTCCTTGATGAAGGCATCGATGTCGCCGTCGAGCACCCGCTCGACATTGCCGACCTCGGCCTTCGTCCGGTGGTCCTTCACCATCTGGTACGGATGAAGTACATAACTGCGAATCTGGCTGCCGAAGGCGATGTCCTTCTTTTCGCCGCCGATCTTCTCGAGCTGCTCCTGTTGCTCCTGCAGCTTGCGGTCGTACAGCCGTGCGCGCAGCACCTTCATGGCCGCGTCGCGGTTGCGGTGCTGCGAGCGCTCGTTCTGGCACGACACGACGATGCCGGTCGCCAGGTGCGTGATGCGCACCGCCGAGTCGGTGACGTTCACGTGCTGCCCGCCGGCGCCGCTCGACCGGTAGGTATCTATCCGCAGGTCCTTATCGTCGATCTCCACTTCCACCTCGTCCGGCAGATCGGGCCATACGAAGACCGACGCAAACGAGGTGTGGCGGCGCGAGGCCTGGTCGAACGGAGAGATCCGCACCAGCCGGTGCACTCCCGCCTCCGCCAGGAGCAAACCGTAGGCGTAGTCGCCCGACACGGTGATGGTGGCGCTCTTGATGCCCGCCTCGTCTCCCGGCTGGTAGTCGATAACCTCGCGCGCGAACCCGCGGCGCTCCGTCCACCGCAGGTAAATGCGCAGCAGCATCTCGGCCCAGTCCTGCGATTCGGTGCCCCCGGCGCCGGGATGCACGGAAAGGATGGCGTTGGAATGGTCATGTGGGCCGCCGAGCATCTTCTTGACCTCGGCCGCCTCGATCTCGACGGTCAGATCGTCGAGTCCGTGTGTCAGATCGTCGAGGACCGGCTCGCCCTGGCCGGCCCATTCCACCAGGATGTCCAGGTCGTCGCTGCGCCGCTGCAGCGATTGAGAAAGCTCGCGATCCTCCTCGAGCCGCCGGCGGCGGCGGAGCACGCTCTGCGCTTGCTCGGCATCGTTCCAGAAGTCAGGTTCGGCCGCGGCCTTCTCCAACCGCGCGATTTCATCGGCCGGGCTGGCCGCGTCAAAGATAACTCCGCAAATCGGCCGCCCGCTTGATGAGATCCTGATACCGCCGAACCTGGTCTTCGAGTGCGATGTCCATGCTGTTCTCCTGTTCCGCCGGTCAAACGCGGCGCCTGATGCTGATCATGAGGACGAGCGCCGCCAGCGCGGCGCAGGCGTACGCCAGGACGTCGCCCGTCCGGCTGTAGAGGGTGCGCCCGTCGAGTAATCGCACGTCGGAAACCAACATGCGCCGCTCGAATATCGGCGTGCTGGCCACCACCCGCCCGTATGGATCGACTACTCCACTTATTCCGGTGTTCGCCGCCCGCACGAGGTAGCGCCCGAGCTCGATGGCGCGCATGGACGCCTGCTGGAAATGTTGATACGGCGCCGCCGTTCGCCCATACCACGCGTCGTTCGTGACGGTCGCCAGTAACCGGCTACCGCGCGTCACGAAGCCGCGCACCAGATCAGGATAGATGATCTCGTAGCAGATGGCCGTTCCGACCGCTGCGCCGTCCATGTTCAACGTCCGCGGACCGGGTCCGGGCGAGAAATCGCCGATGGATTCCACAAGGGGCGAGACGAAGAACAGCAGGCGGCGCAGCGGCACGTACTCGCCGAACGGCACCAGGTGCTGCTTGTGGTAGATGCCGGCCGTATTTCCCGCCGCATCCACCATAACCGCGGCGTTGAAGTAGCGCGGCGCTCCGTCGTAGCGCACGTCGGTGGTGCCGATCAGCAGGTGCGTCCCGGTGGCGCGGGCGACCTGCCGGACTTCATCTGCGCTCAGCGGTTCGTTCTGGAACGCGAACGGCGTCGCCGCCTCCGGCCAGACCACCAGGCGCGCCCCGGCCGCCGCGGCCTCCCGCGTCAGATCGAGGTACCCATCGACTATTTCGTCGCGCAGCACCGGATTCCACTTGTCATGCTGCGCGATGTTGCCCTGCACCGCCGCCACCCGCAACGGCGCACCCGCTGACCGTAGCGCATCGTCCTGCAGCCGCCAGGCGCCGAACCCGAGCGCCATGAGCACCACGGCCGCCGTGGCCGCGACCATGCGCGTGCGCCGAACGCCGCCTACCACGACCGCGTACGCCAGGGTCGCATTGACCAGCGCCACGAGCGCCGACAGGCCGAGCACGCCGGCCAGGCTCGCCAGCTGCGCGACCGGCAGGACCGGCGTCTGGCTGTAGCCGAGGAGCACCCACGGAAAGCCCGTGAATAGATGAATGCGGCCCAGTTCGACCGTGACCCACAGGGCCGGGGCGACGTGCAGCGCGGCCGGTCCGTGCCGCCGGGCGACAATTGCCAACCCCGCGCCGAACGCCGCCACGAAGAGCGCCAGCACGGCCACCAGCAGCAGGTGGACGGCCCAGGCCAGCGCCCCCGGCATACCGCCGTACTCGTCCATGACATGCGGAATCCAGTAGATCGTGCCGGCGAAGTACACGCCGCCCGCGACGAGGCCGTACGCGAACCCCTTCGCGACCGAGCGGGCGCGCACCACGGCCAGCAGCAGCGGCACCAGCGCGACCCACGCGAAAGCAGGATGGCCGACGCGCGGAAAACTGAGCGCCAGCAGCACGCCGGACGTTGCGGAGAGCGCCAGTTCGAGCAACCGGCTACCGGCGAGCATCACGTGGGTTGGCCTAGCAGCCCGTGGTGAAACCCCGCGTAGCATCGAGACCGGTCAGGCGCCTGGCTGACAAGGCGGGACGAGCGAGCATATTTGACCATATGTGAGTGAGGAACAACGCAGCTCAGGCGGGATGCATGGCCGGTCGAATGCAGCGGGGCTTTTGCCACGGGCTGCTAGCGAGTGATCCAGGGCGTCAGCTGCTCTTCCTGCTGCAGCCGCTGCAGAATCCGCTCCGCTTCGCCGTGATCGGCGTAGCGGCCGACCCGCACGCGGTACAAGGCGACCGGACCCTCGGCCGCAGGTTCCACGACGTAGGCGGGAAAACCCTTCGCGATCAGCCGGCCGGCGAATGCCTGCGCCGCGTCGGCGGCGCGCAGGGCGGCCACCTGCACCGTATAAGGGTCGCTCTGCGGCGGCGGCACGGGCGCCGCCGTGGCCGGCGCGGCGGCGGGATTCGCAGCGGCGGCGTCAACGGAATCGGCGGCGGGATCGGCAACGCTCGTGCCGGCGACCGGACCCGCCAACTCCGCGGGGAGCG
>JAGWAI010000016.1:15023-44717 GCA_021296485.1 Acidobacteriota bacterium
GCGTCGGCGTCGGCGAGCGGGACGCTACGCCCGCGGTGTACAAGGGCAGGCCGCGGAGCGTCTCGTCATGCGGCCCGTCGGCGCCGAGCCGATCGGGGTAGGTCACTTCATCCAGCGCGTCGGCGGTCGGCTCCCCTTCCGGCTCGCCGACTATCACGAGCCGCGGCGAGGCCAGTGACGCGTCGGGCGACGCCTCAGCGGGGTCGCTCGCAGGGCCCTGCGAGCGGTACGGAGAATCGCGTCCGACGACCACACCGACCGCGAACGCCACGACCGATACGACGGTGGCCAGTATGCAGGCAAAGACGAACTGCTTTGCGCTGAATAACCTCTTGGTCGGAGCTGGTGACGCCATCGCGCCCTGAGCGTTCGGCCTCTACGGAATCCGCCGGTTCAGGAGGATTTATCCTGCTTCGGCAGCAGCGTACTGATCAGATCGACGGGCAGCGGAAATACGAGCGTCGAGTTCTTGTCGCCCGCGATCTCGGTGGCCGTCTGCAGGTATCGGAGCGTCATCGCCAGCGGTTCCTGCGCGATTACATGGGCAGCTTCCGCGAGCTTCTGCGACGCCATGAACTCGCCGTCGGCGTGGATGATCTTAGCACGCTTCTCCCGCTCCGCCTCCGCCTGGCGCGCCATCGCACGCTGCATGTCGGGCGGCAGATCGACGTGCTTGACCTCCACCGCCGAGACCTTCACGCCCCACGGATCGGTCTGCGTATCGAGGATCTGCTGCAACTCCTTGTTCAACGATTCGCGCTCCGACAACAGGCCGTCCAGCTCGACCTGCCCCAACACGCTGCGCAGCGTCGTCTGGGCCAGCTGCGACGTGGCGTAGTGGAAATTCTCGACCTCCACGATGGCCCGCTGCGGGTCCATGACCCGGAAGTAGACGACCGCGTTGACCTTGACCGACACGTTGTCCTTCGTGATGACGTCCTGAGGCGGCACGTCCATGACGATGGTGCGCAGGCTCACCCGCACGATCCGGTCGATCGGCGCGAACACCAGAATGACGCCCGGGCCCTTCGGATTCGGATACAACTTGCCGAGACGGAAGATGACGCCGCGCTCGTACTCGTTGAGGATCTTGATGGAGCTGGCAAGGTACAGCAGCACGATCACGCCGAACATCAGAAGCGGACTTGCATTCATGTATTTGATCCTCCAGGGGGCGGTTCCGGACGCCGCCTCACGATGAGCTGCATCCCGTCGACCGCAACGACACGCACCGGCTCGTCAGCGCCGATCTCTTCATCCGACGTGGCCGACCAGAGCTCTCCGTGCGTCAGCACGGTTCCCGCCCCCCCGGCCGGAATTGGCTCCGTGGTCCGGCCCGGCTGCTCGATCATGCCGCTGCGGCCGGTAACCGGCCTGGCGAGCTGCGACCGCACGCCGAGCCTCGTCAGCAACATGACGATCAGCCCGAGCGCCAGCATGGTGGGAAGAATGAACGGCCATCCCAACTGCATCTCCGGGGCGGGGGAATCGACCACCATCAAGCCTCCCAGCACCATGGAGATGATGCCGCCGGTCGCCAGCAGGCCATAAGTGGCGGTCAGCATCTCCGCCACGAGCAGCGCCAGCCCGAACAGGATAAGCAGCAGCCCCACGTAGTTGATCGGCAGGATCTGGAACGCGAAGAACGCCAGCAGCAGGCACAGGCCGCCGACGATGCCCGGCAGGATGGCGCCCGGGTTCCATAGCTCGATCGTCAGGCCGAGCGTGCCCAGGCTGAACAGCAGCACCGCCACTTGCGGATGCGCCACCGCGCTGAGCAGCCGCTGCCGCCAGTTCATCTCGACGCGTTCGATGTCGGCGCCCGCGGTGCGCAGCGTCACCATCGTGCCGTCCCAGCGCCTGACCTGCCGCCCGTCGAGTTGTTCGATCAGCGCGTCGAGGTCTGCCGCCACCAGATCGATGAGCGGCGGATCCGCCTCCAGAGCCTCGCGCTCGGTGAAAGACTGGCTGTCGGTGACCGCCTTCTCGGCCAGCTCGACGTTGCGCTCGCGCTGACTCGCGAGCGAGCGGGCGTACGCCGCGACATCGGACGCCGCCTTCTCCGCGGCCGTCTCATCCATCGACTGACCGGTGCCCGAGACTGGGTGCGCGGCGCCGATGTGCGTCCCCGGCGCCATGGCGGCGACGTCGGCGGCAATCGTGATCAGGAAGCCGGCCGACGCGGCGCGCGTACCGCTCGGACCGACGTAGACAACGACCGGCGTCTGCGCTTCGATAATGCTCGTGTTGATGTCACGGGTCGAGTCGACGAGCCCGCCCGGCGTGCGCAGCACCAGCACGACCAGCTCGGCATCCTCGTCGTCCGCGCGGCGAATGGTCTGGGCGATGAACTCGGCCGACACCGGATGAATCAGCGCGTCGATCTCGGCCGCAACCACGACCGGCCGACCCGCCGCGGCGCCGGCGCCGGCGCCCTGGCCGGCGGCCACCAGCGGACCGGCGGCCGCCAACGTCAGCCAGACGGCGGCGAACCGGGCACGACGTCGCGCGGTAAACATGAGCATTGCTGTGGGGAATCCGCCCACCTCAACGGTAGCGAAGCGCCATCGGGGTGTCAACGCGTCGGCGCCGCTTCTGCGCACCAGGCGAATCTGATACTGTTAGCGGCTCGGATGTGCACGGCGGCGATTCTTGCTGGCGGTCGGGCACGCCGCTTCGGCGGGCGGCCCAAGGCGCTCCTCCCTCTTGGCGATCAACGCATCATCGACCGCCAAGTCGCAGTGCTGGGCACGGTGGCCGATCGCGTCGCCGTCGTGACCGGCGACCTCGAACGCTACGGTGGCCTCGGCATTCCGATCTGGGAGGATCTGGTCCCCGGTGCGGGCCCGCTGGGCGGCATCTACACGGCGCTGGTCCACGCGTCGGCGCGCACCCTGGTCGTCGCGGGGGACATGCCGTTTCTGACGCCCGCCTTCCTGCGGCACCTGGAGCGGGTGGGCCGCGACGCCGACGTGGCGGTGGCCCGCACGGCGGACGGCTACCACCCGTTGTGCGCGTCGTACGGCGAGGCTTGCGTCGACGTCATCCGGCAGCGCCTGGAGCGCGGCGCACTCAAGGTCGGCGATCTGCTGACGCAGTTGCGGGTGCGAGAGATCGGTCCGGACGAGCTGCGGCCGTTCGATCCGGATGGGACGCTGTTCTTCAACATCAACACGCCGGAGGATTACGCGCGAGGCCTGCAACTGGCGGCCCGCCGGCCATCATGATGCTGCAGCTGCACGAGTCGCTTCGGTTGCGGATCCGGCAGAGGCTGGTCGAGCTGTACGGCCTGGATCCCTCGACGCTGCCCGCCATCGCCATCCAGTATCCACCCAATCGGACGCTCGGCGATCTGGCCGTCACCGTGGCGTTCGAGCTGGCGCGCGTCCTGCGCAAGGCGCCGCGGCTGATTGCGCGCGAACTGGTCGAGGCTCTCGGTCCGCTCGACGGCGTGGCGCGCGCCGAGGCCACGCCCGGCGGCTACGTGAACGTCTACCTCGACCGCGCGGCACATGTGCGCCGGGCGCTCGGCGATGCGCGCCGGCCGCCGGGCGCCGGCACCGGCGCCAAGACCATCGTCGAGCACACCGCCATCAACCCGAACAAGGCGGCGCACATCGGACACCTGCGCAACGCCGCGCTCGGCGATACGCTGGTCCGCCTGCTGCGCTTTCAGGGCTCCCCGGTCGAAACCCAGAACTACATTGACGACACCGGCGTGCAGGTCGCCGACATCATCGTCGGTTTCCAGCAGCTCGAGAACCGCACGCTCGATGAGATCCGCCAACTCGCCGCCGGCCCGCGCTTCGACTACTACTGCTGGGATCTGTACGCCCGCGTGACCGCATGGTACGAGTCCGACGGCAGCCGGCTGGACATGCGAGCCCGCATGCTCCGAGACCTCGAGCACGGCGGCAACGCCAACGCCGGGATCGCCCGTTTCGTAGCCGACCGCATCGTCCGGTTGCATCTGGCGACGATGGATCGCATGAACGTCGAGTATGACCTGCTCAGCTGGGAAGGCGACATACTGCAGCTCGATTTCTGGGCCACGGCGTTCGACGTGCTCAAGACCGCCGGCGCCGTCTCGTTCCAAACGACCGGCAAGCAGGCCGGCTGCTGGGTGATGCCGATCGACCCCGGCGAGGACGCCGGCGCCGACGAAGACGGAGAGACGCGGTCGAAGGTTATCGTCAGGTCCGACGGGACGGTGACCTACGTCGGCAAGGACATCGCCTACCAGCTCTGGAAATTCGGCCTGCTGGGCAAGGACTTCCGCTACCGGCCGCACGGCGATCAGCGCTCCGGGCGGCGGCTGTGGACGACCCGCCAGGACGCATCGGATGCGCCCGTGGAGCACCCTGCGACGCCCCGCTTCGGACATGCCGGCGCCGTGTACAACGTGATCGACACGCGCCAGTCCTATCTGCAGCAACTGCTGAAACAGTCACTGGCGGCGATCGGGCATCCGACCGAGGCGGATCGGTCGTTTCATTTCTCGTATGAAATGGTCGCGCTGTCGCACGCCACGGCGCGCACGCTCGGTTACGACACCAGCGCGGAGAGCGGACGCCCGTTCGTCGAGGTTTCGGGTCGCCGGGGGCTCGGCGTCAAGGCGGATGACCTGCTGGACCGCGTGGTCGCGGCAGCGCGCGTCGAGGTTGTTGCGCGCAACGCGGAGCTGCCGGCCGCTGCCGCGGACCGCACCGCGGCCATGATCGCAACGGCGGCGGTGCGCTACTTCATGATCAAGTACTCGCGCACGAAGGTGATCGCGTTCGACATCGACGAGGCGCTCAGCTTCGAGGGCGAGAGCGGCCCGTATCTGCAGTACGCGGCGGTGCGCGCCGGAAACATCCTGGGCAAGCTACAGGCGCAGGATGGCACCGACGAAGGGACGATCGCGGCCGCTCTCGACGATCTGCCGGCCGCAACGCTCGACGACGCGGACAACACGGACCTCTGGGCGCTCGTGCTCGACGCGTCGCGTCTCGACGAGATCGTCGAGCAGGCCGTGCGCACGCTGGAGCTGTCCGTACTGGCCAAGTACGCCTTCGGCCTGGCGCAGGCATTCAATGCGTTCTACCACCGCTATCCCGTGATTGCCGAGGAGCGGCGCAGCGTCCGGCTGTGGCGTGCGGCGGCCGTCGTGTACGCACGGCGGCAGCTGATCCGAGCGCTGGAGCTAATGGGCTGCGAGGTGCCGCCCCGAATGTAGGCGTGCGGCCCACCTGGAAATGCGGGCTAGTCGAACGCGATGCGGGGCAGCTCCAGCTGCTCGCGCAGCAGGCGGTCGGCGCCGGCCTCCACCGCCTTGTTGAACGCGGCGGGCGGCATGCGCTCCCGGAAGCCCGCCAGCTCCAACTCGGCCTCCCGGCGCAGGCGATCCCGAAGCGGCGCCTCGGTGGCGGCGCGCGCCGCCGCCAGAAGCTCGCTGTCGGCCGCGCTCAATCTCGCCAGCAGCCGTGCGCGCTGTGCGCCCCGGGCCGTTCTGGCGGCCGCCCGCGCGGAGTCGAGCTCGGCGGCAAGCCGCTCCGCCAGGTTCCGCAACGCCGCCGGATGCGCGAGGTGCGCCCGCAACGCGGTGAGCGCCAGGATGACCCGCTCCAGGTGCGCGGGCAAAGACGGTCCGCGCCCGGGACGCGGCGCCGCGGCGGCGTCTTCCCGATCCGCGCCGCTCACCCCCACGGCGCGGCGCCATGCGTCGAACAGCTCCTGAACGTCCTGCTTGCAGAACTCGATTCGTACCGGCCGCTGCCACGCCCGCGCCGCGGCGCGGCGCTCCACCTTCTGGTCGATCGCCCGGTACACGACGCTCAACGGGATGCGCTGGGCCTCCCAGCCGCAGACGAGATCGAATGCCGGTCCCACGATCCGGATCAGGTGCCCCCCGTTCCGCCGGCACAGGTACGACTCGATATCCCGGCAGTAGACGCCGGCAGTCATCGGCTGTGCCCCCCCGCCGCCTCGGCCTCGCCCGGCGCGTCCGGCCGGCGCGACTGATTGCGTTCCCAGACCAGCCGCAAGCCGGTCAGCGTGAGGTCCTGGTCCACATGGTCGATGATAGGGGTTTCCGCGGCGATGGCGGCGGCGAGTCCGCCGGTCGCGACGCAAACCGCGTCGCCCTCGTCCCGCAGGGCCTCCCGGAGCCGCTCGACAATCCCCTGGACCATGGCGACGTGGCCGAAGAACAGGCCCGACTGCATCGACGCCACCGTCGTGCGGCCGATCAGGCCCGCCGGCCGGCTCACTTCGACCCGCGGCAGACGCGCCGCGCGCTGAAACAGGGCGTCCGCGGAGATGTCGACGCCGGGACAAATCACGCCGCCCAGGTATCCCTGACGCATCGACACCGCGTCGAACGTCGTGGCGGTGCCGAAATCGACCACGATCACGGGGCGCGATTCGGTCCCGTACAGCTCGCATGCCGCGACGCCGTTGACGAGACGGTCGGCGCCCACCTCGTCAGGATTGTCGTAGCGCACCGCGAGCCCGGCGTTGCTCGTGTCGACCCGCAGCAGCCGGCGACCGAGACCGCGCTCCACCATCTCGGCAACGGTCTTCGTCAGCGCCGGCACCACCGACGACAGAACCACGCCGTCGATGGCGTCGATCGCCACACGCTTGCCCGCGAGCAACTGGCTGACGACCACCCACAGCTCGTCGGCCGTCCGGTCGGGCCAGGTCGCCAGGCGCAGGCTCACCGCGAGCTTCCGGCCGGCGAAAATCCCGAAAACGATGTTGGTATTTCCGATGTCGATAGCCAGCAGCATCCTAGCAGCCTGTGGCAAGACCCTGCGGGGCGCCGAAGGGAGCGGCGACCCAGGTCACCTCCCCGGCGACAAGTCGCTCCACGCGCTCCCCGCTGCAGACCAGCAATGCGCCGTCGCGATCGATCCCCGCCGTCACGCCGCGCCGAGGCGCGTCGCCGACGCGCCACTCCACCTCCGCACCGGTACAGCTCGGCGCCAGCGCGCGCCAGCGGTCCAGCACGCACGCCACGTCCCCGGCCGCCAGCATCCGCAGCCAATACGCCAGTGCGGCCAACAGCTCGACGAGCACGACACCGCGATCGGCCGGCGCGCCCAATGCGGCGCCCAGTGACCCGGCGCGCCCGGCGATCTCGGGAGGAAACGCCACGTCCGTCACGTTGATCCCTACGCCAACGATAACCGCTTCCGCCGCGCCGCCGCGGCGCGCCGCCTCCGTGAGAATGCCGCCGACCTTTGCCGCACCCCGATTGGGCCGGGCCGGAAGCATAACGTCATTCGGCCACTTGAGCTCTACCGGCAGTCCGGTCGCGGCGTGCACCGCCTCCGCCGCCGCCACGCCGGCCGCCAGCGTCACCACCGCGGTTTCGATATCCCGCACAACCACCGAGCAGTACAACCCGGCGCCCGGCGCCGAGAACCAGCGGCGTCCCTGCCGGCCGCGCCCCGCGGTCTGCGCGCCGGCCAGCACCGTCGTGCCGTGGGCCGCGCCGGCCACTGCGAGCTGCCGCGCGACGTCGTTCGTCGACGGCACGACGGATCGATAGACCACCTGCTCGGACCATGCGCCCAGGCGCCCGGCCGCGGCGCCGAGCGCACGCGCGATATCGGGCGGCAGCTGCTCCTTCATCATCTAGGGGCTACGCCCCAAACCCCCGGCAAGCTCTGCCCCGCGCCGCGCTTGCCGAGCCGCACCGTGTGCGGCTTGGGGAACGACTGCGTCGGTGCTCGTCGTCCCCGTTCCTCAATTGCGAGGTTCCTGCCCTGTCAACCTGGCGTCCGGCAGCGGGTGCAGGTCGAAGCTGCAGTCGACCGCCGGCGCCGAGTGCGTCAGCGCGCCGACCGAGACGTACGTCACGCCCGTCGCCGCCAATTCGGCGGCCCGCTCGAGCGTCACCCCGCCCGAGGCCTCGGTCCGCGCGCGGCTGCCGATGCGCCCGACCGCCTCCCGCACCGCGTGCGTCGGCAGGTTGTCGAGAAGAATGACGTCCGCTCCCGCCGCCAGCGCCGCCTCCGCTTCTTCCAGGCTGTCCGCCTCCACCTCGATCGGCAGGCTGTGGCCCGCGGCCTTCGCGCACCGCACCGCCGCGGTCAACGAGCCGGCGACCTGGATGTGATTGTCCTTGATCAACATACCGTCGTCGAGCGCCGCGCGGTGGTTGGCGCCGCCGCCGGCGCGCACCGCGTATTTCTCCAGGGCGCGCAGCGTGGGTGTCGTCTTCCGCGTGTCCAGCACGACGGCGCGGCCGGCGACCGCGTCCACGAAACGCCTCGTCAAGGTCGCGATGCCCGACAGTCGCTGCAGGAAATTGAGCGCCGTCCGCTCCGCGGCCAGCAGCGCCGCCGCCGCACCGCAGATCCGGGCGACCGTCTCGCCCGCAGCGCAGCGCTCGCCGTCGCGCCGCAGCCGCGTGATCTCGACGCGGGGATCGAGCTGGACGAACGCCTCCATCGCCACGTCGAGGCCGGCAAGCACGCACGGCGCCTTGACGATCAGTTCACCGGCGGCCCGCTGCGCCGCCGGAATTGTCGCAGCGGTCGTGACGTCCCCGCTGCGCACATCCTCGGCGAGCGCGCGGCGGACGATCTCGCGGTAACACCCGGGATCGAGTGGATCCGGTCCGCTGCCGCTCACGCACCGATCTCCAGCAGGATCTGCTCCAGCTTCGTCTGCTGACGTGCCGCGTCCGCCGCCTGCTGGCGCGCTTCGCGCACCACCGCCGGATCCGCCTTCTCCACGAATGCGCGGTTCTCCAAGCGCGCCTGAAGCGCCGCCCGCTGTCGCACGAGCTTCGCAAGATCGCGCTCGATGCGAGCCGCTTCGCGGGCGCGGTCGACAACGCCGGCCAGCGGCACGTGCAACTGGAAATCGCGCACCAGACGCCGCACCGTGTCCGGTGCGCGCGGCACCTCTTCGGCGCATTCGATGGAATCGAGGCCCGCCATTCGCCGGATATCATCGGCGCAGCGCTCGAGCAACTCGCGCACCGGCGGGCCACCGCCCTCCACCACCGCACTGATCCGCCGCGACGGAGCCACGCCCCATTCGGAGCGCACCGTCCGGACGGCCGTGACGATCTCCTGCAGCAGCGCCATGTCGACGACCGCACGGTCGGCGCGCCAGGCGTCGACGGGCGCCGGAAACGGCGCCAGCGTAATGGTGCGCCCCGCGCCGTCGGGCGTGCGTCCCTCGGCGGCGCGCGCCGGCAACGCCTGCCAGATCTCCTCGGTAACGAACGGCATGAACGGGTGAAGCATGCGCAAAATGCGATCGTGCACCTCGAGGAGCACCGCCACGGCGTCGTCACGGACGGCGCCGTCTGCCTGCAGCCGCGGCTTGACGAGTTCTATGTACCAGTCGGCGTACTCGTGCCAGCAGAAGTGGTACAGCGTGTCGGCCGCCACGTCGAACCGGAACTCCTCGAGCGACATCTGCAGTTGACGGCCCACCTCGCTCGCGCGATGCAGTATCCAGCGGTGAATAAGGTCCAGCTCGCCCGAGGCGCGCACCGCGGGGCGTGTCTCGAGGCCCTCCGGCAGATTCATCAGCACGAACCGCGAGGCGTTCCATATCTTGTTGACGAACTGCCGGTAACCGCGCAACCGGCCCTCCGACAACGAGATGTCCATCCCGGGCGAGGCCAGCGCGGCCAGCGTGAAGCGGAACGCGTCGGCGCCGATCTCTCCGATCAGCTCCAGGGGATCGACGACGTTGCCCTTGGACTTGCTCATCTTGCGCCCATGCGCGTCGCGCACGAGCGACGTGATGTAGACCTGCTTGAACGGCACGTCGCCGGCGAACTTGATCCCCAGCATCATCATCCGCGCCACCCAGAAGAAGATGATGTCGTGCGCGGTAATGAGCAGGCTGGTCGGGTAGTAGCGCGCCAGGTCGGCGGTCGCGGCGGGCCACCCCATGGTGCTGAACGGCCACAGCCCCGAGCTGAACCAGGTGTCCAGCACGTCGGTGTCCTGACGCACCGGCTCCCCGCACGCGCACGTCGACGGCGCTTCCTCCGTGACGGTGACCCGGCCGCAGGCGTCGCAATGCCAGGCGGGAATCCGGTGCCCCCACCAGAGCTGGCGCGAGATGCACCAGTCGTGGATGCCGGTCATCCACTCCTCGTAGGTCCGCGTCCAGTTGCCCGGCGCGAACGTGGTGCGGTCATGGCGGACCGCCTCGATTGCCTGCTCCGCCAGCGGCGCGATGCGCACGAACCACTGTGTCGACAGCAACGGCTCAATCACCGTTCCGCACCGCTGGCAGTGTCCGACCGCGTGCACGTGGTCCGTCACGCCGGCCAGCAGGCCGTCCGCGTCCAGCGCCGCGGCGAGCGCCTCGCGCGCTTCCAGGCGGTCCTGCCCCGCGTACGGTCCGGCCTCGGCCGTCATCCGACCGTCCTCACCGATCACGGACACCTGGGCCAGCCCGTGCCGCTGGCCCATCTCGAAGTCGTTCGGGTCGTGGGCCGGCGTTACCTTGACGGCTCCCGTCCCGAACGCCGGGTCGACGAACTCGTCGGCAATCACCGGCAGCTCGCGGCCGAGGACCGGCAACACCACGGTGCGCCCGACCAGGTCGCGGTAGCGCTCGTCGTCCGGGTGCACGGCGACCGCCGTATCGCCCAGCATCGTCTCCACGCGCGTGGTCGCAACCGTGACCGACCCGCCGCCGCCGGCAATCGGATACCGCAGGTGGTGCAGGTGGCCGCTGGTTTCCTGGTGCACCACCTCGAGGTCCGACAACGCCGTCCGGCAGCGCGGACACCAGCTCACGAGGTAGGTGCCGCGGTAGATCAGGCCGTCCTCGTACAACGACACGAATACGCGGCGGACCGCCCGGGACAGGTTCTCGTCCAGCGTAAACCGCTCACGCGACCAGTCGACCGACGAGCCGAGCTTGCGCATCTGGCTGGTGATGGTGCCGTGGCTCTGGTCTACCCACTTCCAGACGCGCGCCTCGAACGCTTCGCGGCCCAGGTCGTGCCGCGTCTTGCCCTCGGCCGCGAGATGCTTCTCGACGACGTTCTGTGTCGCGATGCCGGCGTGGTCGGTGCCGGGCAGCCACAGCACGTCGTACCCCTGCATACGCTTCCAGCGCGCCACGATGTCGGGCAGCGTCTGATTGAGGGCGTGGCCTATGTGCAGCCAGCCGGTCACGTTCGGCGGCGGCAGCACCATGCTGAACGGCGGGCGGTCGGACGCCGGGTCGGCGCGGAACGCGCCCACTGATTCCCAGTAGGCGTACCACTTGGGATCGACCTTTGCGTGCTCGAATACCTTCGTCAGTTCAGGCATGCTGGGAGTGGCGGCGGAGAGCGCCCGGGGCGATTTCCGCCGCGCTCGAACGGATTCCTGTCAGGTGGCGGCGGACTCGCTGTGCCGGACGCGGCTCTGAATGAATTGGCTGATTGCCTGCATGGGGGTGCCCGGCTGGAACACCCCGCCGATGCCGAGCTGCTCCAGCCTGGGCACGTCGGCATCCGGAATGATGCCCCCGACCACGACCAGCACGTCGTCGAGGCCCTTCTCCCGGAGCAGCGTCACGAGCCGCGGGCAGATATGGTTGTGGGCGCCGGACAGGATGGAGAGACCGATGACGTCGGCATCCTCCTGCAGCGCCACCTCGACGATCTGCTCCGGAGTCTGCCGCAGCCCGGTGTAGATCACCTCCATGCCGGCGTCGCGCAGCGCGCGGGCGATTACCTTGGCCCCGCGGTCGTGCCCGTCGAGTCCCGGTTTGGCGATGACCACTCGTATGGCTCGCGTCATGCTGTTCCCTATACTCCAGGGGTCTCCTCGTACTCGCCCCATACGTCGCGCAGCGCGTCGCACATCTCCCCCACGGTCACGTACGCGCGAACGGCATCCAGGATGAACGGCATCAGGTTCGCGGGCCCCGTGGCGGCTTGCCGCAACGCGTCCAGCGTCCGTGCGGCGGCGGCGGCGTCCCGTCGCTCCCGCAGCGCGGCAAGCCTCGACACCTGATCCCGCTCGACCTGTTCGTCGATCTGCAGGATCGGGATATCGGCGGGCGCGTCGTCGGTGTAGCGGTTCACGCCCACGATCGTCTGCTCGCCCGCCTCCACCGCCTGCTGCGACCGATAGGCGCTGTCGGCAATCTCGCGTTGCGGATACCCCTGCTCGATCGCTTCCACCATGCCGCCGTAGCGGTCGATCGTCTCGAAATACTCCCGCGCGCCCGCCTCCAGATCCGCCGTCAGCCGCTCCAGGTAATACGAGCCGCCGAACGGGTCCACGACGGCGGGCACGCCGCTCTCGTGCGCGATCACCTGCTGCGTGCGCAGCGCCAGCAGGGCCGCCTCGGACGTGGGCAGCGCGAGCGCCTCGTCCAGCGAGTTCGTATGCAGCGAGTTGGTGCCGCCAAGCACGGCGGCCAGGGCCTGAATTGCCGTCCGCACGACGTTGTTGTACGGCTGCTGCGCGGTCAGGGTCACGCCGGCGGTCTGGGTGTGGAAGCGCAGCTTCCACGACCGCTCGTCAAGTGCTCCGAATCGCTCGCGCATGACGGAGGCCCACAGCGCGCGGGCGGCGCGGTACTTGGCGATCTCCTCGAAGAAATCGTTGTGCGCGTTGAAGAAGAAGGAGATCCGCGGCACGAAGCGGTCGACCGGCAGACCGGCGTCGACGCCGTACTGCACGTACTCGATACCGTCCCGCAGCGTGAACGCCAGTTCCTGCAGGGCGGTCGCCCCCGCCTCGCGGATGTGATAGCCGCTCACGGAAATCGTGTTCCAGCGCGGCACGTGATCGGCGCAGAAGCCGAATATATCGGTCACCAGCCGCATCGACGGGCGCGGCGGGTAGATGTACTCCTTCTGCGCGATGTACTCCTTCAGGATGTCGTTCTGGATCGTCCCGGACAACTTCGACCACGCGGCGCCGCGCTGCTCGGCTACGACCAGGTACATCGCGAAGATCATCGCCGCCGGCGAGTTGATCGTCATCGACGTCGTGATCTCGTCGAGCGGGAGACCCTCGAGCAGCGTCTCCATGTCCGCCAGCGAAGCGATGCTCACGCCGCACTTGCCCACCTCGCCCAGCGACAGCGGGTGATCGGGGTCGCGCCCCATGAGCGTCGGCAGGTCGAATGCCACGCTCAGGCCGGTGCCGCCGGCGCGCAGCAACTCGTGGTAGCGCCGATTGGTCTCCTCAGGCGTGCCGAACCCGGAGAACTGGCGCATCGTCCAGAGCTTGCCGCCGTACCCGGAGGCATGGATGCCGCGCGCATACGGGAAGCTGCCGGGCTCCCCCAGTTGCTGCGGAGTCGCCTCCGGAGATTCCGCTGCGGTGTAGATCGGCCGTGCGGAACGATCGGAAACCGTGGACGGCGTCATGAGCGCAATCTGAAGGCGACGAGCTGGGTAATCTCGTCGGTCGGCGAAGAGGCGGAAAGCTCGATCACGTAGTCGCCCGGCGGCAGATGGGCCGGCCGTAGATGCACCTGGTACGGACGTCCGGATTCGCCCGGCCGGACTTCGAGCGGGTGCATCGGCTCGCCGCCGCGGTTCAGCAGCTGCGCCTTGACCTCCGGCTGCGCGTCGCCCGCCGCATAGGCCTCGAACCGGATCAGGATCCGCTCCGTGCGCCGGAATTCCCGAGACGCGGTGGGCACCACCTCGGCGTCGTCGACCACGGCCCTCCATTCCAACTCGTTGCGGGCGCGCACGAAGGACGGCGTGCTCAATACGAGATCCGTACCGGTGAAGTCGGGGATTTCAACCGTGCGCCGGTCGCGCTCGATGACCTCCCCGGCCGCATCCTCCACCGCCAGACTGAGCTGCAGCGGACCGGGCGCCGCCTCGAACTGCACCGTGGTGTCGCCCGGCTCGGCCGCCGCGTCGCGGCGCCCCGTCCCACGACCGGCGCCGCCCTCCGGTTCGGGCACGCGCCCGCGGTAGGACGGGCCGCCATTGTCGCTCATCGCCGTCAGCAGGATCCGCGCCGGTTCCTCGCCACGGCCGCCTGCGGCCGACTCCGGCTCCCACAGGAAGGTTACCCGCGTGCGCCCGTTATCGCCCTTGGCGGCGCCGACCCAGGTGCGCACCAGGCGCCTGCCGCGGCGCGGCGCCGCCAGCGTGGCAAGCGCCGTATCGACCGCTTTCGGCGGCTCGCTGACGGTCGGCGTCATCGCGCGCTCGACGTCCCGCTCGGTCAGCGCCCAGTATCCCTGCCGATGCCGCACGTCCACGTCGTCGCGTTGCACCCGCACTTCGATCTCGTGGTACTTGCCGTCGGTCGGCGCGCGCGACGAGTTGTACCCCAGCAGGTAGTAGGCGCTCGAATCGCGCAGCATCTGGTCGAGTCCGGGTCGCACGTCGTTCGTGTTCAGGATGGTGCGGCCGTCGGTCTCCCGCGCCAGCACGTACAGGGTGTCGCGGGTGGACCGCATCACCCGGTCGTCCGTGCGCCGGTTGACCGAACGCTGGCTGACGTCGTACTCGCTGATGGCCAGCCCCCGAGGGTCGAGCGCGTAGATCGTCGTGTTGAAGCGATTCGCGGTCGAATACACGTCGCGCAGGTCGAACTGGATGCTCGCGTCCTCGAAGAACTGGGCGGTCTCTTCGTAGCGCTCGTTGCCCACCGTCGGCACCAACGGGCCGTCGAACATCTCCGCGTTCATGCTGCGCAGCTCGACCGGCACGTAGTTGGTGTACCCCTCGCTGATGAGCAGCACGTTCTTGCGCCCCTCGCGGACACCGCCGAGGCGGACCATCAGGCCTTCGAGCGCCGACAGCGACACGTCGTTCCGGATGCGCTCCACGATCTCTGTCGGGTAATGTACGTAGCGCTGCTCGAACATGTTGCGCGCCTCGTAGTCGTACTTCACCCCGTAGAAGTTCTCGGCCGCCTCCGCAATCGCTTCATGGTTGCGGGTCAACTGCACGTCGTCGATCGGCGTCAACGGATACATGACGCCGATCAAGTCGGTCGGCCGCAGGTTCTCGCGGATGAAACGCGCCAGCGTGCGGCCGGCGCGGACGCCGTTCTCCCAGCGCACGTGGTAGTCGTCGAAGAAGACGACGAAGATGCGCGTGTCCGCGCGCGCCGCCTCCCGCTCTTCGTCGTAGCGGTTGATGATGGGGCGGGCCGGCTCGGCGTCAGGATCGGGAACCGGTCCGATTTCGACCAGCTGGAACGACTCGACGTCCTGCGGCTCGCCGTCCTCGAACACCTGGAAATCCGACACGTCGAGGTCGGTCACGAAGTTGCCGTCGTCGTCGGTGACGATGACGTCCACGCGGATGAAGTTTATGGCGGCGCGGAAGGTCGGCGGCTCCGGTTCCGCCGGCGGCTGCTGGTCCCCCGGCGCTTCCGCTTCAGCCTGCGCGGTGTCCGGATCCGGCGCCTGCTGCTGCGCCCGCAGCCCCGGCAGGCGCGCCAGGACGAGGACGGCCAGTACGGCAAGCAGGACGGAGAGCAACCGTCGAAAGGTGAGACAACGCATGCATGCCTCGGAATCCCGGGGGCAACTGTTCTCAATGATACCATCGGGATAGGAGCCCATCGCGGGCGCCGGGCCGCGCACGGCGCGGCCCCATTCGGTAACGCACGAGGTTTGACATATGTATGACACCGTGGATCCGGCACCACCCCTGACCCGCCTGTCGGAAGACGAGGAATTGCTGCGCGCCAACGTGCGCGCGTTCGCCGCCGCGGAAGTGGCGCCGCTGGTGCGCGAGATGGATGAACAGGCGCACATTCCGCGCACGCTGATCGACAAGCTCTTCGACCTCGGCGTGATGTCCGTGGAAATTCCGGAGAAGTTCGGCGGCGCGGGAGGCCACTTCTTCCTGTCCGTCATCGCCGTGGAGGAGCTGGCGCGTGTCGATCCGTCGGTCGCCCTCGTTGTGGACGTCCAGAACACGCTGGTGATCAACGCGCTGCTGCGCTGGGGCGGCGACGACATCAAGCGCCGCTTCCTGCCGCGGCTGGCCGCGGGCGCGGTCGGCGCCTACGCCCTCTCCGAGGCGGGCTCTGGAAGCGATGCCTTCGCACTGGCGACCCGCGCCGACGCCGACGGCGACGACTTCGTGCTGAATGGACGGAAGTTGTGGATCTCCAACGCGGAGGAGGCGGAGCTGTTCATCGTCTTCGCCAACGCCGCGCCGGAGGACGGCTACCGCGGCATCACCGCCTTCCTCGTCGAGCGCGCGACGCCCGGATTCAGCGTCGGCAAGAAGGAAGACAAGCTCGGCATCCGCGCCAGCAGCACCTGCGAGCTGCTGCTCGACGACTGCCGCGTGCCGCGCGACAACATCCTCGGCGAGCTCGGCCGCGGCTACAAGGTGGCGATTGAAACGCTGAACGAGGGACGCATCGGGATCGGCGCGCAGATGGTCGGACTCTCGCAGGGGGCGCTCGACCACACGCTTGCCTACGTGCAGGAACGCAAGCAGTTCGGCCAGCCCATAAGCGCCTTCCAGGGCGTGCAGTTCCAGCTTGCGCAGGCGGCGACCGAGCTCGAGGCGGCGCGGCTGATGGTCTACAACGCGGCGCGGCTGCGCGACGCCGGCCGTACCTATCTGACCGCGGGGGCGATGGCCAAGCTGTACTCTTCGCAGGTCGCGGAGCGCGTGACCTCGCTCGCGGTGCAGCTGTTCGGCGGCGTTGGCTACACGAAGGACTATCCGGTCGAGAAGTTATACCGGGACGCCGTCATCGGCCAGGTGTACGAAGGCACCTCGAACATGCAGCTGCAGACGATTGCGAAGCAGCTCCTACTTGGGGCTGCGCCCCAAACCCCCGGCAAGCGCTAGCGGGGACCCCGTTGCCCCGCGCCGCGCTTGCCGCGGCCCGCTGTGCGGGCCTTGGGAGACGGTCGCTTGAGCGCTCGTCGTCTCCCGGCCTCAATTGCGAGTTTGGTGTCTTGTCAACCGGCTAGCGTCCGCTCGAAGAGCGGCCGCAGGCGCTGCGCCGTCGCGCCCAGCTCTTCCGGCACGACGCGCGTGTCGGCCACCACCGTCATGAAGCTGGTGTCGCCGTCCCAGCGCGGCACCAGGTGCGCGTGCAGGTGACCCGGCGCACCGGCGCCGGCCGCGCGCCCCACGTTGATGCCGACGTTGATGCCGTGCGGCGCGTATGCCGCCGTCAGCACTTGCTCGGCCGCCTTCGCCAGCGCCGCCAGCTCAGCCAGCTCGGGTTGATCCAGCCCGGCGAGCGTCGCCACGTGACGGCGCGGCACGACCAGCAGGTGGCCGTTGCTGTAGGGATACTTGTTCAGAATGACGAAGCAGCGTGCGCCGCGGTGCAGGATGAGCGGCGAGGGCGGCTCGGCTTCGAGTGCGCCGCAGAAGATGCATCCGCCGCTGTCCCCGCTGCTTGCGCTCGTCACGTACGCCAGCCTCCACGGGGCCCAGAGACGTTCCACGGCTAGAGGGAATCAGGACAACGCCGCCCGGCCGGCCTGATCCGCCTCGCGGTTGATCAGCTCCTTCAACTCCTTGCCGGGCTTGAAGTAGGGCACGCGCTTCGACGGTACGTCCACTCGGTCGCCCGTCTTCGGATTGCGGCCCCGGCGCGGCTCGCGCTGCCGCAGGCGGAAGCTGCCGAAGCCGCGCAGCTCGATCTTCTCGCCCCGGTGCAGCGCCTCGACGATGCTGTGAAACACGGTATCGACGATGATTTCCGCGTGCTTCTTCGTGAGGTCGGCAACGCGCGCCACTTCCTCGACGAGCGCCGCCTTCGTCATGCTGCCCTCGGTCACGTGTGGTCCATTCATCGGCGGCGCGCTCGAGGACGGTTACGACCTCCGGTGCTTGAAGTGATCGCCCAGCGTCACTTCGGGCGAGTCACTCGACGCGTAGTTCTGCCAGTTGCTCTCGTAGTCGTCCGACTTCAGCGCGCGCACGCTGAGGCCGATCTTCCGCTCGGTCGGGCTCAACTTGATGATCCGCATCTTGACCGTGTGGTCGACGACGACCTCCGAATCCTGCTCTCCCTGCCGCGCATCGAATTCGGACACGTGAATCAGCCCCTCGATCCCTTCGGAGAGCTCGACGAAGGCGCCGAAATTGGTGACGCGAACCACCTTGCCCTCGACGACGTCGCCGACGTGGTTGTTCGCGAAGAATTCATCCCAGATGTCCGTGGTGAGCTGCTTCAGACCGAGCGACAGCCGCTGCGTGTCGGGGTCGATGTTGAGGACCATGGCCTCGACGGCGTCGCCCTTCTTCAGCACGTCGGACGGGTGGGCGAGCCGCTTGCTCCACGACATGTCGGAAACGTGGATCAGCCCGTCGATCCCGTCCTCGACCTCGACGAACGCGCCGAACTCGGTCAGGTTGCGCACCTTGCCGGAAATCCGCGCGCCAATCGGGTAGCGGTCGGCCAGATCGTGCCAGGGATTGCTCTCGATCTGCTTGAGGCCCAGCGAGATGCGCCGCGCTTCCGGATCGACGCCCAGCACCATCGACTCGACCGTATCGCCGATGGTCAGCAGCTTCGACGGATGCTTCACCCGCTTGCTCCACGACATCTCCGAAACATGTATGAGACCCTCGACGCCCGGCTCGAGCTCGACGAAGGCGCCATAGTCCGTCAGGCTTACGACCTTGCCCGAAATCCGCTGGCCGACCGGATATCCCTCGCTCACCGACGTCCACGGGTCGTCGTGGAGCTGCTTGTAGCCCAACGACACGCGTTCGGTCGCGGCGTCGTATTTCAGGACGACGACCTCCACGTCGTCGTTCACCTTGAACAGCTCCGAGGGGTGCTGCGCCCGGCCCCACGACATGTCGGTCACGTGCAGCAGACCGTCGATGCCGCCCAGATCGATGAAGGCGCCGTAGTCGGTGATGTTCTTGACGACGCCCGGCATGACCTTGCCCTCGGCGATGGTGGCCAGCGTGTTCTTCTTCTTCTCGGCGTTCTCCTCCTCGATCAACACCTTGCGCGAGAGGACGATGTTGCCGCGCTTCTTGTTCGCCTTGATGACGCGCATCCGGAGCTCCTGGCCCTTCAGCGCGTCGAGGTTGCGGACCGGCCGCACGTCGATCTGCGAGCCGGGCAGGAAGGCCCGGACGCCGATGTCCACGGCCACGCCCCCCTTTATCCGCTCGATGACGCGGCCGATGACGACGCGGCGCTCGGCGTACGCCTTCTCCACCTCGTCCCAAATCTTCATCTTCTCGGCCTTCTCGCGCGACAGCACGATATGGCCTTCGCGGTCCTCGGTGCGCTCCAGCAACACGTCGACCGTGTCGCCCGGCTGCACCGTGACCTCCCCGTTCTCGTCGAGGAATTCCGTGATGGAGATGATCCCTTCCGACTTGTATCCGACGTCGACAATCACCTCGGAGGACGAGACCTTGAGCACCGTCCCCTCGATGACGTCCCCTTCGCTTATGTTGCGGAAGCTACTGTCGTACATGGCCAGGAGCCGAGCGTACTCCTCCTGGTCCATGGCCTCGTCGTCGCCGCCGAAGCCGGCCGTCACGACGTCGTCTGGATTCGTCATGCTCTCCGTGTTCTCCTCGTTTTTTACTTGGGGCTGCGCCCCAAACCCCCGGCTGCCGCTAGCAGGGACCCCATAGCCCCGCGCCGCGGCCGCCGAGCCGCACCGTGTGCGGCCTGGGGACAGCTGCGTAGATACACGCCGTCCCCACCGTATGCAACCGTTCGATCGAACTGCACCACACTGTTACTCGGCGACCCGCCCCAAAACCCCGGCAAGCGCTAGCGGGGACCCCATAGCCCCGCGCCGCGGCCGCCGAGCCGCACCGTGTGCGGCATTATCTTCTTGGGGCTGCGCCCCATAGCCCCGCGCCGCGGCCGCCGAGCCGCACCGTGTGCGGCCTGGAGGACCACTGCTCGCTCGTCACGCCTTGCCAACCGGGCGCCTGACCGGTCCCGGTGCTACGCGGGGTTCCACCACGGACTGCAAATTGGTGTGAGCAAAGGACTATACGATGCTTGTCGCCGGGCGGTCAACAGGGATCCGCGGCCCGGCCGGCCGCCCGCCGACGGCCCGCCCGCTGTCCTCAACCGCGTCCCAGGCAGGCCCTCACGATTTCCAGCACGCGGGCCACGACCGACTCGATCTGCAGGCCGGTCGTGTCCAGCACCGTGGCGTCCGGCGCCCTGCGCAGCGGCGACGCGCGGCGCGTGCGGTCGAGATGATCGCGCGCCGCGAGCGCGTCGGCAACGACGTCGATGGCTCCCGCTCTCGACAGCCCGTGGGCCGGATCGGTCGACCTGCGCGCGGCCCGCGCCGCCGGCGAGGCGTCCAGATAGACCTTGACGGCCGCTCCCGGAAAGACCACCGTGCCGATATCGCGGCCCTCCATCACGACCGGCCCCACCGCCGCATACTGCCGTTGGCGCGCAACAAGCGCCGCGCGCACCCGCGGCAGGCGCGCCACGCGGGCCGCCGCGTCGTCGATCTCCGGCGTGCGGATGGCGCCGGTCACGTCGTGCCCGTCGATTGCCACGCGCTCCCCGCCCACCTCGATCGCGGCGTTCAGCGCCACGGCCGCCACGCGCTCTTCGTCCCGCGCCTCGAGCGACAACCCGGCGTCGCGCGCGCGCCACGCGACGGCGCGGTACATGGCCCCCGTGTCGACATAGGGCCACCCCAATTCGTGCGCGACGGCCCTCGCAACGGTGCCCTTGCCGGCTCCCGACGGCCCGTCAATCGCCACGACCGGATGCATGGTTCCGTTCACGCGGACGGCCGCTCCGGATGGTCCGCGGCAAACGCCGCGGCGCGCAGCGCGGCCAGCTCCCGGGCCGACAGCTCGCGATACTCCCCGGTCTTCAGGCTGTGGGCCCGCAACGGACCGAACTGCACGCGCCGCAGCCGCAGCACCGGATGCCCGATCGCGCTGAGCATCCGCCGCACCTGCCGGTTGCGGCCTTCGCGCAGGACGATCTCGATGCGCGCCTGATCCGTTCGGCGCGCACGGTGGCCGCCGACCAGGCGGACCTCCACCGGCGCCGTCCGGCGCCCGTCGAGGTGCACGCCCGCGCGCAGCCGGCGCAGCTGCGCCTCGCCCGGAATGCCCCGCACCACCGCTTCGTACACCCGCTCGAGCGCGTGTCGCGGGTGGGTCAAACGTTCCGCCAGCGCGCCGTCGTTTGTCAGCAACAGCAGACCCTCGGAATCGTAGTCGAGGCGACCCACGGGATAGACGTATTGGCGGACGCGCGGCATCAGGTCCAGGACCGTCGTGCGCCCCTGGGGGTCGTTGCGGGTGGTGACCACGCCGCGCGGCTTGTACAGGAGCATGTAGCGCCGCCGCGGCTGGCGTTCGACGCGGCGCTCGTCCACGCGCACGACGTCCCGCTCCGGATCGGCCCGCGCGCCGAGCTCCGTGACGACCTGGCCGTTGACGGTGACGCGGCACTCACGCATCAGCCGTTCCGCGGCGCGGCGCGAGGCGACGCCGGCGCCCGAGAGTATCTTCTGCAACCGGACCTCCCCTGCTTGGGGCTGCGCCCCAATCCCCCGGCGGCCGCTAGCGGGGGCCCCTTCGCCCCGCGCGGCATTACCTGGATGGGGCTGCGCCCCAATCCCCCGGCGGCCGCTAGCGGGGGCCCCTTCGCCCCGCGCCGCGGCCGCCGAGCCGCGCTGTGCGCGGCTTGGGGGACGACTGTTGCTTTGCTCGTCGTCGTCCCCCTGTCTGATCCGCACAGGGTGCTTGGTCACGGGCTGCTAGTGGACCTGCTCGCCGGAGGGGTCCGCGGGGCTGTCGGACGGCTCGAAGGGCAGCGGCTCGGCGACGGGTCCGCTCTCCGCGGCGGCGGTCATGTCCATGCCGAGCGCCTCGGCCATGTCCTCCACCTTCGGCAGGTCGGAGAGATCGTTGAGTCCGAAACGATCGAGGAATTCGCGGGTCGTGGCGTACAGGAACGGCCGGCCGACCACCGCCTTGCGGCCGACCACCTTGATCAACCGCCGCTCGACCAGCGTTCCCAGGACACCGGACGTGTTGACCCCGCGGATCTCCGCAATCTCGGGCCCGGTGACCGGCTGGCGGTAGGCGACCACCGCCAGCGTCTCCAAAGCCTGTACCGACAGGCGCTGTTTCGTATGCTCGTGGAACAGCCTGCCGACCCATTCCGACAGCTCCGGGCGCGTGACAATCTGATAACCGCCCGCCACCTCGACCAGCCGCAGGCCGCCGTCGCGCTCCCAGTCCCGGCGGACCGCGGCGAGCGCCTGCTCGACATCCTCCGGCGGCTCCTCGTCGAGGATCTTCAGAATCGTCTTCAGCGCCAGCGGCTCTGGCGACGCGAAGATGAGCGCTTCCACAATCGCCTTCAGGCTGCTCGTATCCTCAGGCATCGTCCTCGACTCCCGGCGGGCGCGGCGCGTCCGCCGGGCGGGCGCGCTTGTACACTCGGATTGGCGCGAACGCCCCGGACTGGAACAGTCGGATCAGCTTCAACCGCACCATCTCGAGCAGCGCGAGAAAGGTGGTGATGAGGTCGGACCGGCTCCGATCGCCCTCGAACAGGTCCTCGAAACCGCACGCCTCCGTTTCCGACAGCCGGGCGAGGAGCTGCTTGATGCGCTGCTCGATGGAGACGATCTCCGCCGGCAATTCCAGCGGGCGCCGCTCGCGGGCGCGCGCCACCACCGCCTGGAACGCCTGCAGCAGGCTGAACAGATCTACTTCGATCTCGCGCTCGATCGGCTGGCCGGCAATGTCGGCGACGCGGTTGTCCGGACGCATCCACTGGGCGCTGCGCACGGTCTCCCGCTCGTGCAGCAGCTCCGCTGCGGCCTTGTATTTCTGGTGCTCGATCAGCCGTTGCACCAGCGCGTCGCGCGGATCGCCCGCGTCCGCCTCCTCGGCCGTCTCGGGTCGCGGCACGAGCATGCGCGACTTGATCTGGATCAGGGTCGCGGCCATGATGAGAAACTCCCCCGCCACGTCGAGGTCGAGCTCCTGCATCAGCTCCAGATACTCTAGGTACTGCTCCGTTATCAGTACGATCGGGATGTCGTAGATGTCGATCTCGTGCCGCCGTATGAGGTGCACGAGCAGGTCCAGCGGCCCCTCGAAATTCTCGAGCTTCACGGGGTACTGCGGGATGACCGACTCGAAGTCGTGCGGGGTGTTGATCGTCATCATACGTAGTGCAGCCGGACCGCTTCACGCACCTCCACCATCGTCTCACGGGCAATCGCGCGCGCGCGGCTCGATCCGTCGTGCACGATTTCGCGAATGCGCCCCGGCCGGGCCAGCAGCTCCGCCCGCCGTTCGCGGAGCGGATCGAGCACGGCGTTGATCGCGCCAACCAGACTTCGTTTCACCTCGACGTCGCCGACCGTGCCCTCCCGATAGCGCCGCTTGAAATCCTCCACCTCGGCGGTATCGGTATTGAACGCGTCGTGGTACGTGAAGACGGGATTCCCCTCGACCGTGCCGGGAATGTCCGCGCGGATGCGCTTTGGATCCGTGTACATCCGCATCACCTTGCGGCGCACCGTTTCGGCGTCGTCCGACAGGTCGATGGTGTTGCCGTAGCTCTTGCTCATCTTGCGGTTGTCGATGCCGGGCAGGCGCGGGAAATGGGTGGTCAGCGGCTGCGGTTCCGGAAACAGCTCGCCGTAGAACCCCTGGAAGCGCCGCACCACCTCGCGCGCCAGCTCCAGATGCGGCACCTGGTCTTCACCGACCGGCACGTAACGCGCGCGGTACATGATCACGTCGGCGCACTGCAGCAGCGGGTACCCGAGGAAGCCGAGCGTCGAGAGGTCTCGGTCGGCGAGCTGCTCCATCTGCTCCTTGTGCGTCGGCACCCGCTCGAGCCAGGGGATCGGCACGACCATCGACAGCAGGAGCTGCAGCTCGGCATGCTCCGGCACCAGCGACTGCACGAAGATGGTGCTGCGCTGCGGGTCNGCGACGTTGTCGTACCCGTAGCCGGCCACTTCGCTCGTTTCGGCGTACTCGCTGGTCAGCGCGTGCCAGTCGGCGACGAAGTACATGCAGTCGTAGCGCGCCTGCAACTCGACCCAGTTGCTCAGCGCCCCCACCAGGTGACCGAGGTGCAGCTTGCCGGTCGGGCGCATCCCCGACACGACCCGCGCCTTCACAGTTTCGGCAGCCACGACTGAAATTCCCGGATGCAGGTTGACGAGAGGAAGCAGGCAGGCAACGGCATCAGAATAAGACCAACGACGTCGCCGGGCAAGCCGGGGCAGGGAGCTTTCGCGGACCTCATCCGGTGAAATGCGCCATCAGCGCCTCCGCCAGCCGGGCGCCGACGACGCCGCGCAGTTCCTCGCGCGACGCGCGCCGTACGTTCGCGGTGCTGCCGAACCGCTCCAGCAGCAGCCGGCGGCGGGCCGGCCCGATGCCGGGCACCGCATCGAGCTCCGAGCGCAGGTCGCGCATGGCCCGGGCGCGGCGGTGGAACGTCACCGCAAAGCGGTGCGCCTCGTCGCGGATCCGCTGCACGAGCCGTAGGGCGCCGCTGCGGCGCGGCAGCGCGATCGGGTCGGACCGGTCGCGCGTCACAATCAGCTCCTCGCGCTTGGCGATGCCAATCGCCATCAGGTTCGCCAGGCCGAGTTGCTCGAACGCCTTGTACGCGGCCGACAACTGTCCTTTTCCGCCGTCGACAATCACCAGGTCCGGAAAGGGTCCGCCCTGCTCCAGCAGCCTGCGGTAACGCCTGAGCACAACCTCCTCCATGGCGGCGAAGTCGTCCGGCCGCGCCAGCGCGGCGTTGCGGATACGGAACTTGCGGTACTCGCTGCGGCGCATGGACCCGTCCTCGCACACCACCATCGAGGCGACGCTCTCGGCGCCCTGGATGGTCGAGATGTCGAAGCACTCCACGCGCCGCGGACGCGCCGGCATCCCGAGCACCGCGCGCAGCTCGTCCAGCGCCGCGCCGTGCGCCTGCGCCTCTGCTCCGTAGCGCGCCTCGTACGCCAGCCCGGCGTTGCGCGCCGCCAGCTCGAGCAGCCCGCGCGCGTCGCCCCGCCGCGGGACGTGCAGGCGCACGCGCCGACCGGCGCGGCTCTCGAGCCAGCGCGCCAGCGCCCCGTCGTCGTCGCGGTCCAGCGATACCGGCAGGTGTATTTCGGGCGGCACGGCGCGGTCCGCATAGAACTGCTGCAGCGCCGCGCGGACCACCTCGGCCTCGCCGAGACGCGGCGCGTCGTCACCCCCGGCCGCCAGCTCGATCCGCTCCACCACGCGGCCGCCGCGCATCTGGAACACCTGTACGATGGCGCCCGCCGGTCCCGCCTTGACGCCGAACGCGTCACGGTCGCCCAGGCGCGCGGTGGCCATCTTCTGGCGCCGGTCGCGCAGCGCCTCGACGTTGCGGATCGCGTCGCGCAGCTGCGCCGCCTGCTCGTAGTGCTGCCGGTCGGCGGCCGCCCGCATCCCGGTCCGCAACTCCCCGAGCAACTCGTCGTTGCGCCCCTCCAGGAACATCCGCGTGCGGTCGACCGCCTCGCCGTACTCGGCCTCGCTGCACAGCGTGTCCACGCACGGCGCAACGCAGCGCTTGATGTCGTACTCCAGGCACGGCCGGCCGCGCTTGCCGGTGATCACCTCGTTGCAGGAGCGGATGCCGAACAGGCGGTGCGTCAGCGACATCGTCTTGCGGGCGAATGACGCCGGCAGGAACGGACCGGCGTAGAAGTTGCCGTCGCGCGCAACGCGGCGCGCGACCAGCACCCGCGGAAACGCCTCCGTCGTGGTTATCTGCAGATACGGATAGTTCTTGTCGTCGCGCAGCAGGATGTTGTAGCGCGGCGATCGCTGCTTGATCAGGTTGTTCTCGAGCGCCAGTGCCTCGACCACCGAGTCGGTGACGATCACGTCCAGCCCGACGACCTCGTCGAGCAGCGCGTCGGTCTTGGGGCTGGAGCCGTAGGCGCCGAGATAGCTGCGCACGCGATCGCGCAGCACGGTGGCGCGCCCGACGTAGATGGTCTCGCCAGCGCCGTTGGAGTACAGATAGACGCCGGGCTGGGTGGGCAGGCGGCCGATCTGGTCCTTGAGATCGCGAATCGGCATGAGCTACACTTCGCCTGCCGCGGCGGGCGGGTGCCGGAAACACGCGGTGGCGCGCGTCGTGTGTCCCCTCGGATTATAGCGTCCGTCCCCCGCGCGCCCGCTCCGGCATCACGATGACCTTCACCGGCGCAATCGGCACGCTCTGCATGTTCCCATTGCGGGCGATCATCAACGCGTGCGTCGCGTTGGGCATCCACCCGAACCTGCTCACCTTCACAGGCGTGGTGATCAATGCCGCGGCGGGCTGGGCGCTCGCAACCGGCCAGTTCCGGACCGCGGGCGTCGTGATGATCGTAGCCAACATCTTCGACTTCATCGACGGCAAGGTCGCGGAGCGGACCGACCTCGCCTCGCGCTTCGGCGGGTTCTGGGATTCGGTCATGGACCGCTTTTCCGACATCCTGCTATTCATCGGGCTCATCTACCTGTACGCCGCGCACGGACGCACCGACTACGTCCTGATCACGGCGCTGGCGCTGATGTTCTCGGTCATGACCAGCTACACCCGTGCGCGCGCCGAATCGCTGATCGACAAGTGCAAGGTCGGGTTCATGGAGCGGCCGGAGCGCATCGTGCTGTTCATGATCGGTGCGTTCACGAACCGCATGGGCGCCGTGATGTGGGTGATCCTGGTGCTGTCGGTCGTGACGGTGGTGGATCGAATCTACTACACGTGGCGCGAGCTGCGGACCACCCGCCGCCGGGAGCCGCACCCGATCCGCATGACGCTCAAGCGGGCGCTCGCGCTGCCGGCCATCGCCGTCTGGCACGCGCTGTTCTGGACCTTCGACCGGGCGACCTGGCAGTACGACCTGATGGTGATCGCCATCCTGACGTTCGTCTGGGTGACGCCCCCCGCCTGGCTCGGCGACCCGACCGCCAGCGGCCCCGGCCTCTTCGGCCTGCTCGCAGCCGCCCTTTCCTGATTCCTGGCGGACCTGGACAGGTGCGGCGAGCGCGGGCGCGCTACGAAAACCGGGGCGGCCGTAGCAACTACGTGCTGCCTAGTGAGTCATCCTGCCGCGGCCTAACGGTTTTCTCCGCCGCGCCCGCGCTCGCCGCACCGATGTCTGTACGGAGCAGTTGCGAAGGGGGCTTCAGACGCGGTCGCGCTCGTCGGCGCCGACGTCCAGCGTCTTGAACGTGAAGTGGATGTCGTGCGCCGCGATCCGGTCGCGCAGCACGCGCCGCACCTCGGCGTAGTGCTCGCGCGGCACCACCAACCGACGCACGAGACTGCGCAGGCGGTAGATGATGACCAGCGTGATCTGCTGCCGCTCCTCGCGCCAGCTCAGCCCGCCAATCGCCGAGTACGGCACGAAGCCCGACTCCGTCCAGATGCCGTCCTCGTACAGCCCGCGCCCGATCCGCAGGCTCATCGGTAGCAGGTAGGCATAGTAGAGGCAGACCATCCCCTCGCCGAACGCCGAGCCGAGCGGCTGCCGGAGCACTACCAGCTTGACGAATACCAGCCCGGCCAGGACGACGCCGAGCGCCAGCAACAGACCGTACTGCGGCGGCTTCGTTCCGGGCCAGGTGAGGTGGGCCGTGGAGCGTAGCCGGAGGTAGCGCAGCAGCTGCACGACGATACGAAGGTTGGCCGCCAGGAAGGCGACCCCGAGTCCGATGAGCGCTATGCGAACGACGGTCGCGACGTCGATGTCGGCCACGGGCGTCAGCGTCAGGGCAGCGCCGGGGGACGCGGTGCGTCAGACGCGCCCCTGGTAATCGCCGGTTTCCGTATTGACGCGCACCTTGTCGCCGTTGGCGATGAACGGCGGTACCTGCACGACCAGGCCGGTCTCCAGCGTCGCCGGCTTCAGCTGCGCGCTGGCCGTGGCCCCCTTGATCGCGGGCGCCGTCTCGGTCACCGTGAGGTCGACCGTCAGCGGCAGGCTGATGCCGACCGGATCGTCCTCGAACATCTCCACGGTGATCTCCGCCTCCGGCAGCAGGTAGTCGACCGAATCTCCCAACGTCTCCGTCGTCAGCGCCACCTGCTCGAAGGTCTCCGTATCCATGAAATTGTACGCGTCCCCGTCCGCGTACAGGAACTGCATGCGTCGCGCGTCGAGGGCGGCCCGCTCGACCTGATCCTCGGAGCGGAACTTGTGGTCGGTGAGCGTCCGGCTACGCAGGTTGCGCAGCCGGCACTGGACGAATCCGTGTCCCTTGCCCGGCGTCAGGTGCTGCACATCGAGCAGGCGGAGGAGGTTGCCGCCCATCCGGATCAGCATCCCCTTGCGTAGGCGAGTAGCTTGAATATTCATCGAGCGGGCGATAGTACCATGAACCGCCGGCCTGCAGCGGGCGCGGGTGGACGCGCTACAATAGAGTCCGGCAGTGCAACTGCCGTACATCCCATGCGCAACGGGGCGATCCTGGGCGGCTTGCTGCTGTTTCTGGCGGGAACGGCTGCGGGCGTCGTGCTGACCGGCCATTTTCGCGCGCAGGCTGAAAGCGGCGCGGCGCCGGTCGCAGCACCGACGCCGGCGGCGGCGACCGGCGGCACGGCCCGGGGGCCCGCCGAACGTCCCCGCGCGGTAGCGAATCCGAGCGTCCTCGGCTCCCTGCCCGACTTCGCCGGGGTGGCCGAGTCCAGCATCCGCGCGGTTGCGAACATTTCTTCCCGGCAGGTCGTGCGGCGCCGGTCGCTGTTTCCCGACGACGCCTTCTTCCGCTATTTCTTCGGCGACTCGGGCGGATTCTCCGGCTACCGCGAGCGGCCGAGCCTGGGCTCCGGCGTCATCGTGGACCCGGCCGGCCGCATCCTGACCAACGCACACGTCGTCGGCCGGCAGACGGCCGGCATCACCGTGACGTTGCCGGACAACCGCGAATTCGAGGCCACGCTGGTGGGCCGCGACGAGATGACCGACATCGCCCTGCTGCAGATCGAGGCATCCGGCCTGCCCACGCTTCCGTGGGGCGACTCCGCGGCGCTGCGCGTCGCGGAATGGGTGCTGGCCATCGGCAACCCGTTTCAGCTCAACCAGACCGTCACGCTGGGCATCGTCAGCGCAGTCGGCCGCGACAACCTCGGCGTCGCGCGCTACGAGGACTTCATCCAGACCGACGCCGCAATCAACCCGGGCAACTCCGGCGGCGCGCTGATCAACGCGCAGGGGGAGCTGATCGGCATAAATACCGCCATCTTCAGCGACAGCGGCGGCAGCCAGGGCGTCGGGTTCGCCGTGCCGAGCAACCTCGCCCGGCGCGTCATGCGCGACCTGATCGACCACGGCGAGGTCCGCCGCGGGTCGTTCGGCTACGTGGACGTCCGGCGGCTCTCGCCGCAACTGGCGCGCGAGCTGGGCGCGGAGGGCGCGACGGGCGTCGTGGTCTGGCGCATCCACCAGGCGTCCGAGGCAGCGGCCGCCGGCCTGCAACCGGGCGACATTATCACGGCCTTCGACGGAACGCCGATCGAGGACGGCTCCGACTATGCGCGCATGCTGTCGGACGCCGATATCGGCAGCACGGTCACGCTCGACGTCCTGCGCGGCGGCGACCGCCTCACCTTCGACGTACAGGTATCGCTCGCGCGCCCGCAGCAGAACCAGCGCCGGCGGTAGGCCCCGCAAGCGGCCGCCGGGGGCTTGGGGCGCAGCCGACTACACCCCGGAATGAGGCGCCGGTACAGGTTGACGACTGAATCGGGGGACGACAAACCAACATTCCAGGTCGTCCCC
>JAGWAI010000016.1:44741-64106 GCA_021296485.1 Acidobacteriota bacterium
GCCGGGGGTAGGCCGCGCAAGCGGCGGCCGGGGGCTTGGGGCGCAGCCGACTACTCCCGGGATTGAGGCGCCGGTACAGGTTGACGACTGAATCGGGGGACGACATACCAACTTTCCTGGGCGTCCCCATGGCTCGCACACCGAGCCTCGGCGGTCGCGGCGCGGGGCTATGGGGTCCCCGCTAGCGGCCGCCGGGGGCTTGGGGCGCAGCCCCAAACAGGCTTGGACAGGTGCGGGTTGCCGGCCGCGCAGCAACGCCATGGACGGTCAGCACCGACCGAAACCCCGATACGCGGGCTCCACGCCAGCCGCGGCGGGGGCAGGCCGCGATCCTCGATGAACAGACGCTCTCCGGACAGGTCGACGCGGTTCTGTTCTAGCGTGATGCCCAGCGCGCTGGTCAGATTTCCCGGCCCGCGGCAGAGCGCGGCGGCGGGCAGCGCCCGCCCGGCGGCAGCACGCCGATTCCGCATGAGAGGCAATCCGGCCAACGGCTCCAGCGCCCGGATCAGCACCGCCGCCGGCGCGCCTTCCGGCTCGGTAACCGCATTGACCAGATGGTGCAGCCCGTAGTTTACGTAGACGTATGCGAGGCCGGGCGGCCCGTACAGCGGCGCGTTTCGGCGGGTGAAGCCCGTGGCGGCGTGACAGGCGGGATCGCTCTCCCCGCTGTACGCCTCCACCTCCACGATCATGCCGGCGGCGGTTCCCGCCGGCGCGGCGTGCACCAGCACCTTGCCGACCAGCTCGCGCGCCACCTGCAGCGTCGGTCGGGCGTAGAACGCCGGCGGCAGCACCGCCCCCACAACGGCTAGCTCCCCGCGTACGCGTGCGCCCGGCCGTTCGCCAGCACCTGCCGCAGATACCGTCCGGTATGCGACTCTTCGTGCGCCGCCACGTGCTCGGGGGGGCCGGCGACGACCACCTCGCCGCCCTCTTCGCCGCCCTCCGGGCCCAGGTCGATGACCCAGTCGGCGGTCTTGATGACGTCGAGGTTGTGCTCGATGACCACCAGCGTATGTCCCGCCTGCAACAGCTTGCGGAAGGCTGCCAGCAACTTGGCGATGTCGTCCACGTGCAGGCCGGTGGTCGGCTCGTCAAGGATGTAGAGCGTGCGGTCGCCGCGGCGCGACATCAGGTGCGCGGCGATCTTGATGCGCTGCGCCTCGCCTCCCGAAAGCGTGGTTGCCGGCTGGCCGAGCCGCAGATACCCCAGGCCGATCTCGTCGAGCACCTGCAGCCGCCGGCCGATCTTCGGTGACGCATTGAAGAACGACAACGCCTCGCGCACCGTCATGTTCAGGACGTCGACGACGTTGCAGCCGCGGGTGCGCACTTCGAGCACGTCCGGCTTGAACCGCTTGCCGTCGCAGTGCTCGCACGGCACGAAGACGTCGGCCAGGAACTGCATCTCCACGCGCAGCTCCCCCTCCCCCTCGCATGCGTCGCAGCGCCCGCCCGGGACATTGAAGGAAAAATGGCTGGCCGTGAGCGCCCGTGACCGCGCGTCCCGCGTGGACGCGAACAACTCGCGGATCGGATCGAACGCCTTCAGGTAGGTGACCGGGTTCGAGCGCGGCGTGCGTCCGATCGGCGCCTGATCCACCAGCACGACGTCGCTGACGAGCCCCAGGCCGTCAATCATGTCGTGCGTTCCAACGCGCTTGTCCCACTCGCCCTTGGCCCGCTTGATGGCCGCGTACAGCACGTCATGGACGAGCGTGGACTTCCCCGACCCGCTTACGCCGGTGACGCAGGTGAGCAGGTTGATGGGAATCTCGACGTCGATGGCCTTCAGGTTGTGCTCGGCCGCGCCCAGCAGGCGGATGGCGCGCGACTGCGGCAACCGCTTGCGGCGCGCCGCCGGCACCGGTATCGCCAGATCGCCGCGCAGATACTTGGCCGTCAGCGAAGTCTGCTCGCCGGCGATGCCTTCCGACGGTCCGGAATAGACGACCTTCCCGCCGCGCGTGCCGGCCCCCAGGCCGAGATCGACCAGGTAGTCGCCGCTGCGGATCATGTCGGTGTCGTGCTCCACCACCAGCACCGTATTGCCCTGATCCCGCAACTGCCGCAGGATGCGCAGCAGCCGTTCGTTGTCGCGCGGATGCAGGCCGATCGACGGTTCATCCAGTACGTACAGCGTCCCGACCAGCGCCGACCCCAGCGAGGTGGCCAGGTTGATGCGCTGCGCCTCGCCCCCCGACAGCGTGGACGACAGGCGGTCCAGGGTGAGGTAGTCGAGCCCGACGTCGCTCAGGAACGCCAGCCGGCGGCGCACCTCCCGCACTATCCGGTCCGCGATGGCCGCCTCTTTCTCCGTGAGTGACAGCGCATCGAAGAACTGCCGCGCGCGGGCCACGGTGAGCGCGCACACGGCGTCGATGGTTCGGCCGCCGACCTGCACGCAGCGCGCCTCCTGACGCAGGCGCGTGCCGTTGCACGCGGGACAAACCAGATAGCCGCGGTAGCGGCTCAGGAACACCCGAACGTGCACCTTGTACTTCTTGGTCTCCAGCCAGCGGAAGAACCCGCGTATGCCGGTGTATTCGTCGCCGTCCCCCTCGACGACGAACGCGCGCTCCTCGTCGGTCAACTCGGACCAGGGCACGTCCATCCGCACGCCGCTGCCGCGCGCCGCCCGCTTGAGGTCGGCCAGGCGCGAGCGGTAGTGCGGCTTGCTCCAGGGCTCGATGGCGTTCTGGCGTATCGACTTGGACGCGTCCGGAACCACCAGACCCATGTCGAGCTCGATGACGTTGCCGAAGCCGTGGCAGTCGGAGCAGGCGCCCTGCGGGTTGTTGAAGGAAAAGAGCGACGGTTGCGGCGGCTCGTAGCGGATGCCGCAGGGTCCGCATTCGAACCGCTCGCTGAAGCGGTGCGTCCGGCCGCCGTCCGCCTCGATTGCGAACGCCGCGCCGGCGCCCTCCTGGTAGGCCGTCTCGAACGAGCCGGTCAGGCGGCTCAGCACGTCCGGCCCCACCTCGATCCGGTCGACCAGGATGTCCAGCTCCGCCTCGCCGCTCAGCGAGGCGGCTTCGATGTCGTCTATCGACACCGCCCGGCCGTCCAGAACGAGCCGGCGGAAACCCTTGCGGCGAATCGCGTCGAGCGCGGCCGCGACTGCTGAGCCGACGGCCGGCGCGGCGATCTCCGCCACGTCCTCGCCCGCCGCCGCACCGTCTGCCGCGGCGGCCACCACCGGCAGACGGAATCCGAGCAGCAGGCGCGTGCCGGGCGCCAACGCGGCCAGCTCGCGCGCGGCCAGCTCGGCGCTGTCGCGCAAGACCTCGTTGCCGCAGCCGCGGCAAATGGTGCGGCCCGCGCGCGCATACAGCAGGCGCAGGTAATCGTGGATCTCGGTCTGCGTACCGACCGTCGAGCGCGGGTTGCGCAGGCTGTTCTTCTGGCGGATGGCGATGGCGGGACAGATGCCGTCTATCTCGTCGACGTCCGGCTTCTCCATGCGGTCGAGGAACTGCCGCGCGTAGGCCGACAGCGACTCCACGTACCGCCGCTGCCCTTCGGCGTAGATCGTGTCGAATGCGAGCGACGACTTACCGGATCCGCTCACCCCGGTCACGACGATCAACTGCCGCTGCGGCAGCGTCAGGTCGATGTTCTTGAGGTTGTGGGTGCGGGCGCCTCGAACAATGATCTGCGGCGCGCTGGCAGGCGTGGACTCTTGCATGATGCGGGACCGGGACGGCGGCGGCCGCAAGGCGACCCGCGTCGTCCGGGGCCGGAACAGGCCAGTTTAGCCGTATGTCGCCCGGCGTTCAACCGGCGCCGCGGGGAGCGGCCATGCAACCCGGCTCCCGTGGGCTCAGCGTCCCTGTGCCCGCATCCACTCCGCGTGCTTCTGGCGCATCTCCTCGTATTGAGCCGAACGCGTCGCGGCCTCTTCGAGCGCCGCCTCCATGGCGTACTCCTCGTCGGCGCGAGCCGCGCTCAACTGTCCCACGATGCCGTAGTTCCCCTCGTGGCACGCCGACTCGACCATCAGGAGGTCGTTCTCCAACACCATGGGACGCAGCACGGTGTACGGCGCGACCCACACACCGGGATCTTCGACCGTGTAGCTGTACTCGAGCATGTCCGGTGCCGAGCGCGTGAAGCGCTGGGTGACGCGCAGCGTCTCCCCCGTGCCGAGATACCGCTGCAGGGGCGTCCGTTTCGGCATGACCGATCCCCCGTCCTGACGGGGTATGAAGCTGTCGGTCTCGACGACGAGGGTCTGCCCCTCCCAACGCCCGCGCGACTCGCCCATCCACTGTCGGACGCCGAGACGGGGACGCCCGTCGAGCGGCACCACCATCGGCTCGTTGTAATTGAACGCGTCGACGCGGATGGCGACAACGCCGGGAGACTGGAATATCTCGAAGGTGCCGGTCGTGTACTTTATCTGGCCGGGGGCAATGCACCGCTCCCCGATGTTGCGGTCTCGCCAGTCATCCCCTTCCCCGCGGTGGGCACGGGCCGCTTCTCTTGCCTCCAGCCGATCTATGGCGTCAATCGTCAGCGGCGGCATTTGCCCATCCGGCGGATCGATGATCTGCGACGTCCGATTCCACGGCGTCACGGGTCGCGGGTCCGCCACGACCCAGAACCGGTTGTACTCCTGCCCGAAAATCCCCTGCTCGGTCGGCCGGGCCGCGGCAGCCTGCGCGGCGTCTCGGGGATCCGCTTCCTCCGGATCTTCGGGTTCCGGCGGCGGCGGGCTCTCAATCAGCGCCTCGACCCGCGCCGCAATCTCTTCCTCGGTGAGGAACTCCCGGGTCCCGAACGCCGTGGGGCGCTCCATGGGCGTGCCGGTGTTGGCGGTGTTCCAGATCCCCTGCAGATCCGGGTCGCCCCACGCGGTGCGCGGCGCCGTCCAGGTTGCCGGTGCCTGTGCCATCGACGCCGCCACCAGCACGACCGCCAGCAGCATCGCCGTCAGCGCCCCGACCGTGCGTACTCGATTTGGCTTCGTCATCGTGACTCCCCCTGCTTCACCGACTGGATTCCTTGACGAGCGTGCCGTAGAGGAACTGCTCGGTGAACTCGACGCAGCGCATGTCGAGGAACTCGACGTTCTCCTCCACCCGACGGTACAGCGGAAAACGGATCGTCCAGGGCCGGGTGAACGTGTTGGGATCCTCAATCGTGGCTTCGTACTGGATGTGGTACGGGCTCATCGGGGTGTAACGCTCCACGACATGCAGCCCCTCGGTGGCGAAGTTCCCCGCGCGATCGAACCAGGTGCGGCCGTTGAAGGCGGTCACGTCCACCACCAGCGTGTCGCCGTCCCAGCTGCCGTTGGACCACCCCATCCAGTTGTCGACCGGGGCTTCCTGATGGTCCGCCATGAAAATGTAACGGCTGGACGCGGCAAACGGAAACGCCATCAGGATCTTGTCTTCCCTCTGGACAATCTGGAACGGATACGGCTGGTACATGGCCCGCGGCACGCCCGCGATGAAACACTTGGCTTCCGGGTCTCCCAGGTCATGCATGTTCTGGGGATCGATCTTCAGCCGGTTCTCGAAGTTCTTCCGCTTCTGCTCGAGAGCCTCGGGCCTGTACGGAATCTCGTTCCCGACGACGATGCCGGCGCCCGCGGGCTGCACGCCCCAGGCCCCGAGCAACTCGGGAAACGGGCCCGGCGCCGCGCCGTGGTTCTGGATGTCCCAGTTGGCGGTCGTCAGCGCCTGCCACGTGCCGCTGAGGTCCGGGACGTCCGTCCCCGGAAAACGCGCGGCTCGATAGTCATCGGCCTGCGCGTAGGCAACCGGCGCAGTTGCAGACAGAATCAACGCCGTCACAACGGTGACAGCCAGAACGACAGGGATTGCGAGGCCGGCATGCGACCCGCGCCCGGAGACTTCTGCTTTCAGCACCATATGCACCTCACTGCCATTCCGCCCGCGAGGCCGGTGCGTCACCGGCACCGAGACACCGCCGTTCGCCCTTCGCGAGCAGCTGGTACGCGCCGGGATGACGATGACGCGCGGCCGGCCGTTACCGTTCGGTGGGATCGCGGCCGTCGCGCGGGGCGCCGGTGCCCGACGAACCCATGAAGAGCTTGCGCCCGTCCGCGAACGTGAGATCGCGACCGTTGGCCCGGAAGGGGTTGCCCTTGGCGCGATACCCGTCGACCATAATCTCGGTGCCGACCGGCAGCGAGGCCTTCGTGAATCCCCGCCGCAGCAGCGCAGTCGGGTTGCCGCCCTCGATCATCCACCGATCAACCGATCCATCCCCGTTGTCCACGTCGATGTGAATCCAGGAATGCGGGTTTATCCACTCGACCTTCGCCACTTTCCCGGTCAAGCTGATCGGCTGATTGGCGTCGAATTCTGCGGCAAACGCATGGTGCGCCCGCACCGACCCGGCGGTCAGCGAGAGGCACAGCCCAGCCGCGGCGACGACGCACACTGCGAATCGTGTTGCACGCATTGACGTTCCTCCTTGGATGCCGGAACCCAACCGTCCGTTCCCCGCATCAAACTCTGCAGGGCAGCGTACATCGTGTGGACAGGTGCTGCAAGGGGGGTGAGGATATGCTGAATACGCTCCCGCGTCACGGAGAGTCAGCCACGGAGAACGCCAAATGTCCACTGCCCGCCGGCGCCTGGCCGAGTTGACCCGGCGCTTCGTAACCGCTTTCAACGACAACGACCTCGACGCCGTCATGTCCTGCTTCGCCGACGACGGGGTCTATGACGAGTTCAACGGCACCCGCAATCGCGGCAGGGACGCCATCCGGGCCGCGCTCCTCCCGCAATTCACGGGCCGCTACGGCACGATGCGGTTCATCGACGACGACCTGTTCATCGACGCGGACGCCGGCAAGGTCATGGCCAGCTGGCGCTGCACGCTCGAGATGAAGGGCGAGCCGACGTCGTGGCGCGGCCTGGACCTGTTGTACTTCCAGGGCGACGTGCTGGTCCGCAAGTCGACCTACGCCAAGGCCAGGGCGCCCCTGTTCGAGGAGTGGGTGGATTAGCGCCGCCTACCTCGAACCGCTTTCCGAGGCAGCCTCTTCAACGGCCTGCTCTTCCAGGTTCCGAGCGATGCTGAGGATGTTCGGTATGCCATGGTTGCCCTCGTGACACGCGTACTCGAACATCATCTCATCGGTCCGGATCATCGGGACTTCCGCGACCCAGGCGCTCTCCCAGGACGTGGGATCCTCGACCGTGAACTCGTAGTGGATCCTGTCGGGACCAACCCGCGTGAACCGCTCGACCACGCGCACGGCTGCGTTGGAACCGCGAAAGCGAAAATTCCGATGATAGCGGGCCTTGCTGCTGAAGTTCGTTGTCTCGACGATCAGGGTGTCGCCCTCCCAGCGGCCGCGTGAATCGCCCGGCCAGAGCCGGATGGCCTGGGGCAGGTGCGGACGCCCGTCCATGGGGACGATGCGGGGGTTGTTGTTGCTCATCTCCTGAAAAATCACCACGTGGTCAGGAGTCTGGAAGATCTGGAGAATATCGTTGTAGGACGGCGGCAGCATCGGCGGCCCCTCGTGCGGCCAGACGATGCAGCGCTCGGACAGCGTGCGGCTCAAGTAGCTGTCGGTACCCCTTCCCCTGGGCATTTGACTCTCTTGCTGCTGTGCGGCCGACGTCAGGGAGGGCAGCCTTCCGTCGCGCGGCTCCACGATCAGCGAGGTCCGTCGGCTCGACAACCCCTTGGGTTGCTCCTCCCTGAGCCAGATCGTGTTGTCGTAATGGACGTATGACGGGTCACGGTTCGCTTGGTAGACCGCCTTCTCCCTGGCCTCTGCATCCTCGATGCTGAAGGCGTCATGCCGCAGGGGATCGACACCGTCGGCCGTGAGCTGCTCCCTCAGCGCCGCGGCTTCCTCCTCGGTGAGGAACTCCCGATCCGCAAATCGGTCGGGGCGCTCCAGGGGAGTGAAGGTCGCCATCGTCCACCTGCCCTGCAGGTCGGGCTGCCCGTCCGGCGTACGCGGAAGTGCCCAGCCGTCCTCTGCGCTCGTCCGGGTCTGACCCAGCGCAGGCGACGAGCCCAGGCAGATGATCGCAGTGACAGCGAACAGCATGGAGATGCGTCGACGAGTCATATCGGTCCTCCTCCGTGATGGATCCGCCTCAACTGCCGCAACGGGAATCGCCAGCCCCACAATTCTAGTCGGTTCGGCGCCTGCAACTCGATGATGATCCGCATCACGAGTCTCTGCTAGAGATCGAACCGATCGAGATTCATCACCTTGTCCCACGCCGCCACGAAGTCGCGCACGAACGCCTGCTGCGAATCGTCGCAGGCATAGACCTCCGCAACGGCCCGGAGCTGGGAGTTCGAACCGAAGACGAGGTCGACGGCGGTGCCGGTCCACTTGAGCTCGCCGGTGCCGCTGTCGCGCCCCTCGAACACACCTTCGGAACCGGAGGACGCCGCCCACGCCGTGTTCATGTCGAGCAGGTTGACGAAGAAGTCATTGCTCAACGTCTCGGGCCGCTTCGTGAAGACGCCGCGTGCGGACTGCCCGACGTTCGCGTTGAGGACGCGCAGGCCGCCTACGAGCGCGGTCATCTCCGGAGCGGTCAGTGTGAGCAACTGCGCCCGGTCCACCAGCAGCTCTTCGGCGGCCCGGCGGTGTCCGTTCCCGAGGTAGTTGCGGAATCCGTCCGCCGTCGGCTCCAGCACGGCGAACGATTCCACGTCCGTCTGTTCCTGCACCGCGTCGGTGCGCCCCGGCGCGAAAGGAACCTCCACGTCGTGCCCGGCGTTCTTCGCGGCCGCCTCGACGGCGGCGCACCCGCCCAGAACGATCACGTCCGCGAGCGAGACCTGCTTTCCGCCGGACTGCGCGCTGTTGAATTCGCTCCGGATTCCCTCCAGAACACCCAGCACCGTTGCCAACTGCGCCGGCTGGTTCACTTCCCAGTCCTTCTGAGGCGCGAGGCGAATGCGCGCCCCGTTCGCCCCGCCGCGCTTGTCGCTGCCGCGGAACGTCGAAGCGGACGCCCAGGCGGTCGAGACCAGTTGGGATATGGACAGTCCCGATTCGAGGATCCGGCTCTTGAGCGCGGAGACGTCCTGCGCATCGATCAACTCGTGATCGACGGCGGGCACAGGGTCCTGCCACAGGAGCTGCTCCTCGGGAACCTCCGGACCGAGGTAGCGCGCGACCGGCCCCATGTCACGGTGCGTCAGCTTGTACCACGCCCTGGCGAAGGCGTCCGCGAACTCGTCCGGGTGCTCGTGGAAGCGCTTCGAAATCGGCGCGTAGATCGGATCCATCCGCAGCGCGAGGTCCGTCGTCAGCATGACCGGGGTGTGCTTCTTGGACGGATCGTGGGCGTCCGGCACTGTACCCGCACCCCCGGAGTCCGTCGGCACCCACTGATACGCCCCGGCGGGGCTCTTCGTGAGCTGCCATTCGCAGCCGAACAGGGTCTCGAAGAAGCTGTTGTCCCAGGTCACCGGGGTGGGCGTCCAGGCGCCCTCCAGCCCGCTGGTGATCGTGTCGCCCGCCTTGCCGCTGCCGAAGCTGCTCGTCCAGCCCAGACCCTGCTCCGCGATGCCGGCGCCCTCGGGCTCGGGGCCGACGTGGGTGTCCGGGGCGGCGCCGTGGGTCTTGCCGAACGTGTGCCCGCCGGCGATTAGGGCGACGGTCTCCTCGTCGTTCATCGCCATCCGGCCAAACGTCTCCCGAATGTCCCGGCCGGCGGCAACCGGGTCCGGCTCACCGTTCGGCCCCTCGGGATTCACGTAGATGAGGCCCATCTGAACCGCACCGAGAGGGTTGGCGAGCTCTCTGTCGCCGCTGTAGCGCTCGTCGGCCAGCCACTCGGTCTCGGGCCCCCAGTAGATGTCCTCCTCGGGCTCCCAGACGTCCTCGCGCCCGCCGGCGAAACCGAACGTCTCGAGCCCCATCGACTCCAGGGCGCAGTTGCCCGCGAGGATCATCAGGTCGGCCCACGAGAGCTTGCGGCCGTGCTTCTGCTTGACCGGCCAGAGCAACCGGCGCGCCTTGTCGAGGTTGGCGTTGTCGGGCCAGCTGTTGAGGGGCGCGAAGCGCTGCGTGCCGGAGGCGCCGCCGCCGCGGCCGTCGTGGATGCGGTACGTGCCCGCGCTGTGCCACGCCATCCGGATAAACAGCGGTCCGTAATGGCCGTAGTCGGCCGGCCACCAGTCCTGCGACGTCGTCATCACCGCCTCGATATCCTGCTTCACGGCGGCAAGGTCCAGCGTCTTGAACTGCTCGGCGTAGTTGAACTCCCCGCCCATCGGATCGGCCGCCGGAGAATTCTGGTGGAGGACCTTCAGGTTCAGTTGATTCGGCCACCACTGCAGGTTATCCGCGGCGCCTGCCGCCGTGTGTCCCAGCACCGGGCACCTGCCCTGGTTCGCGCTCTTGTCGTCAGCCGTGTCGTGCATGTCGTTCAACCCTCTCCGTTCTTGACCGTTGCGTTCATGTCCGCTGGCCGCTTGCGGCAGCCGGGGCAGTACCCCCAGTAAATGACCTCGGCCTCGTTGATCTCGAAGCCGTGATCGTCCTCGGTGGTGAGACAGGGCGCCTCACCAACCGTGCAGTCGATGTCGACCATGACGCCGCAGGTGCGGCAGACGAGGTGGTGGTGATTGTCGCCGACTCGATCCTCGTACCGCGCAGGCGACCCCGCGGGCTGAATCCTGCGGGCCAAACCGCTTTCCACCAGAGTTGCCAGGGCGTCGTACACCGCCTGCCTGGAAATCGATCCGATGCTCTCGCGCACGACGTCCGCGAGCTCGTCGGCAGCGGCATGCGGGTGCGTCGCCATTGCCTGCAGCACGGCCAGCCGCTGTGCGGTGACCTGCAACCCGCGCTGCCTCAGGAGCCGCTCGGTGTCCTCGTGCACCAACCAAGACTAAGCCTGCATTCTGGACCCAGTCAAGTATCAGGCGGGATCGATTATCATCGCATCGCCATGCAGGTGGCGGCGCGCTCCGCGCGATCGATCGTTCCCCCCGGGCAGCGCACCCGGTTGGCGGGTCTCGTCTTCCTGTCAGGAGCGGCCAGCCTCGTCTACGAGGTGCTGTGGCTCAAGGAGCTGAGCCTGCTGTTCGGTAGCACCGCATACGCCGCCGCCACGACGCTCGCGGTCTTCTTTCTCGGCCTGGCGGTCGGCGGCGCCCTCTTCGGGCGCTGGTCCCCGCGCCTGCGGTCGCCGTTGCGGGCCTATGCCTGGATCGAGCTGGCCATCGCGGCGTCGGCGGTCCTGTACTTCGTACTGCTGGACGTGTACTTCCAGCTCTACGGTCCACTCTACAACGCGTTCGTCGACCGGCCCGCCGCCTTCAACGCGTTCAGGATCCTGCTGGCGACGCTGGTGCTGCTGCCCCCGGCGGCCCTGATGGGGGGCACGTTGCCGGTCCTCGGCCAGCACCTGGTACGCCAACCGAACGAGCTCGGGCGCGAGGGATCCTGGCTGTATGCGGTCAACACGATTGGCGCGGCCACCGGCGCGCTGCTCGGCGGGTTCGTGCTGCCGCCGGCGCTCGGCTTCAACCGGGCGTACCTGCTGGCCATGGCGGTCAACGTGGCGATCGCAGGCCTCGCCTGGCGGTTGTCACGGTTTGACGGGCCCATCGCCGCGCGGGTTCCGGACATGCCGGCCGCCCGGCGCCGGCATCCGCAACGGCGCGCCGGAGTCTCGCAACGTCGGCCGCCGGCCTTTTCCGGCGCCGGCGCGGACAGCCCCGCGTGGCTGCTTGCCGCTGTCGCCGGTCTCTCCGGCGTATGCGCGCTCGGGCTCGAGGTGCTCTGGACGCGGATGTTCGCCCAGGTCCTGCAGAACTCGGTCTACACCTTCTCGACCATCCTCGTGGTGTTCCTGGCCGCGCTGGCGACCGGCTCGGCCATTGCAAACCGCCTCTGCCGCGCACGGGCGGCACCGGCGAGGATCCTGTGGATGCTCCTTGCGCTGTCGGGACTCGGCGTCGCCGCCACGCCGTTCGCCTTCCACGCATTGACCGCCGGGCTCAGCTCCCTGAACACCGGCGACGGCTGGATCGCCTACGTCGTCTCGATCTTCGCCAACACGATGCTGGTGCTGTTCGTACCGACCGCTCTGCTCGGCAGCGTCCTCCCCTACCTGCTGCGCGCCGCGGAAGGATCGCCTGCCGAACCGGGCGCCGTCATCGGGCGTCTCAACGCGCTCAACACGGCCGGCGGGGTCGTCGGCTCACTCGTCGCGGGATTCGTTTTGCTCGGAACAATTGGGCTCTGGAACAGCGTCCGCCTGATCGCCGCCGGCTACCTGGTCCTTGCGCTCGCATCCGTCTGGCGCGGCTGGCGGACGCCGCGCGCGCGGCTCGTTCCGGCAGCGGTCACGATCGGCGCACTGGCATTGCTCGGGACCGCGCTCGACGCCTCCCGACTGACACTCGTCAACGTCGCCACGGAGCGCGGCGAGGCGCTGCTCGCCACCTGGGAGGGCCCCGACGGCGTCGTAGCCGTCGTCGAGCGCCCCGGGAGCCGGCGCATCAAGATGAACAACTTCTACACGCTGGGCGGGACGGGCTCCATGGAGCAGGAGCAGAACCAGGCGCTGCTCCCGCTGATGACGCTCCCGCGTCCGCGCGCGATTTTCCTGCTGGGTCTCGGCACGGGCATCACCGCGGGGACCGCGCTGAGACACCCGGTCGAACGCCTCACGGTCTGCGAGATCACACCCGACGTGATCACGGCCGCCGAAGCGTACTTCAACGCACCGAGTGGCGGGCTCTTCACCGACCCGCGGGCGTCGGTCCGCGCCTGCGACGCCCGTAATCACCTGCTCGGCACGTCGGAGCGCTACGACGCGATCATCGCCGACCTGTTCATCCCGTGGCGGGCCGGCGTCGGCAACCTGTACAGTCGAGAGCACTTCCGAGCGGCGCGCGAGCGGCTGACCGGCGGCGGGCTCTTCGTCCAGTGGCTGCCGCTCTACCAGGTGTCCCGCCGCGAGTTCGACATGGTGGCGCGCACGATGCTGAGTGTCTTCGACCAGGTCACGCTGTGGCGCGGCGGCTTCAGCGCGGAGCTCCCGTTCGTGGCGTTCGTCGGCGCGACGGAACCGACCACGCTCGATCCCAACGTGATCGAGCGCAACGGGCGGCACGTGAGCGGCGGAGCGCCGCTGCCCGACGCCACCGCGCTCGCGGTGACGCTGCCGTTCTACGCGGGAAACCTGTCGGAGGCTGACGGACTGATTCCACCCGGGCCGATCAATACCGACGACCGGCCGCTTGTCGAGTACCTGGCACCGGTGACCCAACGCGAAGAACGCGCCGGGACGACCGCATGGTTCAATTCCACCGAACTGGCGATTTTTCTCCGACGGCTGGCAGAGTTGGCGCCCCCGGCGCGGGATCCGCACCTGGCCCTCCTGACGGCCGCGCAACGGGACTTCGTGACGGCGGGGCTGAGCTACTACGAGGGAGCCGTCGCCAGGCAACTCGGACGCGACGCCGAGGCCGACGCGCACTTCCGCGACTTCGCGCGGCGCATCCCGATCGAGTTCCGCCCGCCGCTCGACGAGGAAAACCCGGACGCCGAGGTGGTCCCTTAGCAGCCTGTGGTAAAACCCCGCGTCGCACCGAGAGCGGTGAGGCGCGTGGCTGGCAAGGCGCGAAGAGTGAGCATATACGCAGTCCAGGCGCGATGCATCGCCGCTCGAATGCAGTGGGGTTTTGCCACAGGCTGCTAGCAGCCTGCGGAGGTATCAATGAGCATGCGCCTGGCGCAAGCGGCTCTCGCCGGCCTGTTGCTGATTCCCGGCGCCCGGGAAGCGGCGGCGGAGGTCATGAGATGGCAGGTCGACGGCGCGACGCGCGAAGCCATCGTCCACCTGCCGGAATCGCCGCTAGGTGAAGCGGCTCCCCTGGTCCTGGCGTTCCATGGCTTCGGCGACAACATGCAGAACTTTCAGCACACGAATCTGCACTTGGCGTGGCCCGAGGCGATCGTCGTGTACTTTGAGGGCCTCGAGAGACGCCGTGGCCTGCTCGGGTGGCAGGTGGAGCCTGACGGCGCCGACCGCGATCTGAAGCTCGTCGATGCCGCACTCCAATCGCTGCGTGAGACGTACGACATCGACGACGACCGCATCTACGCGACCGGCTACTCCAACGGCGGCATGTTCACCTATCTCCTGTGGGCGGAGCGTCCCGGCGTGTTTGCGGCGTACGCCCCGGTGGCGGCCCGCCTGCGTCCTGCGGTGCGGCCCACCAGTCCCAGGCCGGTCCTGCAAGTGGCCGGGGAAACCGACCGGGTGGTCAGCTTCGCCGACCAGGAAGCCGCGATCGCGGTTGCCGTCGAGGTGAACGGCGCTCATGCCGCAGCGCAATGTGGAGCCGGCTGCACGGTGTACGGGGCCGGCACTGCTGCTCCGGTCATGACCTGGATCCACGCCGGCGCCCACGTCTACCCGCGCGGTACCAGCGCGCGGATCATCGACTTTTTCCGCGAACACGCGCGAACGCCCTGATCCTTCGCGCGACGCTCCACGCCGCGAACCGACTACAATGGAGAACTCTTGACGGTAGGAACCACGACACGGGCGTGCTCGCCGCAAGTCGCTGATTCCGGAACCAAGCCGGCGTAGCTCAGTTGGTAGAGCAGCTGATTCGTAATCAGCAGGTCAGCGGTTCGAGTCCGCTCGCCGGCTCCAACGCCTCCCCTCCAATACGGTCGCTGTCGGGCGCCGCATCCCTGGCAAGTTGCGTCGTCCTTCTCCGGACGAAGCCGCGCAACTTTCGGCAGCGCGGCGTGTGTATGGTCGTAGCGGAGGGCGAAGGAGGACTCATGCATTTCGGCAGCAGGCGCATCACCACGGCAGTCTCGGCGGCGGGAATCCTCGCCTGCTCTTCCCTGCTGGCCGGCTGCGACCCGGTGACGGTCATACGCTGCAGCGTGACAGCGCTTCTCGAGTCCGCGGAGGCGGACTCCCAACCGGACGACACGCAGACGGTGACCGCGACGGTTGAGACCGAGCCCGTCGACGATCCGTGCGACGCGGCGGACGATCCCGCCATCTGGCTGAATGAGGAAGACCCCGAGGCCAGCCTGATCGTTGCCACCAACAAGGTGCGCGGTTTGCTCGTCTACGACCTCGAGGGCCAGATCGTGTCGCGGCTCGACTCCGGCCGCGTCAACAACGTCGACCTCCGTAGCGGCATCCGCGTCGGGGGCGCGGAAACCATCGTGGTCGCCGGCACCAACCGCACCACGATGACGCTCGACATCCTGGCGCTGGACCCCGCAAGCGGTGAGCTGTCGCCCCTGGGCGACCCCATCGATCCGGAGTTCGCGGACGAACCGTACGGCCTCTGCCTCTACCACAGCGCGGCGAGCGGCGACCTGTACGTGTTCGCCAACGCCCAGGACGGCGCGGTGGGCCAGTGGCGGCTCGACGGCGACGGCCGGGGCGGGCTGACCGGCGTGCAGGTCCGCGAATGGACCCTCGCGAGCCAGCCGGAAGGCTGCGTCGCGGACGACGCCAACGGCTGGCTGTTCATCGGCGAGGAGGAGGCCGCAATCTGGCGCTTCGACGCCGAACCGACCGCCTCCACGGATCGTCCGACCGTGGTCGACCGGACGACCCTGGGCGAGCCGGGCGGCGGGCGACTGGCGGCCGACGTCGAGGGTCTGGCGCTCTACGTCCCACCAGGCGGCGGCGCGCGCGACGGTTTCCTTGTCGCGTCCAGCCAGGGCAACCACACCTACGTTGTGTACGACCGCGCCCCGCCCCACGCCTACCGCGGCACGTTCCGCGTCGGCGGCGGGGGCGCCGTCGACGGCACCGAGGAAACCGACGGCATCGACCTGGTCGCGGCGCCGGTCGGCCCCGACTACCCCGCCGGCCTGCTGGTGGTGCAGGACGGGTTCAACTACGACTCCGAGGGGTCCCGCATCAACCAGAACTTCAAGTTCGTCTCCTGGGCAGACCTTTCCTTTTGACTTGCCGTAGACTACCGTGCGGCCGTATCCTCCGCAGTTGACATGCTCCCGCGTAACCTGCCTGAAACCCGGCAGGGCGCGGCGGCGTTAACCGATTCAAGGAGGAGTTGCATGCTCGCACGCGTCGGAATCGTTGGTGTCGGTCTGGTTCTCTGCCTGCTGCTGCTGCCGTCGGCGGCAAGCGCCCAGGCCATCGGCGGCACGGTGACGGACGAGACGGGCGGCGTGCTGCCCGGCGTCACCATTGAAGTGCGCAGTCCGGCCCTGATCGAGCAGGTCCGCACCGCCATCTCGGATGGGTCCGGCCAGTACCTGATCACGGGGCTCGTCTCCGGCGAGTACTCGGTTTCGTTCGGTCTCCCGGGCTTCTCCACGATTCTGCGCGAAGGGATCGTCCTGAGCGCCGGCTTCCAGGCCAACGTCGACGCACAACTGGCGGTGGGCTCGGTCGAGGAAACGATTACCGTCACCGGCGCGGCGCCTACGGTCGACGTTTCCACCGTCCAGCAGAACACCGCGATCGACCGCGACATCATCGACACAATCCCGAGCGGCAAGTCGTTCCAGAACCTCGCCATCCTGATCCCCGGCATGGTCGGCGACGGCGTGGTCGGCTCCACGCTGGCGGTGGACGTCGGCGGCCAGGGCGGCGTCAATTACCAGCGGCTGGCAATCCACGGCGGCGAGAGCCAGGACCAGATGGTGCAGATCGACGGCATGGGCGTGGAAGCGGTCACCCGCCAGGGCGACTCGTCGAACATGTTCTTCGCCGACGGCAACTACTCCGAATACTCCATCGACTACTCGGGAAACTCCGCCGAGATCGAGTCTAGCGGCGTGCGCATCAACATGATCCCGCGCGACGGCGGCAACGACTGGGCCGGCCATTTCTTCACCAGCTTCTCGACGCCAGATCTGCAGTCCAACAACGTGAGCGACGAGCTCGTCACACGGGGTATCGGGAAGGATCAGGCGAACCGCCTGAGCAAGCTGTGGTTCGTCAACCCGGCGTTCGGCGGCCCGATCGTCCGCGACCGCCTCTGGTTCTGGGCCAGCCACACGTCGCAGCGGACTGACCAGTACGTGGCGAACGTGTTCTTCGACGCGAACCCGAGCGACCTGCTGTACACGCCGACGGACGAGCAGGCGATCGACGACCAGCTCGCGCAGTCGACCACCGTCCGCCTGACGGCCCAGGCGACGCCGCGCAACAAGCTGACCTTCTTCTACGACAACAACTACAACAAGCGCAACCGCTTCCTGATCGGCAGCACGCTGTCGAGCACGCTGAACGTGATGCCGGAGGCAGCGGTCGACTCCACCATCAAGGTGCAGGTGTACCAGGGAACCTGGACCGCTCCGATCACCAACCGCCTGCTGATCCAGGCCGGCGTGTCGCTGCACCCGCAGCACCAGAACTGGAAGAACACGCCCGATGCCGACATTTCACTGCCGGGCGCGCTGCTGATCCCCGGCAACCGCGCCATCCGGGGCATGTCGAGCTGGTTCAGCGGCACGATCTTCCAGGACCGCTACGCCGACACCAACGCGGCGCGCGCATCGGTCTCATATGTCACGGGCAGCCACGCGTTCAAGTTCGGCATGAACCTGACGACCGTCGCGGAAGACCAGTACACGGAGAGTGTCCAGTACCAGCGGATCATCTCGCTCGCGCGGTTCATCTCCCCGGTCGACCTGGTCGACTTCTACGCGACGCCCGCCCTGGAAGAGAACAACTTTCCTGCCAACCTCGGCCTCTACGCGCAGGACCAGTGGACGCTCGACCGCCTGACGCTCAACCTGGGGGTCCGTTGGGACTACTTCAACGCCGCCTATCCCGACCACGAGACCGGCACGTCGCTGTACCGCCCGACGTCGTTCAGCTTCGAGGGCCAGCAGGTGGTCGGATTCAAGGACATCCAGCCGCGCCTGGGCATGGCCTACGACCTGTTCGGCGACGGACGCACCGCGCTCAAGGCGTCGTTCGGGCGCTACGCGGATCGGGACTCCAACACGCGCTCCGCGGACATCAACCCGGCGGCCTCCAACATCGAGCAGCGGCGGGCGTTCCTGGACCTCAACCAGAACGGTTTGGCCGACTGCGACCCGCTCAACGCGGCGCCCAACGGCGAGTGCTTCACGCCGTCCGACAACCTGGCGTTCGGGCTGCCGGTGATCAGCACCTTCTACGACCAGGACTGGGCGTTCGGGTGGGGCACGCGCCACGCCAACTACGAGTCGTCCGTCAGCGTGCAGCACGAGCTGGCCAACAACGTGTCGCTCGACGTCGGCTGGTTCCACCGCTCGTTCGTGAACTTCGAGGTCGTGGACAACCGCGCCGTCGGTCGGGACGATTACAGCACGTTCTCGGTGACGGTGCCGACCGACAACCGCATACCGGGCGGCGGCGGCAACACGCTTGCGGGGTTCTACGACATCAACCCCGACAAGCTGGGGCAGATCGACAACATCACCACCGGCGCCACCGCGTTCGGCGACCGCTCACGCTCCTACCGCGGGTTTGACGTCGCGCTCGATGCGCGGCTCGACAACCTGTTGCTCAGGGGCGGGATCAGCACCGGCGAGACGAGCTTCGACAACTGCGATCTCATCTCGAACCTGCCGGAGGCGCAGGAGGTGGGTATCTCTGAGTACGACGGCGACTACATCTCGGCGCCGTTCTGCAACTTCGGCTCGGGATACCTGACGCAGGTCAAGCTCCTCGGCTCCTACACGTTCCCGTACGACATCGTGTTCGCCGGAACGCTGCAGAGCATCCCCGGCCCGGAGCGCGGCGCCATCGTGACCTACTCCAGCGCCGACGTCGCCGCCTCGCTGGGGCGGCCGTTGTCGGGCGGCGGCACCATCGACATCAATATCGTCGAGCCAGGCTCGGCGTACGGCGACCGCCTGAACCAGGTCGACCTCCGGTTGTCGAAGGTGTTCAATTTCAGCGGGTCGCGCTTCCAGATCATGTTCGACGTGTACAACCTGCTGAACGAGAACTCCGTCACCGAGGAAGACCTGAACTACGGGCCGGCCTACCTGTCGCCGATCGCCATCATGCCGGGGCGGCTCGCGAAGTTCGCGTTCCAGTACAACTTCTAGTAGGGCGCGCGGAAATTTCCGCATTGGCCTCGTGAAGGCCGGAGCCCGACCCGGGCTCCGGCCTTTTTCTTGCCCGGAGCAACGCGTCCAGCGGCAGCGTCGCGCGACGTCGGCCGCTCTACGCACCGGTGCGTATGCTATTTTTCTGGGTTGTTCGTTTCACAATCCGGGAGTGTGACCGTGTCGGACAGAGCCAGGAAGACCACCCGCAAGTTTCAGACCGAAGCGCGGCAGCTGCTGCAACTGATGATCCACTCCTTGTACTCGAACAAGGAGATCTTTCTGCGCGAGCTGATCTCGAACGCCTCGGACGCCTG
>JAGWAI010000016.1:64178-84611 GCA_021296485.1 Acidobacteriota bacterium
CGCACCGTCACGGTGACCGACAACGGCGTCGGCATGTCGCGCCAGGAAGTGATCGACAACATCGGCACGATTGCCCGCTCCGGCACGCAGGAGTTCCTGGCGCAGCTCACCGGGGATCAGGCCAGGGACGCGCAGCTCATCGGCCAGTTCGGCGTCGGGTTCTACTCTTCGTTCATCGTCGCCGACCGGGTGACGCTCACCACGCGGCGCGCCGGGCTGGCGGCGGATGACGGCGTCCGCTGGGAGAGCACCGGCGAGGGCAGCTACACCCTGGAGGCGGTCTCCCGCGGGGAGCGCGGCACCGAAGTGACGCTTCATCTGCGCGACGGCGAGGACGAGCTGCTCGATGCCGGGGGGCTGCGGACCATCCTGCGGAAATACTCCGACCACATCTCCATCCCGATCGTGATGGAGAAGGAGGCGGTGCCCGGAAAGCAGGCGGACACCGGCGATATCGACAAGACCGAGCAGGTCAACCGCGCGGCGGCGCTCTGGACACGTCCCAGGTCCGAGATCAAGGCGGAGCAGTACGACGAGTTCTACAAGCACGTCGCGCACGACTTCGAGGCGCCGCTGGCGCATCTCCACGCGCGGATCGAGGGACGTCAGGATTTCACGCTGCTGCTGTACATCCCGCGCCGTGCGCCGTTCGACATCTGGGACCGCCAGCGCCGCCACGGCATCAAGCTGTACGTCCGGCGCGTGTTCATCATGGAGAACGCCGAGGAGATCATGCCGGCCTGGCTGCGGTTCGTGCGCGGCGTGATCGACTCGAATGACCTGCCGCTGAACGTCTCGCGGGAGATTCTGCAGCACTCCCAGGACGTCGACGCCATTCGGGCGGCCGCGGTCAAGCGCGTGCTCGGGCGGCTCGACGAGCTGGCGGACAAGCAGCCCGAGCAATACGCCACCTTCTGGGAGGAGTTCGGGCGGGTCGTCAAGGAAGGCGTCAGCGAGGATCCCGCGAACAAGGACCGCATCGCCAGGCTGCTGCGCTTCACCTCGACACGCGCGGAGACCGCCGGCCAGACGGTCGCGCTGGCCGACTACGCGGCGCGCATGCCCGAGGGGCAGGAGGCGATCTACTACATCACCGCCGACAGCCTCGCCGCGGCCCGCAACAGCCCGCACCTGGAGATCTTCCGCAAGAAGGGGATCGAGGTGCTGCTGCTCCACGACCGCATCGATGAATGGGTCGCGGCGCATCTCACCGAATTCGACGGCAAGCCGCTGCAATCCGTCGCCAAGGGCGACCTCGACCTCGGCAAGCTCGCCGACAGCGAGTCGGACGCCGAGCAGAAGGACAAGCTCGAGGACGAATTCAAGCCGGTTCTGGAGCGGATCCGGAAGGCGCTCGAAGGACGGGCCAACGAAGTCCGAATCACCTACCGGCTGACCGAATCGCCGGCCTGTCTGGTCGGCGACAAGGACGGGATAAGCGCCAACCTCGAGCGCATGCTGCGGGCCGCCGGCCAGGACGTGCCGAACGTGCCGCTGGCGCTCGAGATCAACCCGACGCACCCCATCGTCGAGCGACTCAAGGCGGAAACCGACGAGACGCGGTTCGCGGACTGGAGCCGTATCCTGTTCGACCAGGCGCTGCTGGCGGAGGGCGGCCGGCTCGACGATCCCGCGGCCTTCGTCAAGCGGCTGAACGCGTTGATGCTGGCGCTGTCCGGTGAGCCGGCGGCGCGAATCTGGACGCCCGGAAGTTGAGCGGGCGAGACTTAGGAAGACTCGTCGCGGATGCGCGCGATCTGCTTGTCGCGGTCCGTGGCGAAGCGGGCCAGGTCGCGGCGATAGTTGGCCTCGAGCTCCGCGCGGGCGGCCGGCTCCAGCGTCGTCGCCAGCGCCGACTGGAACAGGATGCGGCACTCGGCGGTGCGCGCCTCGCAGACGCGGCGGGCCTCCGCGATCGCCTCGCGCTGAGCCGCGGTCAACTGCGCCGGTGCGACACCGGCGGCTTCATCCTGCCGCTCGAGCTTTTCCATCGCCAGCTCGAACGCGCTCTTCGGGGCACCGTCTGTCATCATCAATTAAATGGGGCTACGCTGCGTCGTTAGATGGGGCTGCGCCCCAAACCCCCGGCAGGCGCTAGCGGGGACCCCGTTGCCCCACGCCGCGACTGCCGGGCCGCGCCGTGCGCGGCCTGGGGACGGCCGCGTCCATGCCTGCCGTCCCCGTCGTGCTTCACCGTCGTAGTTGTCTCGCTGCGTCGTTAGATGGGGCGGCGCCCCAATCCCTTGGCTAGACGGGGGTGCCGGAGCGGTTGAAGTGGTGGGCGCTAGTGGATTCGAACCACTGACCCCCGCCGTGTGAAGGCGATGCTCTACCACTGAGCCAAGCGCCCGTACCGCAAGTGCCCGCGCGCTGACCAGCGACCGCCCTCAACGCACGGTTTCGATAAGGGCGTTCAGCATCCGGACGTACCGATCGTCCGCATCCGCGGCGGCCTGCATGTAGTCGTCCCGGGACATGTCCTGCGCCCCCCAGTCGCCGTTCAGCCGCAGCACGCTCGACCCGTCGTCGAACATGTCGACCGCGTCGTCCTGCGCGTGCAGACCATCGGCGCCGGCGTCGGTCACCAGCACCTTCGTGCCGGCGATGGAAGCGGCGTTCAGATCGATGTAGATGTCGCGAAACTGCCGGTTCTCGAGTTTCTGCTCGACGTAGAGCGGCACTTCGTATCGGGCCGAGACAACCAGCAACTGGCCGGGGAACGCGAGAGCCGCGACGAACCGGTCCTCATCCTCTCCCGACGGCCCGGCCACTGCGTCCAGGTCTGCGCTGCTCATCAATTCGGCAAGCTGGGCGGCAAGCGGCGCGGATGCCGGCGCCTGGGCAGCGGCGGGGCTCCACATGAGCAGACAGGCGAAGACGGACGCGCCCATCATGGACCAGCGGCACGGCAAGGCTCTCATCATGGCGTTCCCCTTCGACAAAGGTGTGAGGAGGTAAACACATACCACCCTTGCCCCGCACGGTCAACGTGCTGACCACGGGATCCCCATGTGTGGAACACGAAAGGGGACGACAACGCGACTGCGTCCGTCCCCTAGCCCGCATTTCTCACCAGCCTTCTGCTGCGGCCGCCGATCCGCTCGCTGTGGCGGGCCGTACTCCCTCACACCGCTTCGACCGCTTCGACGTAGTTACGACTACGCCTGCAGCGGCATCGTTAGATGGGGCTGCGCCCCAAGCCCCCGGCCAGCGCGGCGCGGGGCTATGGGGTCCCCGCGAGTGGCCGCCGGGGCTTGGGGGCGCAGCCCCCATCCTAACCAATGAAGAGCGCTTCCTGCTCGTCTTCCGCGGCCTGCTTGGCGGACGCGTCGCGCGGGTTGGTGCGCAATGCCTCCAGAGCGGCGCGCAACGCCTGGATCAGCGCTGCGCTGCGCCGGACCGGTTCGAATACCGCGTCCTGCCCCAATGACATCAACTGATCGGCGCGCACGGCGAAGCGCGCGAACAGCTGGTCGGCCCGTTCGATCTGCGCAACGGCGAGCGACGTCGCGCGCGTAATGTCGCCGCTCACGGCGTTGACGCGGTCGATGACCGGCTGGATGTCCTTCTCCACCCGGTCGGCAAGTTGATCCACCCGCCGCATGACGCGCATGCCGTACCAGAGCGTGGCGACCTGCGTCACGGCGGTCGTGAGCACGGCAACCGCAATCACTCCCATGAACAGCGTCGGCAGCTCCATTACCCTTTGTCCTCTGCCGGCTTGGCGTTCCCCTCGTTGGTCTGCTTGTACACTTCGATGCCGCGGTCGACGGCATCCGTCAGGTGCTCCCGCTGGCGGCGCACGAACTCACGTCCCTGCTTGGCCGCCTCGTTGGCCTTTTCGCGTCCTTCACGCGCCTTCTTGCCCAGTACGTCGCGCGTTTCCTCGCCGGTGGCCGGCGCCGCCAACAGGGCCGTCACGGCACCCGCTACCGCGCCCAGCAGGAACGCCGCCACGACAATGCCCGCATGCCCTTCACTTTCCTTCGACATGATGTTCTCCTTACCGCTAACTCCAAAGTCTGTCGGGCGCGCTGCCGAGCGGCGCCCTCCCAATCTTCTCACACCTGATCGACGCGGTCACTTTCGTCCGTGCCCACGGCCGGGGCGAGCCCCAGATCCCGCCGGCGCAACTCGCGGAGCCGGTCGCGCAGTGACGCCGCGCGTTCGAACTCGAGATTGGCGGCCGCGGCATGCATGTCCCGCTCCAACTGCGCCAGATGCGCCGCGCGCTCGTCCCGCGTGCGGAAGTTCTCGCCGCGCTCCCGCGCCATCGGCACCTCGGCGTAGTCGCGCTCGTAGATGCTCGTCAACAAGTTGTCGATGTCCTTCACGATCGACGCCGGGGTAATCCCGTGCCGGCCGTTGTATTCCTGCTGCAATTGCCGGCGGCGATCCATCTCGTCGAGCGCCGTCCGCATCGAGTCCGTGACCACGTCCGCGTACATGATCACCCGCCCGTTCACGTTGCGCGCCGCGCGCCCCGACGTCTGGATCAGTGAGCCGGACGAGCGCAGAAAGCCCTCCTTGTCGGCGTCGAGAATAGCCACCAGGGACACTTCCGGCAGGTCGAGTCCCTCGCGCAGCAAGTTGATCCCCACGAGCACGTCAAACGCGCCGCGCCGCAGATCACGCAGGATCTCGACCCGCTCCAGCGTGTCGATGTCGGAGTGCAGGTACCGCACGCGGACGCCCAGCTCCTGGTAGAACTGCGTGAGGTCCTCGGCCATCCGCTTCGTCAGGGTGGTGACAAGCACGCGCTCGCCCCGCTCCGCGCGCTGGCGGATCTCGTGCAGCAGGTCGTCCACCTGCCCCTTGACCGCCCGCCGCTCCACCTGCGGGTCGACCAGTCCGGTCGGCCGGATGATCTGCTCCACCACCACGCCTTCGCTGGCGCGCAGTTCGTACGGGCCGGGCGTGGCGGAGACGAACACCACCTGCCCCACGCGCGCCTGCCACTCTTCGAAGCTGAGCGGCCGGTTGTCGAGCGCGGACGGCAGCCGGAAACCATGCTCGACGAGCACCTCCTTGCGGGAGCGGTCGCCGTGGTACATCGCCCGGATCTGCGGCACGGTCTGATGACTCTCGTCGATGATCGTGAGCGCGTCGGCCGGCAGGTAATCGAGCAGCGTCGGGGGCGGCTCGCCCGGCGCACGGCCCAGCAGGTGGCGCGAATAGTTCTCGATCCCGTGGCAGTAGCCGATCTCACGGATCATCTCGAGGTCGAACATGGTGCGCTGGTGCAGGCGCTGCGCCTCCAGCCGGCGGCCGTCCCGCTCCAGCCGCGGCCGGTGCTCCTCGAGCTCCGCCTTGATCTTGTCCACTGCCTGCAGGGTCGTCTCGCGCGGCGTCACGAAATGCGTCTTCGGATAGACCGTCATGCGGTCGTGGCGGCGGCGTGTCCGTCCGGTCAGCGGGTCGAAGGTTTCCAGCTCGTCAACCTCGTCTCCGAACAGCTCGATGCGTACGCCCTGGTCGTCGTACGACGGAAATACCTCGATGGTGTCGCCCCGGACGCGGAATGCGCCGCGGTCGAAGTCGTGGTCGTTCCGCTCGTACTGGATCTCCACCAGCTTGCGGAGGATTGCGTCGCGGTCGATCCGCTGGCCCCGCTCCAGCGGCAGCAGCATGCCGTAGTACGCCTCCGGCGAGCCGAGCCCGTAGATGCAGGAGACGCTGGCCACGATCACGACGTCGCGGCGCTCGAACAGCGAGCGCGTGGCCGACAGGCGCATGCGGTCGATCTCGTCGTTGATCGTCGCCTCCTTCTCGATGTACGAGTCGGTGGCCGGCACGTACGCCTCCGGCTGGTAGTAGTCGTAGTAGCTGACGAAGTACTCGACGGCGTTGTGCGGAAAGAGGCGCCGGAACTCCTGATACAACTGCGCCGCCAGCGTCTTGTTGTGCACCATGACCAGGCTCGGGCGATTCACCCGGGCGATCGTCTGGGCCATCGTGAAGGTCTTGCCCGAGCCGGTCACGCCGAGCAGCACCTGGTGGCGGTCGCCGCGCTCGATGCCGCTGGTCAGCTCGGCAACCGCGCGCTGCTGGTCGCCCTTGAGCTCGAAATCCGTGACGAGCGAGAAGGCGTCGTAAGTCGAGGACAGGACAGGCTCCACGTCCGGTGGGGACTATTGTTGCGGCTCGGGCTCGAGATACGGTGCGAAGTAGCCCTTCCGGGCCCGCACGCGCAGGCGCCTGTGCTCGGCGGGCGGGTTCGGCAGCTTCACCTCGATCTCGCGCCACGAACCGTCCGTGCGGGGATTCCCCGAAACGTAACCCAGCGAGTAGCGGGCGTCGAGCTCGGCTGCAATCTGCTCGTAGATCTCGTCGAGGTCCTCGACGCGGTCCGGAAAATAACTGCGCCCGCCGGTCATGTCCGCGAGCTGCTGGAGCCGCATGCGCTCAATCGGCCGCAGGCTGCTGGGCAGCTGCTTCTGAAAGCCGATCGCGTAGATCGTGACGTCGGACGCCCGCACGAAATCGACGACGTCGTCGCGGGTGGTCCGGCTGCGGGTGTCGGCGCCGTCGGTGTACAGCAGCAGCACCTTGCGGCCGTCCTGGGCGAACGCGCCGTCCAGGTAGACGCCCAGCGCATCGTACAGGGCCGTGTCGCCGGTGGTCCGGCTGGACCGGATCCGCTCGACGAGGCGCGGGAAATCACCCCGCTCGTAGCGCCCGACGCGTACCTCCGTGTCGAAATCGACCACGGTCATGTCCTCGGCATAGGTGAGCGTGTTGAGAAACTTGATCGCGGCGGTCTTTGCGAAGCGGGCGTCCCGCTCCATGCTGGCGCTGGTGTCGAACAGCACGCCGAGATGGGTCGGCACGGTTTCGGCGTCGTCCGCCAGGCCACGGGCGAAGTAGCGGATCTCCTGCAGCTCGCCGTCCTCGTACACCTCGAAATCGTCGCGCGTGAAAACCGTCAGCGGCGTTCCGTCGCGGCCCACGACAGTGACGCCGAGCTGCACCAGCTCGATGCCGCTGGTGAACAGCAGGTCCTGCGCCTGCAGGCTCGCTGCCAGCAATATCGCGGCGGCGGCAGGCAGGCTGTACTTCATGCGCACCATGGTAGCAGGCCGCGCACGGCGCGGCCCGCCGGCCACCGAGTGGGGCGAAGGGGCCCCGCTAGCGGTTGCCGGGGGTTTGGGGCGCAGCCCCAAGCTATAATTGCTGTTTCTTATGCAGTGTGTGGCGGTTTGTCGCGACGTGCTGATCGTCAAGGCCCTGCACCGGGCCCTGGCAGCCAACCTCGACCTGGTATTCCTCATCGGCGACCGGACGGCGGCGCGGCGGCTGGAGAGCGCCGGCATCCCGGCGCGCATGGCCGACCCGCGGCTGGAAAAGAGCTACCTGGAAGCCGGCCTGACGCCGACCACCTGCGTCATCGTCGAAGACGACGCCAAGCGGGATTTGCGGCCCGTGCTGGAGGCCGTCACCGGCGCCGGCGCCACGCTCGTCTACGTGCTGTCCATCGGTGACCGAAGCCGCTCGCGCACCGATGCCTGGCGGGCCATCTTTCCCGACGTGACGGTGCTCAGCGTCGGGAACCTGCTCCAGGATTCGCTGCTGACCGCCCTCGGCCGCTCGCTGACGCGCGCCCGCGTGCAGCAGTACCAGCGGCATTTCGCGGGTGCGGATCGAATTCTGATACTGCTCCACAACGACCCCGACCCGGACGCAATGGCCAGCGGGCTCGCCCTGCGCAACCTGCTGCATCGCACCAAGACCACGGCGATCATCGGCGCCTTCCACGGCGTGACCCGCCCGGAGAACCTGCGCATGGCGAACCTGCTCGACATCAACGTCGAGAAGGTGACCGCCGAGTCGCTGACGCAATACAAGAAGATCGCCACAGTCGACGTGCAGCCGCACTATTTCGGCGGCTTAGTCCACCGCGTCGATCTCGTGGTCGACCACCATCCGGAGCGCGCCGGATACACCGCCGCGTTCAAGGACATCCGGCCGGATTACGGATCGACGTCGACCATCCTGACGGAGCACATGCAGTCGGTCGCCGCGAACGTCTCGGAGCGGACCGCCACCGCGATGCTGTACGCGATCAAGTCGGATACGCTGTTCCTCAGCCGCCACACCCACCGCGCGGATCTCGACGCGTTCACGTTCCTCTATCCGCTGGCGAACGCCGCCCTCGTGCGCAAGATGGAAGGCGCGGAAATCACGATCGAGCGGCTGCAGTTCATATCGCGCGCCATCGAGTGCGGCCGCACGCGCAACCAGGTGTTCGCCGCCCACATCGGCGCCGCGCCGCGCGAGGACCTCATCCCGTACATCGCCGACTTCCTCCTGCAGCTCGAGGACGTGAAATGGTCGATCATCTCCGGCCTGGTCAACGACAACGTCGTCATCTCGGTGCGCAACCTGGGTTACTCGCGCAACGCGGGCGGCTTCGTGAAGGCGTGCTTCGCGGACGTGGGCAATGCGGGCGGACACCGGGCGATGGCCAAGGCGGTGGTGCCGATCGCCGCCTTCCGAGACAGGTTCGGCAGCCTCGACAGCGATCACATGTCGCAGCTGCTGAGCGATATGGCGGCGGAATTCCTGGGCGAGGCGGCCGAAGCGCCCGCGCAGCCGGCCGCGGCGCCCGCCGGCCGCGCCGTCTCCCGGCGGGGCGCGGCGCCTACCGCGAGTCGATCCACTCGCCGCTCGCGCCTACCACGGAATTCACGAACTGGCTGAACGCATCCTCGTAGCCCCGCGACACCAGCTCGGCCAGCGTATGGCGGCGGTCGGACAGCTCGTCGTACGAACCGTTGAAGTCGAACGGACCGAGCGGATTGTGGGTGGGACGGATCTGGAAGACGACCTCGAACAGCCGGCTGGGCAGCGCCAGCGCGTCCCGGATCGAAGCGCTCTCAACGGCGACCAGCGATTCGCCGACGCGGCCGAGCGGGTCGCGCCGGCCTGACGTCAGGCGGCCCGGCTCGGACGGCCAGCCGCAGGCGGACACCAGGATGACCTGCTCGGCGCCCGCGTTGGCCACCTCCTCGAGCAGACGAACGGTCGATTCCGGCCGATCGCACAAGCGGTGCGTCTCACCCTGCCATGCGCTCTCGTCCGGAAACCGCGTCAGGTGCGGCTCGGTCGCCACCGGCAGGCTCAGCGATGCCGCGAGCATGTCCATGAGTTGGCGGCGACCCGTATCCGCGAGGTCCAACGTCTCCAGGTGCCGCTCCGCCGCGTCGTCACCCTGGCGCCGCAGGAAGAACGACCGGCGGAATGGCTCGGACAGCAGGGCCGCCACGAAATCACGGCGCGCGTCGAGATCGTGGACCAGCAGCAGCAGGTCGCGGAACCCGGGCTGGCCCGTATTCTCAGCCAGCAGTTGCGCGTAGCGTTCACCGAGCTCGGTCGCGTCCGGCCTTGCCGCCGAGCCGCTGCCGCAGACGACCGTCCACAGCTTTCTGGCGAGCGTTTTCGTCGCGAGCGACTGGTCCAGCGGCGACCCCAACAGCTCCCACCAGAGGCCGCCGCGCGCCCGCCGGCGCAGTCGCGCGCGCAGCCACACGATGACCGCTCCGACGGACAGCACGCCCAGCAGCAGCAACAGCATGACGGTGACGAAGCGCGGCAGGTACAGCGGCAACCCGCCCGGATCGAAGAGCGCTTCCACGAGCCCGGCGTACTGCACCGCCAGCCAGCCGCCCGTTTCCAATCCGAACAGCTGCAACACGAATCCGGCCGGAAACAGCGCCAGGCCGCCGACCAGCACCGTCAGCGGCACCAGCAGGGCGCCGAGCGCCAGCCCCAGAGCGAGCACACCCAGCCGCAGCGTCCAGCGCCAGCGATAGAAGCGGGCGGCCGTCTCCGTCGACCAGCTGCCGGCGGCGCCCCAAAGCTGTTCCCCGGCGTCGATGGCAGCGAACGTGGCGCTCGCGGCGCCGATGCCCCGGCCGGCGACGATGTCGATCTTGACGCCCGCCTCCTGCAGCGCCTTCAGCACGCCGGCATGGTAAGCGCCTGCCGTGCCCGTGCCGGTAAGCACGAGCGCCGTCCGCAGGTCGGGAGAGTAGGGAATCGGCCGGGGGGGATCGGTAGAAATCGTCTCGCCCTGATGGCAGCCGAAGCTGCTATTCCTCGTCGTGGATGGTCGTCAACTTGACGACCTCGAACTCGCGTTTGCCGCTCGGCGTCGGCACGTCGATCTCGTCGCCGACTTCCTTGCCCATGAGCGCGCGGCCTATCGGCGATGCGGTGGAGATCCACCCGCGGGTGGGGTCGGCATCCTCCGCCATGACGAGCTGGTATACAAGCATGTCGCCTTCCGGTTTGCGCAGATGCACGGTCGAACCGAATCCCGCCTTGTCACGGGGCAGCCTCGTCAGGTTCATCAGGGCGATTTCCGAAACCCGTTTCTTGAGCATGCTGAGACGCGCCTCGACCAGCCGCTGGCGCTCCTTGGCGGCCTGATACTCCGCGTTCTCCCGCAGATCGCCCAGCTCCCGGGCACGTCCGATCTCTTTCGGCAGCTCGCGGGTCAACTCCCGCTCGAGCGTCCGGATCTCGTCCTCGAAACGCTTGATGAATCGTGACTTCATGTCTGATGAACCCGGTCCGCGGGGCGTCCTCGCCGGCGCGCCGGCACAGGCTGTCCAGACTAGCACATCTGTTATGCTCAGCATCGCCGCGCACACCCCGCTCTCGTGCAGATCATCACCAGCCGGCACAATCCAATCGTCGCCCGCTTCAGGGCCGCCGCGCGCGAGCGGCGGGGCGAGCGGCGGCAACTGCTGCTCGACGGCAGCCGGCTGATCGACGCGGCGCAGCGCGCCGGCGTGCGGCCGGAGACCGCCGTATTCGGGCGCGGCGCGCTACGGCGACGCGAAGGCGCCCTGGCGGATCTGGCCGGCCGTCTCGCGGCGGACGACGTGACGGTGTTGGCCGCGTCCGCACCTGTGCTGTCGGCCGTCAGTCCCGTGCGCACCCCATCCGGCGTCGTCGCGCTGGCGCGGCATCGTCAGCTGGAGACGCGCCGGGCGTTCGCCGGCGGCGGGGTCGTGTTGGCGGCCGCCGGCGTGCAAGATCCCGGCAACGTCGGCGCCATCATCCGCGCTGCCGACGCCGGCGGAGCCGGCGGGGTGCTCGTCACGGAGGGCTCCGCCGATCCGTTCGGCTGGAAGGCGCTGCGCGGCGCCATGGGCAGCACTTTCAGGCTGCCCGTGATAGACGCCGGCCCCGCGCCGGAGGCAGTCGCGGCGGCGCAGGCGCACGGCGCGGGCGTGCTGGCGGCGGTACCGCGCGGCGGCGCGCCGCTGCACGACATCGACATGACGCGGCCGTGGCTCGTGCTGATTGGCGGCGAGGGCGGCGGATTGAGCGAAGCGGCCTCCGAACTGGCGGAAATGCGGATCTCGGTACCGATGCGCCCCGGCGTGGAGTCGCTGAACGCGGCGGTCGCGGCGGCGCTGATCGTCTACGAAGCGCGGCGGCAGCGGACGGCTGCAGCCACCTCGCAGGCCAGCAGCCTGTGGTGAAACCCCGCGTCGCACCGAGACCGGTGAGGCGCCTGCTTGACAAGGCGCGAGGAGCGAGCATATTGGGCATATGTGAGCGACGAGCAACGCAGTTCAGGCAGGATGCATCGCCGGTCGAATGCAGCGGGGCTTTTGCCACAGGCTGCTAGGACGTGAACATGGAACCGGGACACCTGTTCGAGCCGGCCGGCGGCGACGCGCCGGCGGCGCCCGCGCCGCTTGCCGAGCGGATGCGGCCGCGCACTCTCGATGAGCTCGTCGGCCAGCAGGACATCGCGGCGCCCGGCCAGCCGCTGCGCGAGGCGATCGAGCGCGACGCGCTGCAGTCGATCATCCTGTGGGGCCCGCCCGGCACCGGCAAGACGACCATCGCCCGCCTGATTGCCACCGTCACGCGCGCCCACTTCATCGCCTTCAGCGCCGTGCTGTCGGGCATCCGGGACATCAAGGCGGTGATGGCGGAGGCGGAAGCGGCCCGCCGGCGGCTCGGCCGCCGCACCATCCTGTTCGTCGACGAGATCCACCGCTTCAACAAGGCGCAGCAGGATGCGTTCCTGCCGCGTGTCGAGGCGGGCGACATCGTGTTGATCGGCGCGACCACGGAGAATCCATCTTTCGAAGTGAACGCCGCGCTCCTCTCGCGCTCCAAGGTGTTCGTCCTCAGCCCGCTGAGCCAAGCGGAAATCGAGACGATCCTGGAGCGGGCGCTGCGCGATCCGGAGCGCGGGCTGGGCGGCGGACCGGTGGAGACGGCCGAGGGGGCCCTGGCCGCCATGGCGCGGCATGCGAACGGCGATGCGCGCGTCGCCCTGAATCTGCTGGAGCTCGCGGCCGCCATTGCGCGCTCCGGCGCATCCGACGCGCAGGCGGCGGACGCTGCCGCGCAGGCTCACGAGCCGGCGGTCATCACGCTAGACCTGCTGGCGCGCGCGGTGCAGCGCCGCATGCTGCTGTACGACAAGTCGGGCGAGGAGCACTTCAACCTGATCTCCGCGCTGCACAAGTCGCTGCGCAACAGCGACCCGGACGCCGGCGTCTACTGGCTCGCGCGCATGGTCGAGGCCGGCGAAGACCCGCTGTACATCGCGCGGCGGCTCGTGCGCTTCGCCTCCGAGGACGTCGGCAACGCCGACCCGGCGGCGCTTCCGCTCGCGGTGGCGGCGAAGGACGCCGTCCATTTCATCGGCATGCCCGAGGGGAATACGGCCCTGGCGCAGGCCGTCATCTACCTCGCCGCGGCGCCCAAGAGCAATGCCGTGTACGCGGCGTACAACCGCGCCGCGGCCGATGCCCACGGCGATGCCGCGGAGCCGGTGCCGCTGCACCTGCGCAATGCGCCTACGCGCCTCATGAAGGACCTCGACTACGGCAAGGGGTACGAGTACGCCCACGACGACGCGGACGCCGTCACCGGCATGGACTGCCTGCCACCGGCAATCGCCGGCCGCCGCTACTACCGCCCCACCACGCGCGGTTACGAGAAGGAACTGGCGCGCCGCCTCGACGCCTGGCGCGCGCTGAAGCATTCACGGCGGAACGCCGCGAAGGACGACGGGTAACGGCATGCCGGGAATCCTGTACTACGCCGGACGCGGCCTGCAGCTGCTCGGGATGTGGCTGCTGCTCGTTTCGATCGTCACCGCCGGACCGCTCGGCCCCAGCCCGCGCATATTCGGCGCCGGGATAGCGGTGTTCCTGGCCGGCTGGCTGATCGTCCGCCGGCGCACCCGCTGACGCGCCGCGCGCCGGTCGTGCGCCTGCCCTACTCCGGCAGCCGGTAGGCGATCAGCTCGGACGGATGGCCGGGGCCGCCGATGGCCATCACGATGTGCTGCCCGCCTTCGTGCAGGTAGGTCATGGGCGAGCCCGTCACGCCGGCCGGCATGTAGACCGCGCCGACCTCAGCCCCGGTCGCCTTGTCGTACGCCCGCAGCATCGCGCCGACCTCGCCCGACGGCGCCGTGAACGTCCCGGGCTCGCCGGCGATCAACAGCGTCCTGGTGATCAGCGTGCCGACACGGCCCTCGCGGCCCGTGCGGGGGATGTCCACACCCTGCAGGTCCGGGTGATTGCGGACGTTGTCGGGCGTCTCCCCGTGCGGCACCTGCCAGAGGATGTTGCCCGTCCCGAGATCGATCGCGCTGATGCGCCCCCACGGCGGCTTGACCAGCGGCAGCCCACGGATGGAGAGCGTCCGCCGCGGCGCCGGCACGCCGGGTGGGTTGCCGCGGATGAAGTCCATGTCGGAGCGCTCGGGATCGTTCACGAGACCCAGTGAGACGATCCGGGTGTAGGAGTAGCCGTAGAAGATGCCGGTCTCCGGATCCAGCGACCCGCCGGGCCAGTTGGTGCCGCCGCCGGTGGACGGCAGCATCAGCGTGCCGTACGGGCCTTCCGGATCGGCGACAACCGGAGGCGTGAAGATCGGTCCGAGCCGGAAATTCGACACCAGCTCGAGGGCCTCCGCGCGCAGCTCGGGCGTGAAGTCAATCAGGTCGTCCTCGCTGACGCCCTGCCGGTCGTAGGGGGGCGGATGCGTCGGGAACGGCTGCGTCCGCGCCAGCAGTTCACCGGGGACGTCGGAGGGCGGCATCTCGCGCTCCTCGATCGGCCAGATCGGCTCGCCGGTCACCCGATCGAACATGTACAGCCACGCCTGCTTGCTCGGCTGCGCCACGACCTTCCGCTCCACGCCGTCGATCACCACGTCGGCCAGTATCGGCGCGCAGGGGAAGTCCCAGTCCCAGACGTCGTGATGAATGACCTGGAAGTGCCACAGCCGCTCGCCGCTGTCGATGTCGACCGCCACGACGGTGTCCGAGAAGAGGTTGTCGCCGTGACGGTGGCCGCCGTAGTAGTCGTTGGTCGGCATCTCCGTCGCGAAATAGATGATGCCGAGCTCGAGGTCCGCGCTCATCTGGCCCCACACCCCCGTGTTGCCCGTGTAGCGCCACGAATCGTTGAGCCAGCTGTCGTTGCCGAACTCGTCGGCGCCCGGAATGGTGTGGAAGATCCACTTGCGCACGCCGGTATCGGCGTTGAACCCGCGTACGTATCCCTTGGTGTTGCGCATCGAGCGCGGCGCGCTCCCCGGGACGTGTGCGGCGCCGACGACGATCGTGTCGCCGGCCACCAGCGGCGCCGAATGGAGGCCGATCTCCCCGGCGAGCGGGTCGATCTCCTGATCCATGTTCTGCATCAGATCGATCATCCCGTTGTCGCCGAAGTCGGCCAGACGCTCACCCGTACGAGCGTTCAGGCCAATGAGCCGGTAGCCGGTCGTGACGTAGAAGATCTGCCCGTCGCCGCCGTCGTCGCGGTACGAGAGACCGCGTCCCGAGCGCCGCCGCGGCGAGGCCTCGGCCCGCTCGCCCTCGTCGAGGCGGTGGATCCAGAGCAGCTCGCCGCTGGCGGCGTCGAGGGCGAACGCCGTGCGCCGCGTGCCGCCGGTGGAGTAGACGATGCCGTCCACCATCAACGGCGTCGCCTGGAGATTGAACTCGGTCTCCGGTCCGAGGTTGGCGGTGGAGAAGCGCCACGCGACCTCCAGCTCCGAGAAGTTCCCGGCATGGATCTGGTCCAGCGGCGAATAGCGCGTATTGGCGATGTCGCCGCCGTAGGTCCGCCACTCGCCGTTCTCCGTTCCCTGCGCCGCCGCGCCGGCCGCCGACGCCAGCAGCGCGCCGAGCAGCGCGGCCCGCGCCAAGCCGTATCCGAAGCGGATATTCATGCGGTCCTCCCGAGATTCGCCTTCGCTGGAGCCCTCAGTTTCTACATTCCGCGCCGAATGCACAACACAAAGCCTCAGAACCGGACGCGGACGCCGAACGACGGCAGCAAGGGAAACCCGGCCGTCGGCATCTCGACGAGTCGGGGGCGCACGCCGTCCGGGTCGTGCCGCAAGGCCGTTTCGAGCTCCACCGGGTTGTCGCGATTGAGGAGGTTGATCACTTCCAGGTACCAGGACCAGCGGCCGCCCGGGCCGCCCGGTCGGTGCGTCATCCGCAGGTCGACGCGCGCGTAGTACGGCAGGCGCCCGCGGTGCAGGTTGTCCAGGCCGCCGTAGTCCACGGCGTAGACGAGCGCCCCTACCGCGTCGCGCGCCGGCACGAGGTGTCCGGTGTCATCCTCCACCGATGCCACGCGCAGGCCCGTGCCCGGCGTGTACGCGAACCCGGTGGCGACCTGCGCCGTCGCCGCGACGCTCCAGCGATCGCTGAGTCGGAAGCGGCCCACCGCATTGAATGCGTGGCGCCGGTCGTACTCGAACGGGTAGCGCAGGCCGTACGTCTCGCGGTCGGCGCGCCCCCAGGCGTACGACAGCCAGCCGGCGAGCCGTGCGGCCGCGTCGGTCCGCGCCAAATAGGCGTCGACGCCGTGGGCCGTGCCCTTGCCGCCGTTCACCGGCACGCTGGTGATGGTCTGCCCCGCCGGGACACTGGCCTCCAGCGCGGCCGGAAAGTCGTAGCGCGCCAGGCGCCGGCGACGCTCGTCCGCGGTCTCGAGCCGGCCGACGATCAGGTCGTCGAACGCCTTGTAGTAGCCCTCGACGCGTGCCAGCACGCCGAGGCCGAGGTCGCGCTCGTAGCCGACCACCACGTGCGTGGCGCGTTCATGCTGCAATCCGGAAACGAATTCGGGCGACAAGTCGAGGAAGTAGTCCGACTGGATCAGCTTCTCGTATCCGGGACTCTGCGTGTACAGCCCGCCCGCCGCGCGCAGGCGCCCCGCGCGCCCGAGCGCCACGGTAGCCGCCATCCGCGGCGCCAGCGTGACGCCGCCGTTCACGGTGCTCCAGTCCAGGCGCAGCCCCGGCTCGAGCGAGAAGCGCGTGGACGGCGTGTAACGATCCTGGATCCATAGCCCCCCGCGCGTCCCGCTCAGCGCCGTGTCGAGGGCGTCGGGAATCGCCGCGCCGCCCCGGACGCTGGTCGGATTCGCCGCGGCATCGTTGCGGTCGCCGCTGATCGTCTGGCTGACGCCGGTGGCCAGGCGGTGCAGCTCGAGGCCGGCGTCGAGCGTATGCGCCGGCGTGAGCTGGAACGCCAGCTCCTGGCGCACGGAGAAATCGCGCACCGCCAGCGTGCGGTCGAAGATGACGCGCGAGAGCGCAATTGCATCCTCGTTGTCAGGGGTGTTGGAACGCCGGGAGTCCGACTCGAACTCCGCGTTCACGTCGAGCACGTCCGTGTTGCGGTACCAGGCGACAATGGTGCTCGACGTGGCGCCGGCGCCGAGGCGCGCGTCCAACCGCAGTGAGCCGAGGTCGTTGCCCGCCGTGGTCATGAAGCGGCCGGAGTCGCGTCCGTCCTCTTCGTCGATCTGGAAGTCGGCGTTCTCCCGACTCGACAACCCCAGCACGGAGAGACGATGCCCGGCGCCGAATTCCCAGTCGGCCTGCGCCTGCACGTCGGCGAACGACGGAAACCCCTGATCCGACACCAGACCGGCCACGAGATCGTAGTACGTCCGCCGCCCCGTAACCAGCCACGAACCGCCCGCCGGCGCCGGCCCTTCGAGCACCACGTTGCCGTCGGTGAAGCTGGCCGATGTCGACCCCTGGAAGTCGGGTCGTCCGGTGCGGTTGTCCACCGTGAGGATTGACGACAGCCGGTCGCCGTAGGCCGCCCCGAAGCCGCCCGCAGTCAACTCGAAGCGCTCCACCGTCTCCGGATTGAACGCGCTGACCAGGCCGAACAGCCGGTACGGGTTATGTATTTCCACCCCGTTCATCAACGTCAGGTTCTGGTCCGGCGTGCCGCCGCGCACCGCCAGCCGGCTGCCGAAGTCGCCCGTGGACGCCACGCCCGGCAGCGTGTCCAGCGTGCGGAACACGTTGTCGATGGCGCCGGCGACCTCGAGCACCTCGGTAGCGGCGATCGGCGTCGCCGACGGGCGCTCGGGCGCCTGCACGGGCGGCGTCACGCGTACCGTCTCGGCGAAGGTGTTGCGGAATAACAGGATCTGAAGCTCGGCGCCTGCGGAAACCGCCGCGGGGTCAAGCGTGACGGTAGTGTCGAGGTAGCCGGTGGCGGCGATGCGCAGCGACGCCTCGCCCGGCTCAATGGTGATGGTGAACCGCCCGTCGGGGCCGCAAGTCACGGACGCGCCCGCCGTGCGGACCGCGGCACCCGGCAGCGGCGCATTGGTCTCGCCGTCGAGCACAACGCCGTTGACGACCGCCGGGGCCTGGACCGCGGCGGCGGGCCCGGCGGCGAGCAGCATCAGCGGTAGCATGCACCACCGCAGGACGCAATCCCGCCGGCTGCCCGCAGCGCGACCGTCGTAAATACGCAAACACTCCATGGTACTCTCAATCGACTATATTCCGGCGGCCGCCGAGCACCCCGGCGCCCGCAACTTCACGGTGAAAATGTCCGGCCGCCTCGCCGCGCTGCACATGGCCAGCCTCTGGTGCATCGCCGTGGCGCAACCGCTCTTCGACGTCCTGCGGCGCAGCCCCGAGTTCTTCGTGGCTCACGACGCGGGGCCGATGGACTTGCTGGGTCTGGTGCTGCTGCTGTGCCTGGCCGCACCCGCCGTCATGGCGCTGGCGCTGTGGATCAGCGGGTGGCTTGCGGCCGGATGGCGGTCAGGCCTCGCAGGGACCGTAATCGGCGCGCTCGCCGCGGCCGTCGCGCTCGCGGCGCTCAAGCCGCTCGGCGGCTGGCACTTGAGCCTGCCGCTGGCGGCGGCTGCGGGCGGCGGCGCGGCGGCCGGGATCGCGTACGTCCGGTTCGCGCCGGTCCGCTTGTTCGCTACGTTCCTCTCGCCCGCGCTCGTGGTGGTGCCGGCGGCATTCCTGTTGAATCCGGCCATCAGCGGTCTGCTGGCGGCATCCGACGATCAGCCGGCGCTCGACGTCTCCTTCGACGCCACGCCGCCGGTGGTGTTCGTTGTCTTCGACCAGCTGCCGCTTGCCTCCCTGCTCGACGGCGACGGCCGCATCGACGCGGCGCTGTACCCGCACTTCGCGGCGCTGGCCGGCGAGTCGACGTGGTTCCGCAACGCGAGCGCCGTCGCAGAGTATACCGGCTTCGCCCTGCCGGCCATCCTGACCGGCAACTACCCGCAGCGCAGCCGCCTGCCGTTGGCGGCCGACTACCCCGAGAACCTGTTCACCCTGCTCGGCGGCCGTTACCGCCTGCGGGTCCAGGAACCGCTGACCGAGCTGTGCCCCGCGGCGCTGTGCCCGCCGGCGCGCGCGGGGCCGGCGGCGCGGCTGGCGGCCCTCCTGAATGACCTGACGGTGGTCTATCTGGCCGTTGTCCTACCGGACGATCTGGCGGCGGCGCTGCCGCCCGTGACGCAGGGCTGGCGCGACTTCGCCGCGCGGGACACGTTCGCCGAGCGGTTCTTCGCGCCGCGGCCCGACCCGCGGGACACGGTCGCCGAGTTCATCGCGTCGATCGGCGCCGGTACCGCTCGCGAGGAACCGGCGCTCTTCTTCCTGCACACGTTGCTGCCGCACCATCCGTGGATCCACCTGCGCAGCGGCCAGCGGTTCACGCTGCAACGCGGCGACGTCGGCCTGCGCAACGAGCGCTGGGTGGATGACGAGTGGGCCGCGGCGATTCGCTACCAGCGGCACCTGCTGCAGGTGCAGCACGTCGACACGATCGTCGGGCAGTTGACAACGCGCCTGCGCGAGACGGGACTCTACGACGACGCGCTGCTCGTGATCACCGCGGACCACGGCGCGAGCCTGCGTCCAGGCTTTCCCTTCCTGCAGGCCACCGAGGCTTCGTTCGCCGACGTCGCGGCCGTGCCGCTGTTCGTCAAGCGGCCGGGCCAGCGGACTGGAGCGACGGTGGACGCCGGCGTCGAGACCATTGACATTCTCCCCACGCTGGCGGCCGAGATGGGCGCGCGGCTGCCGTGGACCCCCGACGGCGCCAACGTGCTCGACCCGGCCTGGAGCGGCCGCCCCGCCAAAACGCTGCTGGCCGGCGGCGCGACCCGCCGGATGGCGGGTCCGGCCGATCTGCGCGGCGCCGTCATGGAGCGCGTCGCCCACAAGTTGGGGTTGTTCGACGCGGGCAACCCGCTGAACCCGCCGGTCCCCGGCGGACGCCTCGATCTGATCGGGCGTCTGGCCGCGGACTTCCCGGCTGTGGCGGCGGCGGACATTGCGGTAACCGTCGATGCACCGGAGCTGCTGGGAGCCGTCGACCTCGAGAGCGACTTCGTGCCGGCGCACGTCACCGGCACCGCCGGCGGACCCGACGGCGCGCCGCCGCCGCTGCTGGCGGTCGCGCTCAACGGCGTGGTGGCGGCGGTCACGCGGCCGTATCCGTTCCGCGCCTACGGCAGCGACGCCGCCTGGGAGGCGATCGTCGACCCCGGCCTGCTCCGGCCGGGCGCAAATGCGCTCGAGGTGTTCGCGGTCAGTGAGCGCGCGGACGGGACGGTCGGCCTGGCGCCTGCATATGCCGGCGGAGGCGAGCCGGTCGCGCCCAATCTGCTGCGCGACACGGCGGCCGAGCTGTTGGGCGTAACGTCCACCGGCTTTCACGGGCCCGAGCGCGCCGAGGGACAGGCGTTCCGCTGGACCACCGGAGAGGCCAGCCTCACCGTGCCGATCGACCCGGCGGCGCCGCCCGCCGCGCTGGCGGTCGACGTACTCATGACGGGTCAGCCGAAGCGGCTGCGCATCGAGGCGGACGGCTGCATCGTATACGACGACACCATCCGGAACCGCTGGAACGAAACGCTTGCGCTCGACGGCTGCCGGTTGACGCCGCCCAGCCTGGAGATCCGCTTGATAAGCGACACCCATGTCCCCGACGGCAACGACAACCGCACGCTCGGCGTCGGCGTGGCGGCCGTCGAGCTGCGCGCCGCGGGGCGCTGACGACCAGCCCGCATTTCTCACCGGCGTTCGTCGCGAGGGCGTCGAGGCGCCGGTGTGGTGGGTCGCACGGACTGAACGACGCTG
>JAGWAI010000016.1:84664-87577 GCA_021296485.1 Acidobacteriota bacterium
CCGCAGCAGAAGGCTGGTGAGAAATGCGGGTTAAATTCTTTCGAATCGCTTCTCGAGCTCCTGCCGCGACAGGCGCAGCAGCACCGGGCGGCCGTGGGGGCAGACCGTCGAATAGGCGGTGTGGCGCAGCTCCCGGAGGAGCCACGACATCTTCTCCATGGTCAGGCGGTCGTTGGCCTTGACGGCGGCGTGACAGGCGGTGGTGGCGGCGATGCGCCCGAGCGCGGCGGCGGCGCCGGTACCGCGCTCGAGCCCCTCCAGGTCTTCGGCCAGCGCGCGGATGGCCGCCTCGGACACGGCGCGGCCCAGCAGGCTGGGAACCGCCGCCACCTGCACGCTGTCGCCGCCGAACGGCTCGATCTCGAATCCCAGCCGCGCCAGGTCGCCGGCGTGCGCCGCGAGCGCCGCCCGGCCGGCGGGCGGCAGGGTGATGACCAGCGGATCCAGCAGCCGTTGCGCCTGCACCGGCCCCTCCGTCAGGCGGCGCATCACCTGCTCGAACAGGATCCGCTCGTGCGCCACGTGCTGGTCGATGATGACGATCCCGTCGTTGTCGACCGCCACGATGAACGTGTCGCGGCACTGCCCGAGCGGAATCAGCGGCCCCGTGCCCATGGCGCTCAGGTCGCCCGCAGCGGCCGGATCGACCGCCGCCGCCGTGCTGTCGCGCACCATGTCCCGACCGTCCTCGCGGGGCGCCTGGCGGCGGAACATGTCGGTCACAGGACCCCAGCGGCTGGCGGCTCCCAGTCCCCCCAGCACCCCCGGTATGGATTGCGCGCGCGGTTCGGGAACGGCCGCGGCGGGCCGCTCCAGCGGCACCTGCGGGACCACTTCCTGGCCCAGCGCCGCGCCGAGCGCGCGCCGCACCACCTCGTGCACCAGCGACTGTTCCAGGAACCGCACCTCGGTCTTGGCCGGATGCACGTTGACGTCCACCCGCTGCGGCGGCACCTCCAGAAACAGATGCGCCTCCGGCCGGCGCGGCTTGATCGTCGCGCGGCGGTACGCCTCGCCGATCGCGTGGGCAATGGTCTTGTCCTTCACCGCTCGCCGGTTGACGAACAGGTGCTGCGGGCCGTTCGCCGGCGCCTCCCCGGCAAGCGAGGCGGCGAAGCCGACGAGACGAATGCCGGCCGCCTCCTTGCGCACCTCCACCAGGTCCGGCCGCTCCCCGTATATCTGCTGAAAGCGCTCGGCGAGCGAGGCGGCCGGCGCACAGTCGATCAGCGTTCGCGGTCCGCTGATCAGGGTGAAGCCGATTTCGAAGAAGCCCAGCGCGAGCTGCGTGACGCCGCGCGAGATGTGCCCCGTCTCGGCGCCGTCGGACTTCAGGAACTTGCGGCGCGCGGGCACGTTGTAGAAAAGGTCGCGCACCTCCACGACCGTGCCGGGCGGCGCGCCGGCAGGCGCCACCTCGGCCGCGCCGCCGCCGGCCACGCGCACCTCGACGCCGTCGCCGGCGTCGCGCGCCCGCGTCCGCAGGCGCAGGCGCGACACCGAGCCGATGCTCGGCAGCGCCTCCCCGCGGAACCCCAGCGTGGCGATGGCCGCGAGATCCTCGGCGCGGGCGATCTTGCTCGTGGCGTGACGCTCGACGGCCAATGCCGCATCCGCGGCGGTCATCCCCTCGCCGTCGTCCTCGACGCGGATCAGCCGCTTGCCGCCGAACTCGATGGTGATGACGATGCGCGTCGCCCCGGCGTCGAGGGCGTTCTCGACCAGCTCCTTGACTGCCGAGGCCGGACGCTCGACCACCTCGCCGGCCGCTATCTGGTTGGCCAGTCCGGCCGGCAGGCGGATGATCTTGCCCTCGGCGGTCACCTTGTTCGTCGGCCGGCTACTTGCGCGCCAGCGCGGCCTGCGCGGCGGCCAGCCGGGCGGTGGGCACCCGGAACGGCGACGCGCTGACATAGTCGAGGCCGACGTCCTCGAAGAAGTCGATCGAGGCGGGGTCGCCGCCGTGCTCGCCGCATACGCCGATCTTGAGCTTGGGGCGCGCGCCGCGCCCGCGCTCCACGCCGATGCGCACCAGGGCGCCCACGCCCTCCGTGTCGATCGACTCGAACGGGTCGCGGGTCAGGATGCCGCGCTCCTGGTAGTCCTTGAGGAACTTGCCGATGTCATCCCGCGAGAACCCGAACGCCATCTGCGTGAGGTCGTTGGTGCCGAACGAGAAGAAGTCGGCGTCGGCCGCGATCGCACCGGCGACCAGCACGCTGCGCGGAATCTCGATCATCGTCCCGACCAGGTATTTCACCTTGACGCCGGCCGTGGTGATGGTCTCGGCCGCCACACGGTCGATCACCGCCTTCTGATCGCGGAACTCGCCGACGTGGCCGACCAGCGGGATCATGATCTCCGGTATAACTCTCACCCCCTCCTTCGCGAGCCGGCAGGCCGCCTCCAGGATGGCGCGCGCCTGCATCTCGGTTATCTCGGGGTAGCTGATCGCCAGCCGTACGCCGCGGTGCCCCATCATCGGATTGAACTCGTGGAGCTGCTCGACGCGCCGCAGCAGCGCGCGCTTCTCGTCGAGCCCGTCGGTCCTGCCGTGCGCCTCGGCGCGCGCAATCTCGACCATCAGCTCCTCGCGCTTGGGCAGGAATTCGTGCAGCGGCGGGTCGATCAGCCGGATGGTGACCGGCTGGCCGCGCATCGCCGTGAAGACGCCGTAGAAGTCCTCGCGCTGCAGCGGCAGCAGCTCGTCGAGCGCCGAACGCCGGTCGGCCTCGCTCTCCGCCAGGATCATGCGCTGGACGATCGGGATGCGCTGCTCGCCGAAGAACATGTGCTCGGTGCGGCACAGTCCGATGCCGCGTGCGCCGAACGCGTACGCAGTGGCGGCCTGGTCCGGCTGGTCGGCGTTGGCGCGAATGCCGAGCCGGCGCACCTTGTCGGCCCACTTCAGCA
>JAGWAI010000016.1:87620-92939 GCA_021296485.1 Acidobacteriota bacterium
TCGCTCGGCCGGGTCGCGACGCGGCCGATCTTCACCTCGCCGCTCAGTCCGTCGAACGAGACGTAGTCTCCCTGCTCGAAGCGCTGGCCGTTGACGGCCACGACGCGCTCGGACTCGGAGACGTGCAGCTCGCCGGCACCGACGACCGACGGCTTGCCCATCTGGCGCCCGACGACCGCCGCGTGGGAGGTCATGCCGCCGGTAGCGGTCAGCACCCCCTGCGCCACGTGCATGCCGTGGATGTCGTCGGGCACGGTCTCCTTGCGGACCAGCAGCACGTCCCGCCCCTCGGCCGCCCAGCGCACCGCCTCGTCGGCGGTGAAGACCACCTCGCCGCACGCCGCGCCGGGCGAGGCCGGCAGTCCGGTCGTCACCGCCGGCAGCGCCGCCCAGGCGTCCGGATCGAAGACCGGCGCCAGCAGCTGGGTCAGCGCGTCGGGGTCGACCATGCGCACGGCGTCCTCCGGCTCGATCACCTCCTCGGCAACCAGATCCGTGGCGATCACCACCGCGGCGTAGCCGGTGCGCTTCCCGTTGCGCGTCTGCAGCATGTAGAGCTTCTCGTCCTCGATGGTGAACTCGAAGTCCTGCACATCCTTGTAGTGCTGCTCCAGGCGCGTGGTGATCGCGCGCAGCTCCTCGTAGGCGCGCGGCATCACCTGCTCCAGCTCGCCGATCGGCTGCGGCGTGCGGATGCCCGCCACGACGTCCTCGCCCTGCGCGTTGATCAGGAATTCGCCGTAGAACTCGTTCGCGCCGGTGGCCGGGTTGCGGGTGAAGCCGACGCCCGTGCCGGAGCGGTCGCCGGTGTTGCCGAACACCATCGCCTGCACGTTGACCGCAGTGCCGATGGCGTCCGGGATGTCGTAGATGCGGCGGTACTCCTTCGCCCGCGGGTTCTGCCAGGAACGGAAGACCGCGTCGCGCGCCATGCGCAGCTGGCGCCGCGCGTCGAGCGGAAACGGCTCGCCGCTCTCGCGGATGACGACCGCCTTGAACCGCTCCACCACCTCGCGCAGGGCGACCTCGTCGAGCTCGGTGTCCAGCGTGACCCCGCGGTGCGACTTAACGCCGTCGAACTCCTCCTCAAACACCTCCTTGGGGATCTCCAGCACGACGTTGCCGAACATCTGGATGAACCGCCGGTAGCTGTCGAATGCGAAGCGGCCGTTCGACGTGCGCGCCTTCAACCCCTCGACCGCGCGGTCGTTCAGCCCGAGGTTGAGAATGGTGTCCATCATCCCCGGCATGGAGAACTTGGCGCCCGAGCGGACCGACACGAGCAGCGGCCTGTCCGCGGCGCCGAGTTTTGCGCCGGTGAGCTGCTCGAGCCGGGCGAGATGCTTCTCCATCTCCCGGTCGATAGCGGCCGGCACGCGCCGGCGCTGGTCGTAGTAGGCCGTGCAGGCGTCCGTCGACACCGTGAACCCGGGCGGCACCGGCAGCCCGGCGTTGGTCATCTCGGCCAGGTTGGCGCCCTTGCCGCCCAGCAGATCGCGCATCGTGCGGTCGCCCTCGGCGGCGCCACCGCCGAAGAAATAGACGTGCTTCTGCGCGGGCTGCGCGGTCTGCGCGGTCTGCTGCGTTACTGACTTCCTGGACATGCGGATTGATCGTGCTCTTCCTGGGGGACTCCCCGGTCGTGAAACGGTATTTCGATTGTTCGTTCAGATCGCTGCGCGAGGCGCAGGGATATTTTATAGAGTTCTTGCACATGGATACCGCCATCCGGATGCGCGGCGTCACCAAGACCTTCGGAGCGCTGACCGCCGTGGACCGTCTCGACCTCGACGTGCCGCGGGGCGGGTTGTACGGCTTCATCGGCCCCAACGGCGCCGGCAAGACGACCACCATCCGGATGATCATGTCGATTCTCTTCCCGGATTCCGGCGAGATCTCCATCCTGCAGCGTCCGTCCGCCCTGGAGGCGAAGGACCGCATCGGCTATCTGCCGGAAGAGCGCGGCCTGTACCGGCGCATGCGGGTGCTAGCGTTCCTGCGCTACATGGCGCGGCTTAAGGGCGCCGACGGGCCCTTCGTCGACCGCGAGATCTCCGCGGCGCTCGAGCGCGTCGGCCTGACCGGCGTCGAGCGCAAGCGCTGCGACGAGCTGTCCAAGGGCATGTCCCAGAAGGTGCAGTTCGTGGCCGCGACGCTGCACCGGCCGGATCTGCTGATCCTCGACGAGCCGTTCAGCGGCCTCGATCCGCTCAGCATGCGCACGCTACGGGACATCGTCCTCGAGGAGCACGCACGCGGCGCCACCATCCTGCTCTCGACGCATGTCATGCCGCAGGCCGAGGACATCTGCGAGCACATTGTCATGGTGCACGCGGGCCGCAAGGTGCTGGACGACGATCTTGCCGCCATCCGCGGCCGGTACGATCCGCGATCGATCCGCTTCGAGCCGCTCCGGCCGGATGCGGACACGGACGGCCTGACCGCCATTCCCGAGGTGGAACGCGTACGGCGCGCGGATCGCGGCGCGGAGGTCCTGCTGCGCGACAACGCCGATCCGACCGCGGCCATGCGGCGCATTCTCGACATGTTGCCCGCCGCGCGCATCGAGCTGGCGCGCCCGCGCCTCGAGGACATATTCATCCGGCTCGTCGCCGGGGAGGCCCCGGTGGATGAGCACGACCGGCTCCGCGCGGCACTGCAGAACGCCAGCGCGGACGGAGACGGCGCATGACGCGCATCCTGCACATCGCCCTGCGCGACTTCCTCGCGATAGTGGCGACCAAGGGCTTCCTCATCGGATTGCTGCTCGTGCCGGCCCTCGGCGCCGTGCTAATAATCCTGGCGCCGAGTCTCTTCGTCGACAGCGGGTACCGCATCGAAGGCGAGTACGGCGTGATTGACCCGACGGGCACCGTGTTGCCGGAGCTGGAGACCGCCCTGGACCCGAATGCCGTCGCCCGTGAACGCGCGGAAGCGTTCCGCCGCGGCTGGGATCGGGTTCCCGAGCCGTTCTGGGGCACACAGACCGACCCAGTCCGGCAGGCCATGGAGGAAGTCTCCGGCCCGCCCGTCGACGTCCGTCTGACGGCGCTCGCCGCCGACATGGACGTCGAGGCCGCGAAGGCGTGGCTCACCGCGGAGCGCGAAGGGGCGCGGCGCAAGGCGCTGATCGTGATTCACGACGACGCGGTCGAGGCCGCCACCCCGGCCGGGGAGCGCGGAACCTACGACCTGTACGTCCCGCCCGGCCTCGACGACCGCGACATCTGGTTCATGTACAGGACCATTCGCGAGGCGATCATCAACGCGCGCGTCGCGGCCCACTCCCTGGAACGGGCCGAAATCGAGGCGCTGCTCCGTGTGCGGCGCCAGCCGTCCACCACCGTCGGGCCGGATGCCGAGCGGCGGACTGTGACGGGATTCAACCAGTTCCTCCCGCTGGCATTCATGGTCCTCATGTTCATGGGGATCCTCAGCGGCGGCCAAACCATGCTCGTCTCGACCGTCGAGGAGAAATCTAGCCGGGTGGTCGAGGTGCTACTCTCGGCGGTGTCGCCCATGGAGCTGATGGCCGGCAAGCTGCTCGGCGGCGTCGCGGTCAGCCTGCTCACCATCGGCTTATATCTCGCCATCGGGCTGGCGCTGCTGGTGTCCTTCTCGCTGTTCGGGCTGCTCGATCCCTGGCTGATCCCCTACTTCGTGATCTTCTTCCTGATCGGCTTCTTCGTGATCGGGTCGCTGATGCTGGCGGCGGGCGCCGCCGTCAACGACATGCGGGAGGCGGGGCAACTGCAGGCGCCGCTGATGATGGTCGTCATGACCCCCGTGTTCTTCTGGCCGGCCATTTCCCGCAGTCCCGATTCCACGCTCGCCGTCTTCCTGAGCTACCTGCCGCCCGTCAACTCCTTTGCGATGCTCATCCGGATGACGTCGACGCAGCCGCCGCCGTGGTGGGAGGTATGGCTCTCAATAGCCGTCGGCCTCGCGTCTGTCGCCGGCGCCATCTGGATCGCCGCCAAGGTCTTCCGCGTCGGCCTGCTGATGTACGGCAAGCCCCCCGACCTGCGCACCCTGGTCCGCTGGGTCCGGGCGGCGTAGGGGGTCACCGACCGCCCCGACCGGGCAGCCATGAGCAACTGACTCCGGCGCGGCTGGTGATTGCCCTCGATGTGCGCGGGTTAGCTGGTGAAGCACCCGATCGCGCAGGTGGCGATGTTTTGATATCATTCCCATATCAATATTTCCATGCCAGGAGAACATCGTTGAGGAAGTACGACCCTCTCGCCAAGTATCTCGAGGAACACCCGGGCGGCTATTGCACGCTCACTTTTCACGAGGTGGAAGGCATCATCGGCACCACCCTGCCGGACAGCGCCAGAAAACCGGGGAACTATGAGGCGTGGTGGGCGAACGACGAGACCCACAGCCAGGCATCCGGTTGGATGCGCGCGGGTTGGAAGACCGACGGACAGCCCGACCTCGCCAGACAGCAGGTCCGATTCGTCAGATCCGATCGTGATAACGGAACGCCGCGGTCTGGTGGCAATGGACGGTCGCAAGTGATCGTACGCAACCTGGATGCGGACGTAGTAGCGAATCTCAAGCGGAAAGCGCAACGGGAGGGTCGTTCCCTGGAACGCGTGCTACGGGTGATCCTCACGCGCGCGGCGCGTCCGGAGCGAGCGGAGCTGATCGCCGAAGCCGACCGCATACGCGCCATGACGCCCGGCCAACTGGACGACAGCGTGGCGTTGCTGCGCGAGGATCGTGACAGTCGATGACGCTCGTGGTCGACGCGAGCGTCGCCTGTAAGTGGTTCTTCGAGGAACACCTGTCAGCCGAATCGCGCGCGCTTGCTGAGTCGGGGGTCGCCTTCACCGCCCCGGACTTGATTCTCGCGGAATGCGCGAACGCTGCGTGGCGACGGGTCCACGGTAATGCGATTCCACGAGCGCAGGCGCATGCATTGCTGAATGCGCTGCCTCAGTGGTTCGAAACGCTGGCGCCAACGGCGCGGTTGCACGAGGCGGCCTTCGACATGGCGTGCACACTGGAGCACCCGGTCTACGACTGCCTTTACCTGGCACTGGCCGAACGGGAACAGACGCGCATGGTTTCCGCCGATCGCGCGTTCATCCAGCAGGTTGCTCGCTCGCCGTGGAGGCACCGGATCGAGAGTCTGGGCGGTGCCTGACCACTTCGAGCAAGGACGGGGTTGTTGCGCGGCTCCGCGCCAGCATGCACACACCATCGTGGTTGGCGCGATACATCCCCACGAGACTAGCCCGCATTTCTCACCAGCGTTCGTCGCGAGGGCGTCGAGGCGCCGAGACGGATCGAACGACAGCCGCGCACAGC
>JAGWAI010000016.1:93004-93794 GCA_021296485.1 Acidobacteriota bacterium
AAGGCGTAGTCGTAACTACGTCGAAGCGGCGTGAGGGAGTACGGCCCGCCACAGCGAGCGGATCGGCGGCCGCAGCAGAGGGTTGGTGAGAAATGCGGGCTAGCCAGGCACCGCGAGGACGCAGAGATCCGCAAGCGCGAAAAAACGCCTCCTACCCCTCGCGCACGATTTCCGACACGTCTGCAAGCTGGAGGATGACCTGCTCGAGCTGGTACATGAGGCGAAGGCGGGCGGTGCGCAGGGTGGGGTCGTCCGCCATCACGAACACCTCGGTGAAGAAGCGGTCGACGGCTGGGCCAATCCTGGCGGCCTCGGCAAAGGCCTCCCGGAATCCGCTGCCCTGCTCCACCGCCGCGTCGATGACCGAACGGCGCGCCGTCAGCTCGTTAAGTAGTGCGCGCTCGGCCGGCTCGGTGAGCACGGCCTCGTACGGTTCGTCCGACGCGGCCTGTGCGGCGTCGGGCCGCAGCTCGCGAGCGATGTTCTTGACCCGCTTGAAAAGCGTCGCCAGCGTCTGGAAGTCGGCGCTGTCGGTAAGCTCCGGCAGCACCTCCAGCTTGCGGCGCGCGTCGAGCGGACGGATTTGGTCCAGCGGCTGGTGCGTCACGGCGCGCACGTTGCGAACGTCGAAGCCGCGCGCTTCCAGGATGTAGCGCAGCCGGTCCAGCAGGAACGCCGTTTCCCGGTCGCGTACGGCACGGTCGGTCGTCTCGGCTTCGTGCTGCTCGATCGCCAGGCCGCGCAGCGCGCCGATCGATACGCGCGCGTCCAGGCCGGTCAGCTCGGGCAG
>JAGWAI010000100.1:0-4003 GCA_021296485.1 Acidobacteriota bacterium
GCATGAGATAGATCGCGTGGGCATAGAAGCCGGCGTCGAGGCTCGCGCGCTGCTCGACCCGGTCGCCGATCGACCCGTCGGCGTTCAGCCGGTGCACGGTGATGGAGCTCGGGAAGCTGTGGGCCGACAGCACGTATTCGCCGCGCTGGTCGACGGTGATGTAGATGGGCCGGTGCGGCAGCTCCGCGGCGTTGCCGAACGGTTGGAGGCCGCCCGACGAGTCCACCCGGAACGCATTGAGGTAGTGGTGCCGCCCATTGCCGGGCGTGGTGCGCTGGTCGCTGCTGGCGACGTAGAAGTACCTGCCCGACGGATGCTGCCACGCCTCGTGCACCTGCTCGGGCAAAACCAACGGCCGGGGCTCGCGGACCAGGGTGTCGCCGTCCCGGCGGATCCGGTAGAGGCGGGCGCCCACGGCGGCATATACGGCGCCGCGCGCGCGCTCCTGGGCGAACGCCGCGCCGGTTCCTGACCGGCCGAGCGCGACCCAGCCGGCCGCGCCCGCCAGCAACGCGTTGAACCGGCGGCGATCCAGCATGCGCGCTACTCGACCGTCCAGAGCGTCAGCGTGGAGATGTCCTTCACGTAGATGCGGTTGCCCGAAAAGGTCGGCTGGGTCCAGGTCTCGCTGTCGGCCACCTCGTAGCGCCGCAGCGGATTGAAGGCGCCGCGGTCGTGCTCCAGGACGAGCAGCTCGGCGTCGTCCTCCAGCGAGAAGATGGTGCCGCCGGCCCGCTGGATGGAGGCGTGGTCGGCCTGGCGCGGGTTGCTCGTCCAGAGCACCTCGCCGGTGTCGAGATCGAGGGCGAAGTACTGGCCGCTGTTCAGGTGCGACAGGCCGTAGAGCACCCCGTCGTGCGCCACCGGGTTGACCATGTGCAGGGAAACCTCGTCGGTGTGCCAGACGTCCTCGGTCGTCCAGCCGCCGGCGCCCTCCGTCACGCGGAACGCCGTGACGCCGTTGCCACGGCCGTTCTGGATCACCATGTCGCCGTGCATCAGCGGCGTCTGCGACGTGGTCGTCGAGCGCGTGGTGAACGGCCGGCTCCAGAGCAGGGCGCCCGTCTCGAGCGACACGCCTACGAATTGTTCCTGCACGAAGACCACCACCTGGCGCGTGCCGCCGACCTCGAAGATCATCGGCGAGCCGTAGGCCGGGCCGTCGCCGTCCCAGCTCCAGCGCACGGAGCCGTCGGCGACATCGAATGCCGTGAGCGCGCCGTCGTCGTGGCCGCCGACATGCAGAATCACCAGGTCGCCGTCCACGATCGGCGACTGCGAGGTGTGGTAGAGCGGCTCGACGTCCCGGCCGGGCACCTGCCAGAGCTGCCGCCCCGACTCCGCGTCATAGGCGGTGAAGATGCCCGTGATGCCGTGCGCGAACAGCCGGCCGCCGGCATACGTCGGGGTGGCTTTCGGCCCCTCGCGGTGCGGCGCCGTCGCTGGGTTCATGGTGAAGGGCGCCGGGTAGGCGGTGCGCCAGATCTCATCGCCGCTGGCGGCGTCCAGCGCGGCCATCACCTCGTCGCCGCCCTGCCGCGTGAACATGTAGATTCGATCGCCCACCACCACCGGCGAGGCGTAGCCGAGGCCGATGTCGACGGACCACTGCCGCTGCAGCGCGTCGGGCCAGCTCGCCGGCACGTCGAACGCGGCCACGCCGTCGCGCGCCGCCCCCCGCCACTGCGGCCAGTCCTGCGCCGTCACGGCCGCCGAACAAGCCATCATCGCCGCCGCCGCAACGATCGCGCGCGTTCGCATATTCTTCATCGGTGGGCTCCCCATCTCCGTCCGGCTGTCGTGCAACGAGGGACTGCTGCGATCATACGCCCGGTATCCTCCGCAGGCGAGCCGGGCAGAGCATCTACCACAAGCGGACCGCAAGACGGATGGCGAGTCTGATGGTTACCTTCCTGCTTACGGCGGCGGCGGCGTTCGCGCAAACAGGCAGCGCGCCGTTTCCCGCGCCGATCGCCGCGGCCGAGGACGTGATCACGGTCGGCTACGAGGAGTTCGCTTCGCTGCCGGACGTTGACGGCGAGGCGGCGCGCATGATGCACCTCGTGGACGAGCCGGGAACGCGACGCCTGTTCGTCAGCGACATGCGGGGACTGCTCTACAGCGTCAGTTATGACGGACAGACGGTGTCTCTCTATCTCGACCTGACCGCGGCGACCTGGGGACTGCAGGTCGAGGCGACCGGTCGGGAGCGCGGGTTTCAGAGCTTCGCGTTCCATCCGGAGTTCGGGCGGGCCGGCATGCCGGGATTCGGCAGGTTCTATACCTACCTCGACAGTAGCAACACGGCGCCCACGCCCGACTTTGTTCCGGGTGGCGGCGACAGCACGCACGACACGGTCCTGCAGGAGTGGGTGGCGGAAACGCCCGGAGCGGCAACCTACGATGGCGGCCCGCCCCGCACGCTCATCCGGTTCGAGCAACCCTTTCGCAACCACAACGGCGGCCAGATCGCATTCAATCCGCTCGTGTCACCCGGCGATGCCGACTTCGGACTGCTGTATGTCGGCTCGGCTGACGGCGGGAGCGGCGGCGACCCGCTCGACCTGTCCCCGAACCCCGCCTCGGTCTTCGGCAAGATCCTGCGAATCGACCCCCTGGGCTCCGACAGCGCAAACGGCCAGTACGGCATCCCGCCCGACAACCCGTTCGCCGGCGACGGCGGCACAACCGCACTCGGCGAGATCTATGCCTCGGGTGTGCGCAATCCCCAGCGTTTTGGCTGGGACCCGAACAACGGCAACATGTTCGTCGCCGATATCGGGCAGGGCGTCGTTGAGGAAATCAGTCTGGTCGAGCTCGGCGCCAATCTCGGCTGGAACGATTGGGAGGGGAGCTTTCGATTCGTAGATCGGCGCAACGTGAGTGTCGCCGATTCGCGAAGTGATTCCGGACTCACGTACCCCGTCGCGGAATACGCGCACGGCGACCCACTGATTCACTCGCGGGCTGCCGTCACCGGCGTCGTGGTCTACCGCCGGGCCAGGATTCCCCAGTTGGCGGACCTGGTGCTGTTCGGCGACATGCCCAGCGGCGAGGTCTTCTATGTACAGGCCGACCGACTGCCCAGCGGCGGGCAGAGCGCCATCCGCAGGGTGCTCCTCAATGATGCTGGCGCACCGAAGACGCTCCTCCAACTGGTTCAAGCCAAGAACCGGGCACAAGGCAAGGACCCGGCGCCGCGAGTGGATCTGCGCTTCGGTGAGGGACCTGACGGTGAGCTGTTCCTCCTCAACAAGCACGACGGCACGATTCGACGCCTCCTACCGTAAGCACGCGACCCGCAATGGTCGCTGGTGATATGTTTCGCGCTGTACCGACAGGGAGGCAGAAATAGCCATCGATACCCCGGCGAAGCTTCGGGAGGTCTATCCGCCGCCCGCCGCGCGCACTGGTCAGCGGTTGCTGGACCACCTGGACACCCGCTGCCGCGAGTTCATCGCCCGCTCGCCGTTCTATGTCATCAGTACCGCCGGCGCCGATGGGCGGGCCGACGCTTCCCCGCGCGGCGATCCCCCCGGGTCGCTGGCGTACGTGCTCGACGACAGCACCCTGCTGCTGCCCGACCGGCTGGGCAACCGCCGGGTGGACACCCTGACCAACCTGGTCGAGAGTCCTTTTGCGGGCCTGATGTTCTTCGTGCCCGGCTTGACGGACACGCTGCGGGTCAACGGGCGCGTGGAGATCTCCACCGACCCTGAGTTGTTGAAGCTGACGGCCCTCGATGGCAAGCTTCCGGTATCTGTCCTCAAGGTGACGGTGGAGGAGGCGTTCCTGCACTGCGCCAAGGCGCTTGTCCGCGCGCGGCTCTGGGAGGCGGACCCACCCGGGAGGAGAACATGACGAAAATGACCGTGCTCATGTCCGCGATCCTGCTACTCGCGGCCGGGATGGCCTGCGGCCCGTCCGCCCAGAGCGGTGAGTCCGGACGGACCGTCACCGCGGCCCAGTACGAGCAGTGGAAAACCGATCTCTCCAACTGGGG
>JAGWAI010000100.1:4250-4679 GCA_021296485.1 Acidobacteriota bacterium
TCAACGGCTATGCGCCCGAGGCCGCCGCGGTCCTCGAGAACGGCCACGACCAGTACTCCATCCACAACCTGAAGAACGGAATCGTGACGCGGGGCGTGCTGATGGACATCGCCCGGCTCAAGGGTGTTCCGTGGCTGGAGCCCGGGACGCCGATCTACATCGAGGACCTGGAGGAGTGGGAGGAGCAGGCGGGCGTGCGGGTCTCATCCGGCGACGCCCTGTTCATACGCACCGGCGTGTGGCCCCTGCGGGAGGCCGAGGGACCGTGGCTCCGGGGCCGCCGTCCGGGCGGCAGCCAGGCCGGGCTGCACCCCTCGGTCATCCCGTGGCTGAAGCAGCGCGACATCGCGCTGCTCGGCAGCGACCACCCGACCTACGTCTCGCCGTCGGATCTGCCGGGGGCGGTGCACGACTTCGCGCTGATGTACC
>JAGWAI010000017.1:0-1793 GCA_021296485.1 Acidobacteriota bacterium
TGATCGGCGCCCGCGGCGAGCAGCGCCTGAATGACCTCCGCGCCGGCGCGCGCATGGCGCTCGGCATCGGCTCCGTCACCGCGCCGGTAGAACCCGCTGCCGGCCGCGTCGAAGGCCGCCACCCACAGCGGCGTGGCGCCGCGCAGATTCCCCGTGCCGCACGCGAACGGCTCGAACGCGCCTTTCTTTGGATAGCCGATGTAATCCATCAGCATGGCGGTGGTGGTAATCCGGCGGTTCGGATCGGCGCCGTGGCGCAGCAAGGCCTCGACCAGCCGCGGTCGCCGGTCGGCGTCGAGGTTCACCCGGCCGGTGTTGCGCCGGCCGCCCGACCGGCGCGCGGCGCCGTGCGCCCGGTCCCAGTGAACCAGCCAGCGGTCGACGACGCCGGCCGCAGCGTGCAGGGCTGAAACGCCCGCCATCGCGCCATTGGGGTCGGCGCCCTGATCGAGCAGAAAACGCGCGAAGTCGTCCCGCCCGTGGATGATGGCAAACGGCAGCGCGTGCGTCCCGTCCGCGCCGACGCCATTGATGTCGGCGCCGGCCGCGAGCAGTAGCCGGGCCGTCTCGATGTCGCCGTTTCGGGTAGCCGTCAGCAGCGGCGTCATCCCCTTGGAGGTCGACACGTGCACGTCGGCGCCGGCGTCCAGCAACGCCTCGACAATCGCCCGGTGGGGCGCCGCCACGGCCCACATCAGCGCCGTGGCCGCCACCTCGGTCGTTGCCGCGTTGACGTCGGCGCCGCGCGTGAGGAGCGCGCGTACGACGTCGAGGTTTCCGGTGCGCGCCGCGACCATCAGCGGCGTCAGACCGTTCGCCTGGGAGGCGTCCGCGTCGGCGCCCGCATGCAGCAGGCGGTTGACGAGGGTCGGGCTGGCGTTCTCGGCGGCCCGGATCAGCGGCGTCACGCCGTGGTCATCCGCGGCGTTCGCGTCGGCACTCGGCGGTCTCCAGGTCGTCCCGGTGGGCCGCCCAGAGCAGGGCGGTCACCCCGTCGGGCCGGCGGGCGTCCACGGCGACCCCCTCGGCAATCAGCGCCCGCACCGCCGCGGCGTCCTGCCGAGCCGCAGCGGCTACCAGCCGGAGATCGGCTTCCGCCCCCGCGGCGGGCGCTGCCGTGGCCAGCATGCCTCCCAGTACGCCGATAGCGGTTGTCCGCCCGATCACTGTGAGCCTCACCATGCGCCTCCCTGCAACGGCGACGAACCCACCATGCGCCGGCCGTGCGGGTCAGGGTGAACCGGTGTCGGTCACCGTACGGTCGGCGCGTTCCTGCACCGTGCCCGGCACGCCGAGCCGGATATTCGCGCCCAGCTCGGCCAGCAGCTCGGCCGTTTCAGGGAATGCCTGAAACTGGAACGACTGCTTCGAACCTTCCGCCAGCCGAAACGGCGTCCATCGCGCGCGTCGATGTCGGCGCCGTGCTCGACGAGGTACTCCACCACCTCGTTCAGGCCGCGGAACGCCGCGCCGTGCAGCGCGCTGAAGTCAGCCTCGTTGACCGCGTTGATCTGCGCTCCTGCATCCAGCAGCACCCGCGTCGCCTCCTCGGCGCCGCGCGAGCGGTTGCCGCGCGTCCAGTTCGGCCGGAAGGTCGAACGGCCCAGGCCGGCGGCCACCATGAACGGGGTCGTGCCGTCGTCGGTCGCGAGCGTCTGATCGGCGCCGGCGTCGAGCAGCACGCGCACGATGTCCGCGCTGCTCTCGACGCGATAGTTCTCCGAACCGGCCGCGCTGCTGCGGTACGCACCCTCCGAGGCTGCGCCGAAGGCCGCCACCCACAACGCGGTGGC
>JAGWAI010000017.1:1971-21464 GCA_021296485.1 Acidobacteriota bacterium
GTCGCCGTGCCGCTGGTCCCAGCCGGAAAGCCACGTGTCGACGTTGCCCGCGGCGGCGGCCAGCGCGGGGATGCCGTCGATGCGCGTGTTGGGATCGGCCCCCTCATGCAGCAGGAACAGGGCGAAGTCGTCATGTCCATCGACGACGGCGAACGGCAGCGGGTAGGTGCCGTCCGCGCCGGGCTGATTGACGTCCGCGCCGGCGGCAATCAGAAGCCGCGCCATCTCGATGTCGCCGTGCTGCGCCGCGGTCAGCAGCGGGGTCATGCCCTTGGCCGTCGAGACGTGCACGTCGGCGCCGGCGGCAAGCAGCGCCTCCACTATCGGCCGGTGCGGAGCCGCGACGGCCCACATCAACGCCGTCGCACCGAGCTCCGTCGTGGCCGCGTTGACGTCGGCGCCATGCGCCAGGAGTGCGCGGACGATGTCGACGTTGCCGGTGCGCGCCGCCACCATCAGCGGGGTGAGGCCGTTCCCCTGGGCCGCGCCAGCGGCGGCGCCCGCGGCGAGCAGCCGCTCGACCAGCAACAGGCTGGCGTTTTCTGATGCGCGGATGAGCGGGGTCACGCCGTGGTCGTCGGCGGCGTTCGGATCCGCGCCGGCCGCCAGCAGCAGGTTGGCGGCATCGACTTCGTCCCGGTGAGCCGCCCAGAGGAGGGCGGTCACCCCGTCGGACCGGCGGGCGTCGACGTCCACGCCTTCGGCGATCAACGCCTGCACCGCCGCGACATCCTGCCGTGCCGCAGCGGCAACCAGCCGCAGGTCGGCTTCCGCCCCGGCAGCGGACGCAGCCGTGGCCAGCATGCCTCCCAGTACGCCGATCGCAGTTGCCTGCCGCATGCCTGTGGACTTCACCATGCCCCTCCCCGCAACGGCAACGAACCGAACTATACGGCGGCCGGGCGCCTGACCGGTCTCGGCGGCACGCGGCGTCTCACCATGGGCGCTTCAGCCGAAATGCCTCGGCGGCGGCCGGGTCGGGCTCGCGGTAGGTGGCGTGGCAGGCCTGGCAGGCGCCATCGACGGCCTTCAGCGCCGCACCGACGGCCGCCGGGTCGACTGTCACCTCCGACAGCACGACGTCGAGATCGTCCAGGCGCCGTGTCGCGTCGCGCAACATGGCAATCGCGTCGTCGCGACTGTTTTTGCGCCAGAAAACGATCGTCGGCGACAACTGCTCCCGCGCGCGCGTCACCCTGACCTTCGCTTCCTCGAAATCGGCCGCCTCGACCATGCGGGTCAGCAACGAGAACTGCCGTCCGACCCCCTTCATCGACTCGTCGAGATCGTCGGCGCTGAAGAGCGGATACTCCTGGGCCGCCGCCACGCCGATCATGCACGCCACCACCGCCGCCGCCGAAACCGGATATCGCATCGCCATCAGGGGACCAACTCGTCTGCAACGGCACGGTCCGCGCGTTCCTGCACGGTGCCGGGTACGCCGAGTCGCGTGTTGGCGCCCAGCGCGGCCAGCAGCTCGGCCGTCTCGGGGAACGCCTGGAACTGGAACGACTGCTTCGATCCCTCCGCCAGACGGTAGGGCGTCCGGCCGCGGTAGTCGCGCGCGTCTATGTCGGCGCCGTTCGCCACCAGGTATTCCACTACTTCATTGAGGCCGCGGTACGCCGCTCCGTGCAGCGCGGTGAAATCCGCTTCATTGATTGCGTTGACTTCCGCCCCCGCCTCGAGCAACACCCGCACGGCCGCCTCGGCGCCGTAGGAACGGAGCCCGCGCTTCAGGTTCGGTCGAAAGGTGCATTGGCCAAGGCCGGCCGCCGCCATGAACGGTGTCGTGCCGTCGTCGATCGCCAGCGACGGGTCCGCGCCGGCCGCCAGCAGGCGCTCGATGATGGCGGCCTGGTGCGTGGCGGCCTCCGTGGCTATTGCGTCGGGCACCGGCACGTAGCCCTGGCCGTTTGCGTAGTGGGCCGCCACCCACAGCGGCGTGGCGCCGCGCAGGTCGCCGGTGCCGCACGAGAACGACTCGAAGGCGCCCTTGGTGGGATGGCCGATGTAATTCATCAGCATGGCCGAGGTGGTGATCCGGGCGTTCGGGTCGGCGCCCGCGTTCAGCAGCGCTTCGACAATCGGCAGGCGCTGCGCCGGGGTGAGATAGATGCGGCCGCCGCCGGCGCGTTCGCGCACCGCGTACTGGGCGCCGCCATGCTCACGGTCCCAATGGAACGACCATGCGTCCGTGTCGCCGGCTGCTGCGGCCAGCGCCGGGATGCCGCCGATCGTCACGTTCGGGTTGGCGCCCTGGGCAATCAGGAACAGCGCGAATTCGGGGTGGCCGTCGACGATGGCGAACGACAGCGGATACGTGCCGTCAGCCCCGGGCTGGTTCACGTCCGCGCCGGCCGAGATCAGCAGCCGCGCCATCTCGATGTCGCCCTGCTGCGCCGCGGTCAGCAGCGGCGTCATGCCCTTCGTCGTCGACACGTCGACTTCCGCACCGCCCTCCAGCAGGCGCTCCACGATGGCGGGGTGCGGCGCCGCTACCGCCCACATCAGCGCAGTGGCCGACGTCTCGGTCGTCGCCGCATTGAGGTCCGCGCCGTGCTCCAGGAGCGCCCGCACCACCTCGATGCTGCCGGTGCGCGCCGCCACCATCAGCGCTGTCAGCCCGCTGGTTTGCCCGGCGTTGGGATCGGCGCCGGCCGCCAGCAGCATTTCCACGGTGCCGATGCTGGCGTTCTCGGCGGCCCGCATGAGCGGCGTCACGCCGTGATCGTCGGCCGCGTTTACGTCGGCGCCCGACTCGAGCAACAGCTCCACCGTTTCGAGATCGTCCCAGTGGGCCGCCCAGAGCAGCGCGGTCGCGCCATCGGCGCGGCGGGTGTCGGCATCGGCGCCGTCCGCCAGCAATTGCCGAACGGCCGCCCCGTCCTGACGCGCCGCTGCGTCTACCAGACGCAGGTCGGGTGACGCGGCCGCCAGCCCGACGGCCGCCGCGAGAGAGATAACGAAACCGGCTCCCGGCGCCCGCGTGTTCACGCGCGGCATGGGGCCATCCTCGGAGGGTTCTGATTTCTGATGTGCAATCCTTGCTCCACGGTTGATATTATATGTGCGGAGTCGTTTCCAGCTCCGCAACCATTTTCGTATAGCGGCAGCAACCCGGAAACCTGTGTCCGTGGTAGCCAGTCATGTCAAGAATATCCGTTAGCACGTTCGTCCTTGCGCTCGCGCTGGCATTCGCCGGCGCCCAGCAACCCGCAAGCGCACAATCTCCGACCGCCGGCGAGCCATCCCGGGGGCTCCTCGACCGCTACTGCGTAACCTGCCACAACGAGCGGCTGAAGACCGCCGGCCTGGCGCTCGACGGCGTCGACGTCGGGCAGGCCGCGGCCCACGCCGAGGTGCTCGAGAAGGTGGTGCGCAAGCTGCGCAGCGGGCAGATGCCCCCCGAAGGCCGGCCGCGACCCGACGCCGCCGCCGTCGACACGTTCGTCACCGCACTCGAAACGGCCCTGGACCGCGAGAGCGAGAGTGCACCCAACCCGGGACGCGTCGCCTCGCGCCGGCTGAACCGCGTCGAGTACGTCAACGCCATCAAGGACCTGCTGGATCTCGAGGTCGACGGCGCCGAGCTGCTGCCGAGCGACATGGCCGGCTTCGGCTTCGACAACAACGCGGACGTGCTGTCGATGACGCCTTCGCTGATGACGCGCTACATCGCCGCAGCCACGAAGGTCAGCCGGGCCGCCATCGGCAGTCCCGACAACCGGCCGATGATGCAGGTGTACTCGCTCGGCTTCGAGGAGCGCGACGTCCGCGTCAACGAGGACATGCCGTTCTCGACCATCGGCGGGTTGTCGCAGCGGCACATGTTTCCGCTCGACGGCGAATACGTGTTCGCCGTCCGGCTGAAGCGGAACGCTACCGTCGAGACGATCGAGGGCATCGAGGAGGACGGGCACGAGATCGAGCTGCGCGTCGACCACGAGTTGATCACGCGCTGGCCGATCGGCGGGCAATTCTCGGGTCCTGATCCGGGTGTGCTGATCGCGGTGCCCGAGGACGACGTCGAAGGCCAGCGTCTCCACGAGTACCGCATGACGGCCGACGACGCGCTCGAAATCCGGGTCCCGATTGACGCCGGCCAGCGACTCGTGTCCGTTGCATTCACCGACTCGGCGCCCTCGCCGCACGGCCTGCGGGGCAAGCCGGGCATCGACCGGCTGTTCATTTCCGGACCGTTCAACGGCACGGTGCCGGACGATACGGCCAGCCGGCAGAAAATATTCACGTGCCGCCCTGACAGCGCGGCGACGGACGCCGAGAAGGAGGCGTGCGCGCGGGAGATCATCAGCGCTCTCGCGCGGCGGGCCTACCGCCGGCCGGTCAGCGACATAGACGTCGACCCGCTTGTCGCCGTATACCGCGACGGCGCCGCCGAGCGCGATTTCGACTTCGGCATCGAGCTGTCGCTCGAGGCGCTGCTCTCGATGCCGGAGTTCCTGATGCGCATCTATCAGGAGCCGGTGGACCTGGAGCCCGCCGAGCCGTACCGGCTGAGCGACCTGGAGCTGGCCACACGGCTGTCGTTCTTCCTCTGGCGTTCCATCCCGGACGACGAGTTGATCGACCTCGCCGCCGAGGGGCGGCTGAGCGATCCCGAAGTGCTGCCGGCGCAGATCCGGCGCATGCTGGCGGACGACCGCGCCACACGGTTCATGAACGACTTCATCGGCCAGTGGCTGCAGATCCGCAACATCAACGAACAGGCGCCCGACGGCGCGCTGTTCGCGCAGTTCAACGACACGCTGCGCAGGGCCATGGTGCAGGAGACGCAGCTGTTCTTCGAGAGCCAGGTGCGCGCCGACCGGCCGATTCAGGAGCTCCTGACCGCGGACTACAGCTTCCTGAACGAGCAGCTCGCCCGCCACTACGGCGTGGAAGACATCTACGGCAGCCGCTTTCGCCGCGTTGAACTGGCGGACGACCGGCGTCATGGCCTGCTGGGTCAGGCGAGCCTGCTGACGGTTACCTCCTACGCGAACCGGACGTCCGTGGTGCTGCGCGGCAAGTGGGTGCTGGAGACCCTGCTCGGCGCGCCGCCGCCGCCGCCGCCACCGAACGTGCCGCCGCTCGAGGAAGACGAGGCCGGCGCCGCGCCGACGTCGCTGCGCGAGAAGATGGAACTGCACCGGCGGAACCCGGTGTGCGCCACCTGCCACACCGAGATGGACCAGCTCGGCTTCGCCATGGAGCACTTCGACGCCATCGGCCAGTGGCGCGAGACGGACCGCGGCGCGGACATCGATGCCACGATCGAGTGGGCGGGACATACAATAGACAGCCCGCGGGCGTTCCGCGAGGCGCTGGTCGCCAAGGGCGACGAGTTCGAACGGACCGTGGTCGAGAAGCTGCTGATCTACGCCCTCGGCCGCGGCGTCGACTACTACGACGCGCCGACCATACGCCGGATAGTGAGCGATGTAGCCGCCGCGGACTACCGCTGGTCGGCAATAATCGAAGGGGTCGCCAGGAGCATGCCGTTCCAGATGCGGCGGGCCGCCGACCCGGCCGACGTGCCGGCCACGACGGCGGCGGCCGACGCCGGAAACTGAATTCGATCCTGAACACGACGCAGACGAGAGAGGGATTCACTCATGGTCATCACGAAGATGCAACTACCACGACGCACCGTACTGCGGGGCCTTGGTGTCAGCATGGCGCTGCCGCTGCTCGACAGCATGGTGCCGGCGCTCACCGCGCTCAGCAAGACGGCCGCCGCGCCGGTCCGCCGGCTTGGCGTCTTCTATGTCCCGAACGGGATGTCGATGCCCTACTGGTCGCCGAAGGCGGAAGGGCCGCTGGCGGAGCTGCCGCCGACGCTGCAGTCGCTGGCAGGCTTCGAGGACCGCGTGCTGATGTGCGGCGGTCTGGCGGACGAGGCGGCCAACCTGGTGAAAGGCGGCGGGGACCACGCCCGCTCCGCCGGGACGTTCCTCACCTGCGTGCCGTTCAAGATCACCTCCGGCGCCGACGTCTACGCGGCCGTCTCGATGGACCAGATGGCGGCGCGGGAGCTCTCGAAGGAGACCCAGCTCGCCTCCATCGAGCTGGGCATCGAGTCGAACGCCATGCTCGGCTCGTGTGACGGCGGCGCAAGCTGCGCGTACACCAACACCATCGCGTGGCGCACGCCGACCACGCCGCTGCCGATCGAGAACGACCCGCGCGCCGTCTTCGAGCGTCTGTTCGGGACGAGCGGCAGCACGGATCCGAAGGCGCGCCTCGCGCGGCTGCGCCGCGACCGCACCATCCTCGACCTTGTTGGCGACGAGCTCGACGACCTGGAGCGGGTCATCGGGCAGGGCGACCGGATCAAGCTTGACGAGTACCTCGAGTCGGTCCGCGACATCGAGCGCCGCATCGAGATGGCAGAGCGCCAGAACACCCGCGAGCTGCCGGTGGTCGACCAGCCGGTCGGCGTGCCGAGCGACTACGCCGAGCACGCCAGTCTGATGATGGATCTGCTGGCGCTCGCCTACCAGACCGACCTGACGCGGATCAGCACGTTCATGCTGGCGCGTGAGGTCTCGGGTCACGCCTATCCGGAAATCGGCGTGCCCGACTCGCACCACCCGCTGTCACACCACCAGGACGAGCCGGCCAAGCTGGAGCGGCTGCACAAGATCAACGAGTACCAATTCCGGCAGTTCGGCCACCTGGTCAAGAAGCTGTCCGAGACGCCTGAAGGCGACGGGATGATGCTCGACTCCTCGATGTTCCTGTACGGCACGGGCATCAGCGACAGCAACACCCACTTCCACGACGATCTGCCGATTGCGCTGATCGCCGGGAAGAAGACCGGGATCACCGGCGGCCGGTACGTCATGTACGGCGAGGGGACGCCGCTGGCGAACCTGCACCTGTCGATTCTGGAAAGTCTGGGGACGCCCGAAGAGGCGTTCGGCGACAGCACCGGCAAGCTGAAGCGGCTCAGCCTGTAACCGCCGCGGCCTTTACTTGCCGGGATATTCCGCCGGAATGCCCGGCGGGATCTCGCCGAACATCACGTGCGCGGCTGACGTTCCGGCCCACATCAACCAGGGACCTTCCAGCCGTTCCGCGGTCGGCAGCCCGGTCGACGCGCCCGTCGCATGCGGGAGGTTGATCGAGATGTGCAGCTCCGCTTCCTCGCGGGTCGGCCCGACCAGCGCATACTGCATGGCGCCGACACTCACCTCGGCGTCCGGACCGCCGCCGATGAACAGCTCCGTGAAGCTGCGCGCGCCTTCCGCCATGCGCCGGCGCATCCAGTCCATGACATCCTGAAAGCTGTGGTGGTAACACTCCACGGCGAATCCCGGCGCCGGTCCGTCCGCCTCGCAAACGATCTCGTTGGCGCCCTGCCGAATGACGTTCGGCGCGCCGTCATCGCCGCGCACGATGACCGTGGCGTCCGCGCGCAGCGGTTCGGGCGCCGCCAGCACAGCTTCGGCAATCTGCTCCTCAACCGACTGCGCGGCTGCAGCGCAGGGTAGCGCCAGCAGCGTTGCGACGATGATCAATCTCCTCATGGCGGTAGTCCCTCCGTGCGCGCGGCCAAGCGAAGGTGCTTGCGTCGCGAGCGTAGCTGTAGGACTATGAGGCCAGTGTCACGGAGGGTCAAGATGGCAGGTCGATATCTCGTCGCGTTGCTGGCGGCGTTCGCCATTGGCGGAATGCTCCCGGCGCCCGCCGCCGGACAATCGGAAGATGCCTGGAGCGTGGGGCTAACGCATTGGGGCGACCCGGATCTGCAGGGTCTGTGGTCGTACGCCACGCTCACGCCGCTGCAGCGGCCGGGCGAGGTCGAAGGCCGGCAATTCTTCACGCCCGAGGAAGTCGCCGCGCGGAACCTGCAGGGCAAGTCCGACCGGCCGGATCGGCCGGGAGTCGATCCCGGCGCCTACAACGCGTTCTGGGTGGATCGCGGCGAGGTGCTCCAGGACAGCCGCACGTCGCAGATCGTCGATCCCCCGAACGGGCGACTGCCGCTCACCGACGAGGGGCAGCGGCGCGTGGATGCCAGGCGGGAGCACCGCAGCATGCATCCGGCCGATTCCTGGCTGGACCGGCCCATCTGGGACCGCTGCATCACGTACCACGGCGTGCCGCCGGTCGGCACCAGCTACAACAACACGTACCACATTCTGCAGACCCCGGAATTCGTCGCGATCCACGTCGAGAACATTCACGACGTCCGGATCATTCCGTTGACCGGCCGGCCGCATCTAGATGGAAGCATCCCGCAGTGGAACGGCGATTCCCGCGGCCACTGGGAAGGCAACACGCTGGTGGTCGAGACCATCGGCTACAGCGACAAGTCCGAGCTGCGCTTCCCGTCGACGACGAACACCCGCGCCGTCGAGCGCTTCACGCGCATCGACGAGCACACGATCGACTACGAGTTCACTGTTGAGGATCCGGAGATCTACACGCAGCCCTTTACCGTCAACCGGCCGTTCCAAGCGGCGCCGGACTACGTCATCTACGAGTACGCCTGCCATGAGGGCAACTACGCGCTGCCGAACATCATGGCGGGTGAACGCGCCGCCGAGGCCGCGGCGTCGGAAGGCTCCAGGTAGCGGCGTCGCCGTCACTTCAGGTGGATTAGTCCGCGGCGGACGGCGACGGCGAGCACGGCGGTGCGGTCGTTGACGTTTAGCTTCAGGTAGATGTTTCTGAGGTGCACCTGCACCGTCTCCTCGCTGATGCCGAGCGAGGCCGCGATCTCCTTGTTGCGCATGCCCTGAGACACCAGCTCGATCACCTGCAGCTCGCGCGGCGTGATGTGCTTGTGCCGGTTGCGCTCTGCCAGGCGCGACTGCACGTCGGCGCTGGCTATCGGCCGCTTGCCGCGGTGCACGTCGCGGATGGCGTGGATCAGATCGTCCGAGAGCGTGTCCTTGAGGACGTACGCCATCGCGCCCGCCTCCAGGGCGCGATAGACGTCCTCCTCGCCGTGGTACATGGTCAACACGATGACTCGAGCGGCCGGCGCCTCCCGCAGAATCTCCCGAATGGCGTCCAGGCCGCTCATGCCTGGCAACTGCAGGTCCATCAGCGTCACGTCCGGCCGGTGCAGTCTGAATTGGACGATGCCTTCCTCGGCCGTGGCCGCGGAAGTCACGACCCGCATGTCGGCCTGCTGGCCGAGCAGGGCCGCGATCCCCTCCCGCACCAGGCGGTGATCCTCGACGCAGAGAATGCGAATCGTCGCGGTCTCCGTGCGCGCATTGTCCATGCGCAGGTCCCTTCGCACGCGCGCCATCCCTCACCCGCGGCAACGACTACGGCACAGGCATGTACGCCCGCACCTCGGTGCCACCCTCCCGGTTGCTCACGATTTCCACGCCGCCACCGACCGATTCCGCGCGCTCCTTCATGCTGACCAAACCCAGGTGACCGTCCGCGTCGTCCGTCTGACGGCCGGCGTCGAAGCCGTGGCCATCGTCGGAGACGCGCAGCAGGATCGAATCACTCTCGTATTGCAGCGCGACCTCGATGCGGCGGGCCTCCGCGTGGAGCAGGACATTGGTGACGGCTTCCCTGCAGATTCTGACCAGTTGCTCCTCGGCCACCGTCGACACCTGCAGCGGCGCACCCGCCACGGTAAAGTCGAGCGCCAGATCGGTATCCCGGGAGGCATGCTCGCACGTCTCCCGGAGGACCGTCGCCAGGCTGCGCCCCGAAGGCCGCGACCGGAGGCTCCATATCGATTCCCGCGCCTCGCGGATGTACTCCTCGACGTCCTTGCGGATGGTCTGGAGACGCCGCTTCGCCTGTTCCGGCGCGCCGTCCAGGCTGCCGGCCAGCACGTCGAACTGCAGCGCCACGCCGACCAGACTCTGCAGCAGCGTGTCATGAATCTCGCGGCTCAGCCGCGCGCGCTCCGCCAGTATCAGCGAGTAGCGCCGATGGATCTGCACCTCCCTGATTTTCCACGCCGCCAGCAGGAGCGAGACGAGTGCGATGCCCCCGGCCGCGTAGAACCAGGCGGCCTGGTAGAAGGGCGGCGGCACTGACAATTCGAGAACCGCGCCTTCGCGATTCCAGACACCGCGGTTGTTCCGGGCAATCACCTGAAACCGGTATTCACCGGCCGGCAGGCCGCCATAGATCGCCTCGCGGCGCGTCTCCGGTTCGACCCAATCCGGGTCGAACCCCTCCAGCCGGTAACGGAACTGGGTCCTGGCCGGCGCCGCATACGTCAGGGCCGTATAGCCGATGCGCAGTTGGGAGCTGCCCGACGGCAGTTCCAGCGACGACGACGCGTCGGCAACGCGCCGGCCGTTGACGTGCACGGCCTCGATCCGTACCGGCGGCGGCGCCTGTTCGTCAGGCAGCTGGCCGGGATCGATCACGACCGCGCCGCCGCCCGTGGCGAACCACAGCCGTCCGTCCGCACCGCGTGCGCCTACCGGATGGCCCAGCCGGACCGGCATGTTCAGGACACCATCGAACCGGTCGTACCGCCGGAACTCGACCTGGTGACCGGGATCGCTCCGCAGCTTGTCGAATTCTCCGGGGTGGACGGACAGGATGCCGGACCGGGTTCCGACCCACAGACTGCCGTCGCCACCCTCCACAACCGTCGACACCGAATCGACCGGCAAGCCGTTGCCGCGCTGTGTCGCGGTCGTGAAGCGCTCGCCGTCGAAGCGGCTGAGCCCATCACCGGCGCCCACCCACAACGCGCCGGCGGAGTCCTCATACAGGACATTCACGGCTCCGCCGACGCCGGGTATCGAGTCGTAGAGGCGAAACGTGTGGTCCTGGCGGATGACGCCCAGCTTGCCGTCGGTGAAGCCGATCCAGACGTTGCCGGCCGCGTCCGTATAGGCCGTGTAGACGGTGCCGCGATTCTCTTCGGGCAGCGCCTCGTACAGGTCCAGCCGTCCGCGGCTCCAGCGGAATATTCCCCGGTTCATGTCGCAGATCCACAGATCGCCGCGCGGATCCGTGGTCAGGGCCGACACCCAGGAGAACGGGGTCTTCTCCGGCAGCGTCACGGCCGTGAAGCGCCCGTCGGCATATCTCCGGATGCTGTCCAGGGTGGCCACCCACAACCGCCCCTGCTTGTCCCCGTGCAGGGCGGTGACAGGGCCGAACGTCCCCTCCACCTGAGGAAACGCCGGGCCGCCCGATTCCGAGAGCTGCACGACCCCATCGTAGGTCCCGGCCCAGATACCGCCGTCGGGCGTGGCCTCGACCGCCCGCACGAGGCCGCCCGGCACCGACACCGGCGTGACGCGACGGGGAGAGAACTGATGCAACCCCGACTGAGTACCGACCCAGACGTGCCCCTCGCGGTCCTCGAAGAGCACCTGCACGACTTCGCTCGAGAGACCCTCCTGTACGGTGAAGCTGCTGACGACCGGGAGCTCCGCCTCGCTCGCCTCTCGTCCAATCCATAGGCCGCGCCCCGCCGTGCCGACCCAGACGCCGCCCCTACTGTCCCGCAGGAAGGCGAAGCGGTAAGGCGTGCTGCGCCACGTGCTTCCCGACGCGTCGAGCACGGCTCCCACGAGCACCGAGTCGAACGCCGCGGGCGCCGGGTCCGCGCGAAACGTGTCGCTCCCCACCTGCTTGTAGAGGCCATCCGCGTGCGACACCCAGAGGTTGCGGTCCCCGTCCCGGTACGCCTCGACGGTCGGTCCTTCCGGCAGGCCGCTACGCGGCAGGAGGTGCGTCCAGCGACTCCCGTCGAAGCCATGCAACCCGTCGAGCCCGCCCGCCCAAATGGTGCCGCGCTGGTCCTCGATGATGAAAGTGACGAAACCGGAAGCGATGCCCTCGGCCTCTCCGTACAGGACGACATTGCCGTCCCGTATCCTGGCGATGCCCCCGTGGATTCCGAAGCCGACCCACAGGCTCCCGTCCAGCGCGCTGTACAGCGCGGTCACTTCGTGCCGGGGCAGCTGCTCGTCGCGAAGGTCGCGCCAGGCCTCGAAATCCACGCCGTCGAAGCGCACCAGTCCGGCATCCGTGCCGATCCAGATGTAGCCGTCGAGGTCCTGCGTGATAGCCCAGACGCGCGCCGCGGGCAATCCCTCGTACTGCGTCCAGGAAGTCAGCGTGTAGTCGGTGACGGACGGGGAGCCCGCTGCCGGCGCCCCCGGCAACAGGAGCAGACCGATGGCAAGTAGCAACGGGCCGGCCCGAACGGAAGCCTCCATGTTGCCGTCCCACCGCCTGCGGCGCCGCGGCTATTCGGCGGCCAGGGAGGCGGAGATGATCTCCTGGTCGTTGCGAGCGTAGATCCGCTTGTTGGCGTACGCCGGATGCGACCAGTTTACTCCGCGCAGCTCTCTTCTGTTCCCGGACGGCGAGGTCGGCTCGATCAGCTGCGTCCGGCTCAGCTCGTGATATCCGTCGGGATCCAGACGGGCGATGATGAGTTCACCGCGGTCGTTGTTGATGAAGACGCGGTCGTGATTGCGGACGATCTGCGCGGAAGCCCAGCGTACGCGCTCGGTCACCACCGCCTGCGTTTCCCATACACGTTCGCCGGTGGCGGCATGCAGGCAGCGCATCTGACCGTAGCTGCCGATGCCGTAGACGTAGTCGCCGATGATCAGCGGCGTGGTCACCAGCGCGTGGAGCCCGTCGGTCTGGATCTCGCTGTCGCTCGAACCCTGCCACAGCACGCGCGCGCCCTGCCGGTCGCGGTCCAGGCCGAGCATGACGGATCCGTTGTAGAAGGACGACACGAACAGGCGCTGGCCGCTGTGGACCGGCGTGGCGACGGTCAGCGTGTTCTCGACGTCGAACGGCTGCTCCCAATAGACGTCGCCGGTCACGGGATCGAGCGCGCTGACGGCCAGCGGGTGCCAGATGATGAGTTGCCGCATCCCGCCCGCGTTGATGATGACGGGCTGGCTGTAGCCGGGCTCCGACTCGGCGGAAAGTGAACGCCACACCTCTGCGCCGGTTCGCTTGTCGAACGCGACCACAAGTCCATCGGGCTCGGCGCCGACGAAGCTGATCAGCCGCTCGCCGTCGACCAGCGGCGCGCTCGCGAAGCCCCAGTCCCAGGCCCAGGCCATCAACTGCACGCCGTAGTCCTCGACGAAGTCCTTGCTCCAGCGCACCTCTCCCGTCATCACATCAAGACAGTAGAGCGCGCCTCTGGAACCCAGGACGTACACGCGGTCCCCGTCGACCGTCGGCGTCGCGCGCGGCCCGACCGCGTACCCCAGGCCGGCGTAGTCGGCCTCCCACTCGTGCATCCAGAGCACGCGGCCCGTTTCCTCGTCCAGGCTCCAGACGCGCTCCACGCCGCGCAGGCCCTGCCGGGCCACGTAGTCGGTGACGAAGACGCGGCCGTCCGCGACGGCCGGGCCGGCGTAGCCGCCCCCGACCGGCGTCCGCCACAGCACCTGCAGGCCGTCATCGGGAAAGCGCTCGAGGATTCCAGTCTCGTTCCAGACGCCGAGCCGGCCGCGGCCGCGCCACTCCGGCCAGTCCTCCGCCTGCACCGCGCCGGCGCCGAGCAGCAGAGCGACGGCCGCGCAGGCGGCGCATGCTCTCATTTCTATTGCTCGCCCCTGCGGCCGGCCAGCTCGTCGTAGATGATGCGCACGTTGGCCGCGGCCTGCTCCATGCCGTAGTCCGCGTAGCGTTCCGGCAACCTGAGCGTCGCCGCCGCTTCGGCCGCGTCCGTGCCGGCATCGAATGCCTCTCGGACCGCCGCCAGAAAGTCCCGGTTGAACGCCGCGTACTCCGCGACATCCTCCCAGGTAAGGGTCTGTAGCATGCCGTGCACGCCGGGCACCGGCGGCAGCGGCCCGTGACCGGTGATCACGCTGTCGACGCCGTCGATCCCCGCGACGAGCTTCGCCAGCGTTTCGGGGTAGGCGACGCCGCTCCCGCCGTTGTCCGCGTCGATGACCGGCGCCGCCTTGCCGTTGATGAGATCGCCCACGTGCGCCACGCCCTTCTCGGGAAAGACGACCACCGTGTCGCCGTCCGTATGCGCCGCGCCGAAGTGATACAGGTCGATCCGGTTCGCGCCGTCGAGCAGCGACAGCGTGTCGCTGAACGTGGCGCCGGGCAGCCCCGCTGCCGCGCCGTCCCTGCCGCCCGCCGCCCGCTCCATGCGTTCGCGGGCCTTTTCGTGCGCGACGACGCGGATCACGCCCGGGAACTCGCCGTTGCTTCCCGTGTGGTCGCCGTGGGCGTGGGTGTTGATGATGGTCGTGACCGGCAGCACGGTTACCAGGCCGACCGTGTCGAGAATCGTCTGTCCCCAACCCGGCAACTTCGTGTCGATCAGCACGACGCCGCCGCTGTCCTCATCCACCAGCGCCAGCGAGTTGCCACCGCCGTCCAGAAGGATGTAGACCGTGTCCCCGGGGCTCAGCGAGTGCATGCGCACGGCCTGCGCCGCGTGCTGCCCGGCGGATGGAGGCGCGCCAAGGGCGCCGAGGAGCGCAAGCGCGCCGGCCAACGGTCCCACTGCCGTGCTCCAGCGCATGGCCAGCCCTCGCGCAATCCGGTCAGAACACGGCGATCGGGTTGATGGGCGAGCCGGTGCCCCCCTTGACCGGAAGCGGCGCCGCCACCACCAGGAACTCCCAGCGCCCGAGCTCGGCGGCCGTCTCGGCCAACTCACCCAGGTGCAGTTGATCGAAAATGTTCAAGCCGAGGAACACCATGGTGAAGTAGTGCACCGGGTGGGTCGGCATCGGGTTGCCCGTGAACCCCGACGGCAGCGCGTCGAGCGACTCGTCGCTGCCGATGATCGCCACATCTCGCTCGCTCAGCCATGGAATGCATGCCGGCGCCAGCCCGGCACTGCCCTCGAACGGCCCCAGCGCCTCGTGGCGCGCGAACCAGCCGGTGTGGATGAAGAGCGCGTCTCCCGCGGACACCTTGATGCCGGCCTGCTCCTCCCAGGCATCCAGATCCTCCGGATAGATCGGCTCGCTCGGCTCCAGATAAGGTACGCCCTTGAGACGCGGGATGTCCATGAGGATGCCGCGCGTCACCACGCCGTGCCGCAGGTTCTCGATGCCGCCGCGGATCGTCCCCTCCGCGGTGATGTCCGTGTACGGCAGGCCGTTGTAGTACTGCCCGTTGTAGAAGTTGTGGGCCAGTGCGTCCAGGTGGCTGCGGCTGCCGTGCGCTCCGACCATCAGGCGCTCCGCCGGGGGGGCCGTCCAAGGATTGGACATCACATATTCTTCGTAGTTGTCCCGAAACGTGAACTCGAAGCGGTAGGGCGGCGAGCGGCCCGGCTCCTCGACGTTGGGGATCTGCAGCTCGGCAAGCGAAACCGTGATGCCTTCCGTGACGAGGGCGGCCGCCTGCACCCGCTTCTGCGGCGTGACCAGCTGGATGGCGCCCAGGTCGTCGTCCTCACCCCAGCGCCCCCAGTTCGAGTACTCCTCAATCCATGCCTCGAGCTGGGCCATCGTGAGCGGCTCGTCGCTGCGGCCCTGCTGTCCCGCGCCCCCGGCGAGGAAATAGGTGCCCGCGATCCCAAGCACCAGAACGGCAACAACGGCAATCGCCTTCAGGTAGGTTCCACTCTTCATGACAACCTCCATGCCCGCAAGGGCAGGCTCCGTGAACGGCCGCCGCAGTGCAATACCAGAATCCAGTTAGACACGGTGTCCCTGACCGCCCGGCCGCCTACCAGATTTCTGGTATTGCGTGCGCCTTGCGGGTGAGTAATGTTGTCAGGGACCGTGTGCAAGTGCGTTCAGCCTTTCCAGGCCGGCGCTCTCGGCGGTTGTGCGGTTCGTTCGGTGCTTCTACTCCCGGAGGACGACCGATGGAACGACGGACGACGCGAGCAGGTTGGTTTCCCCTCTGTCCCGCGCTGCTGGCGGGACTTCTGCTGCTACCCGTAGCCGCGCTGGCTCAGGCTCCAAGCAGCATCGACGGACTCGTAACCGACGCCACCGGCGGCGTGCTGCCGGGCGTCACGGTCGAAGCCGCCAGTCCGGCGCTGATCGAGCAGTCCCGCGCCGTCGTCACCGACAGCCAGGGCCGCTACTCCATCATCGACCTGCGGCCGGGCGAGTACACGGTGACCTTCACGCTGGTCGGGTTCAGCACGGTCTTGCGCGAGGGCGTGCAGTTGACCTCGGGCTTCACGGCGACCATCAACGCCGAGCTGGCGGTGGGCAGCCTCGAGGAGACCGTGACGGTGACGGGCGAGAGCCCGGTCGTGGACGTCCAGAACACCCGCGCGCAGCAGGTGCTGACCAGCGAGGTGATCGATACGATCCCGAATTCTCGCGGGTTCAGCAGCTTCATCCAGCTCACGCCCGGGCTCACCGTGGCGAACCCGACGTTCCAGGACGTGGGCGGCAACCAGAACGAGAACGCGGCCTCGGGCGGCATCTGGGGCGGACGCCAGGGAGAGTTCAAGATCTCGATGGACGGCATGCACGCCGGCAACCTGCTGGGAGCCGGCGGCGGACGCTCCCGCGGCATCATGCTCAACATGGCCATCGCCGAGGAGGCCAACCTCAACCTGGGCGGCGCGGGGGCCGAGCACGAGGTCGCCGGGGTGCTGATCAACCTGATCCCGAAGGAGGGCGGCAACGACTTCTCGGGCTCGTTCCTGGGCAACTACACGAACGACAGCCTGCAGAGCGACAACCTGACGCAGAGCGTCATCGACCGCGGACTCAACAGCGTCAACAAGATCGACCGCATCTGGGACATGAACGGCACGCTGGGCGGACCGATCTTCCGCAACCGGCTGTGGTTCTTCGGGTCGTGGCGGTACTGGGGCAAGGACAAGCAGATTGGCGACAACTACTGGAACGCCACGCAGGGCACGCCGGTCTATACGCCCGACATGAGCCGCCCGGTCGTGAAGGACGTCACCAACCGCGACATCAGCGCGCGCCTGACGTGGCAGGCATCGGAACGCAACAAGTTCAATTTCTACCACACGGACGAGAGCATCGACTTCCAGGAGGTCGTGGACATCATCGTGACCGCGCCGGAGGCGGCCAACCGCTACCGGTTCGACCCCGACAACATGTCCGGCGCCTCGTGGACGAGCCCCATCAACAACCGGCTGCTGCTGGAAGCCGGCGTCCAGAGCATCGTCCACCACTACCACGTGATCGCGCAGCCGGGCGTCACCGGAGACGACATCGGAATCCTGGAGCAGTCGACGTTCTACCGCTACAACTCCACCACCGGCTACGCCCCGCGCGGCTACACGAGCGCCTACGGCCCCAACGTGGTCGACCACATCTCCACGCGCGCGTCGGTGTCCTACGTCACCGGCTCCCACGACTTCAAGGCCGGCATGAACACGCGGTCGGGCAAGTTCTGGCGGCGGACCTACATCAACCAGGACAGATCGTACGAGTTCTTCCAGGGCCTGCCGAGTCGGGTAGTGCTGCATTCCCCCGCGCGGGTGGAGGATCGGCTGAAGCTGACCATGGGGCTGTACGCCCAGGACCAATGGACCGTGGACCGACTGACGCTCAACCTGGGCGTGCGCTACGACTACCACAACGGCTACGTCCCGGAGCAGAACAACCCCGCGACCAGCTGGTTGCCGGCGACCAGCTTCGCGCGCGTGGACGGGGTGCCGATCTGGCATGACATCTCACCCCGCCTGGGCGGGGCGTACGACCTGTTCGGCGACGGCAGGACCGCGCTCAAGGCCAGCCTGGGCCGCTACGTGCTCGGGGAGGGGCTCGGGTTCACCGGCAGGCAGAACCCGCTGAACCTCCTGGTGCGCGACGTGTTCCGGACGTGGGACGACGCCAACGGCAATTTCTATCCGGACTGCACATTGACCGACTCGGCGGCGAACGGCGAATGCGGGGCATACGCCAACAGCCTGTTCGGCCTGACCCGCGCGGGCACCGCGTACGCCGACGACATCGTGCAGGGCTTCGCCGTGCGGCCGTACAACTGGATGCTGATGGCCGAGGTGGACCAGGAGCTGCTGCCGAACTTCTCGCTGCACGCCGGGTACATCCGGCGCTGGTACGGGAACTTCACGGTCACCGACAACCTGCTGGTCGGCCCCGATGACTACGACCCGTACTCCTTCATGGCGCCGAGCGATCCCAAGCTGCCGGGCAGCGGCGGGTTCAACGTGGACGGGGTGTACGACCTCAATCCGGCGAAGTTCGGCCAGGTCTCCAACCTGGTGGCGGCGGCCTCCAACTACGGAGACCAGACCGAGGTCCACAACTTCATCAACGTCACCCTCAACGCGCGCTTCCCGAACGGGTCGATGCTGTCGGGCGGCTTCGACACGGGGACGACCACGGAAGACGCGTGCTTCGTCGTGGATTCGCCGGAGGCTCTGCGGCACTGCCGCGTCACGCGGGGGTTCGGCGATCAGATGCAGTTCAAGATGCTGGGCACGCTGCCGCTGCCGCTGGATTTCCAGATCAGCGCCAACTACCAGGACCTGTCGACTGTGCCGATCCAGGCGAACTACCGGGTCTCGAACTCCGACGTAATTCCGGCGCTGGGTCGCAACCTGTCCGCCGGCTCCGCGACCGTCCCGCTGCTGGAGCCGTACTCGCAGATGCTCAACCGGGTGCGCCAGTTCGATTTCCGGCTGACGAAGCTGTTCCAGATCGAAGGGGCCCGCGTGGAGCTGCAGTTCGACCTGTACAACGCGTTCAACGCCAACCCGACGCTGGCGTTCACGAACCGCTTCGGGCCGCGCTACCTCGTCCCGGTGACGATCCTGGACGGCCGGATCATCAAGTTCGGCGCGCAGCTGACTTTCTAAATCAAGACGGGGCTGCGCCCCAAACCCCCGGCGGCTGCTTGCGGGGACCCCTTCGCCCCGCGCCGCTGCCGCCGGGCCGCGCCGTGCCTGATGCATGCTGTCCCCTTCCGCTTTCAACCTGCAGAGTACCGTTCAGCGATCATGTGAATCAGGGAACGGGGGTGTCGAAGGGTGGCCGACCGGCGCGATAGCGGTCCCGCTGCCGTCTGATGCGTCCGGCGAGCACCGGGTCGACGTCGGCGACGAGCGCTTCGGCGTCCTCGGCCGTGCTGACGGCCTCGTCGAAGCGGCCGGCGGCGGCGTAGGCCGTTGCGAGCGCATCCAGCAACAATGCGTCGTCGCGGGGGTTCGTAGCGAACTGTTCGTCCGGATCGGCGGCGCGCTCCTGGACGAGGTCGACCGCGCGCGCGGCAAGCCGCACCGCTTCCGGCGGGTCGCGCACGCCCGCGTCGGCATGCGTCGCCAGCAGCGTCGCGAGATCCCGCAACGCCGCCGGCCAATCCGGCTCGAGCTGCAACGCCGCGCGAAACTCTTCCGCCGCCGCGTCCGGCTGGTCGGCCGCGGAGAGCGCGTGGGCGAGGTTGTAGCGCGCCTCGGCGTACTCGGGCCGTAGTTCGACCGCCCGCCGCAGCGGCTGCAGCGCCTCACGGGCCCGCCCGGCCTGCAGCAGCGCCAGCGCCAGGTTGTTGTGCGCCTCGGCGACGTCCGGCTGCAACTCCATGGCGCGCCGCAGCGGCGCCACCGCTTCGCGCGGCAG
>JAGWAI010000018.1:0-20738 GCA_021296485.1 Acidobacteriota bacterium
GCGCGGTTCGCCGCCGCCGAACCCGGTGATGTCGAGCCCGTGACTGCCGACGTACGCCGGGCCGTCGATGCCGACGAGCCCGGCGACGACCGCCACGTCGCGGCCGGAGACGACTGCCACGGGCAGCCGGGCGGCGAGCCGTCCAATCGTCTCGCGCATCCCGGCCGACAACGTCGCCAGCTCGGGCCGGGCGACGATCGGGGTCAACGTGCCGTCGTAGTCCAGGAAGACGACGCCTTCGCCGTCCGCCAGCCGCAGCCAGCGGGCAGCGTGCGCGGGGTCGAGCGCCGAGGGCAACGCGAACGTCGAGAGTGCCTGCATCTTTCCGGTCCCCGCCGCGAGTGTACCAGCCCGTGGGACTCGCATGGGGTGGACAGTTCTGATATCCTTGGCGGGTTAAATTCGTACCAGAAGAGGGCCTTTAGCGGCGCTTGTCCCTCTGGTTCGCTCACTTCCCACACTTTGCAGGAGATTTTGTGATGCAGCACCGAACAATGTGGACGTTCGTCTCACTGATCATCCTTGCCGCCGCCGCGTGCGGCGGCGGTTCCGATGCACCCGCAGAATCGGCGATGCCGGCGGCGGCGGCGCCTCCGGCGTTCGACCCGGCGACCGCAGGCAGCGTCATGGGCATGATCACCCTCGAAGGCACACCGCCCGCGGCGGAGACGATCCGGATGAACTCCGACCCCGCATGCGCCGAGCTGGCGTCCGACACCGAGACCGAGTACTACGTGGTCGGCGGCAGCGGCGGCCTGGGCAACGTGTTTGTCTACGTCAAGGAAGGCCTCGAGGGCAGGAGCTTCCCGGTGCCTGACGAACCGGCCATGATCGACCAGGTGGGGTGCCGCTATACGCCGCACGTGTTCGGCATGCGCGTCGGTCAGACGCTGAAAATCCGCAACAGCGACGCCACCCTGCACAACATCCACGCCACACCGGCCGCCAACCCCGAATTCAACATGGGCCAGCCCATCCAGGGGATGGAGTTCGATCGGACGTTCGAAGCGGCCGAGGTGATGGTGCCGTTCAAGTGCGACGTGCACGGCTGGATGAACGCCTACGTCGGCGTGCTGGATCACCCCTACTTCGCGGTGACCGGCGACGACGGGAATTTCGATATCAGCGAGCTCCCGCCCGGCGACTACGTGGTGGAAGCGTGGCACGAGGAGCTCGGCACGCAGATGCAGAACGTGACCGTCGGCGAGGGCGGCACCGCCGAGGTCAGCTTCACGTTCACCGTCGGCTGATTCCTGCTTCCGGTGCGGGCGCGGCGCCGTGCACTGCGGCGTCCGCCCGCGACTGCACCCGCCCGGCGGCCGACTTCCCGACCCCATGCACTGGTTGCATCGGTACAACCGGCTACTTGCGGCCGCGACGCTCCTGCTGATCACTGCCGGCGGCCTGGTCACCAGCACCGGCTCTGGTCTGGCCGTTCCGGACTGGCCGAACACGTACGGCTACTTCATGTTTGCCTTCCCGCTATCCGGGATGGTGGGCGGCATTCTGTACGAGCATGGGCACCGCCTGATCGCCAGCGTGGTCGGTATGCTGACGATCGGCCTCGCCGTCTGGCTGGCGCAGAAGGAACCACGGCGGTGGGTGCGGCACATCGGCTGGATCGCGCTGGCCGCGGTCGTCGTACAGGGCCTGCTGGGCGGCATCACGGTGCTGTATTTCCTGCCCCCGCCCATCTCCATCAGCCACGCGGGACTCGCGCAGGTGTTCTTCGCGCTCGTCGTGAGCCTGGCCATCTTCACCTCTCCCGGCTGGCTCGCGCGCTACGGCCGCAGCACGGACGGCGAGCGCCGGATTGCGGCGGACGGGATCCTGCGGCGCCTCGTGATCGTCGTGCCGGCCGCCATCTACGGGCAGATTCTGCTCGGTGCAGCCATGCGCCATACCGGAGCGGGTCTGGCGATACCGGATTTTCCGCTGGCGTTCGGCCGCCTGCTGCCCCCGGTGTGGGATCCCGCCATCGCCATTCACTTTGCGCACCGCGTCGGCGCGCTGATGGTGACGCTGGCGGTGCTGGCGACCGCGGGGCACGTGCTGGCCCACCACGGCGGCCGGCGTGAGCTGACGCGACCGGCCTGGTTGCTGGGCGCGCTGGTGTTTGCACAGGTAACGCTGGGGGCGTGGACGGTGCTGAGCGCGCGGGACGTCACCATCAACACGGCCCACGTCGCCACCGGCGCGTTACTGTTCGCGACCGCCATCGTGCTCTGCCTGCGCACCCACCGCGACCGCTTCAGTGACGTGGCGGCGCGCATTGCCGCCGCGCCGGACGCAGCATCGGCGGTGGCGATCGGCGCTCCGGGAGGAGCGGAAGCCGGACGATGAAGACCGCCGCCGCCGTCATGCCCGCGGCACCGTCGCGCGCTGCCGACTTCCTCACGCTCACGAAACCGCGGCTCAATTCGCTGGTCGTCATCTCCGCCGGCATCGGCTACTACCTCGGAGCAGGCGATGCGCCGTCCGCGGTGGCCGTCGCGCATACGCTCGTCGGCTCCGCGCTGGTGGCAGGCGGCGCGGCGGCGTTCAACCAGGCGGCGGAGCGGGACATCGATGCAGCCATGGAGCGGACGCGCGGCAGGCCGGTGGCGGCCGGGCGCGTGACGCCGGCCGAAGCTCGACTAATTGCGGCGGCCCTCGCGCTGCTGGGCCTGCTCGAGCTGGCGCTGGCCACGAACGTGGCCGCGGCAGGCGTCGCGCTGGCCACGCTGATCGGTTACGCCGCCGTGTACACGCCGCTCAAGCGGCGCACGCCGTGGGCGACGCTCGTCGGCGCGGTGCCCGGCGCCCTGCCGCCGGTCATCGGATGGACGGCGGCGCGCGGCGCGGCCACCGCGGAAGCGTGGGTGCTGTTCGGCATCGTGTTCCTGTGGCAGATGCCCCACTTCCATGCGCTGTCCTGGCTGTACCGCGACGACTTCGGGCGCGCCGGGCTGCCGCTGCTGGCCGTCCTGGACGATACCGGACGGCAGGCCGCCGCACAGGGGCTGTTGTGCGCCGCGCTGCTGCTGCCGATGAGCCTGACGGCTGCGCTGGTCGGACTGGGCGGACCGCTGTATCTCGCGGCGGCCGCACTGCTTGGCGCGGCGTTCGTCGCCGCCGCCGGGCGGTTCGCGCTGGAGCGCTCCGCCGGGCGGGCGCGTACGTTGTTCCGGGCCTCGCTCGCCTACCTGCCGCTGTTGTGGGGGCTGCTGGTCTTCGAACGCGCGCTGTAGGCGCCCGCACATGGACTCCCGGGCCCGCCCGGGGGAATACTGTACCGATGGATGTGACCAACCTGTCGGCGCTCAACGCCCTGCTCAACGCGACGTCGGGGGTGCTGCTGACCGCCGGGTACGTCCAGATCCGGCGCGGCCGGATTGAAGCGCACCGGCGCTGCATGCTGGCCGCCTGCGGCGCGTCCGCGCTCTTCCTGATCTCCTACGTCATCTATCACCTCAACGTCGGCTCGGTCCCGTTCACCGGGCAGGGCGGCATCCGCGTCTTCTACTTCGTCGTGCTGATCAGCCACATCATCCTGGCTGTGCTGGTCGTTCCGCTGGCTATCATCACGCTGTCGCACGCACTGCGCGAGCGGTTCGACCGCCACCGCCGCATCGCGCGCTGGACGCTGCCGGTGTGGCTCTACGTGTCGGTCACCGGCATCATCGTGTACGTGATGCTCTACGTGATGTAGGCCGGCCACGCCCGCAGGCCGGGGCCGGCAGGTCAGTACAGGAGATAGGATGCGCGGCGGGCGCGCCAGGCCTGCTCGCCGGCCGCCCACGATGCCGCGACGTCGGCGGGATCCGCGCCGTCCGTGATCCCTTGCAGCGCCTCCCGCGACCCCAGCAGGCGCAGCGTGCGGTCGATCTCGAATTGCTCACCGTGCCGCGCGTGCAGAATGGCGGCAATCTCGACGCCGAGGCGGACCGGACGCAGGGCGTCGCGGTCCGTGACGATCAGGTGAATCCCGCGGCACGGCTCTCCGGCGTACGGGCCGGCCGACGGGGTGAACGTCACCGGGTACGCACGGACGCCTGGCACGCGCCGCGCGTTCAGGCGTTCCGCCAGCGCGGCGCCGTCCACCCAGGGCGCCCCCACGCGCTCGAACGGCGTATCGGTGCCCCGCCCGACCGACAGATTGGACCCTTCAATCGCGCCGATCCCCGGATACAGCGCGGCCTGCGTCACGGTGCGCAGGTTCGGTGACGGATTGACCCAGGTCAGGCCGGTTTCGTCGAACCACATGTCGCGGCGCCAGCCGCGCAGCGGCACGACCTCCAGCTCCGCGCCGATTTCGCGCTCCGCGTTGAACAGGCGCGCCAGCTCACCGAGCGTCATGCCATGCCGGACGGGCATCGGCAGATAGCCGGTGAATCCGGTCTGGCCGGCGTCGAGCAGCGGCCCTTCCACGGTGCGGCCGCCAATCGGGTTGGGCCGGTCGAGCACCAGCACGCGCACGCCCCGCTGCGCCGCCGCCTCCATCACGTAGGCCACCGTTGCGGCATAGGTATAGAAGCGGGCGCCGGCATCCTGCAGGTCGACCACGACGGTGTCCACCCCGTCAAGCATGCGCGGCGTCGGCCGCCGCGTATTGCCGTAGAGGGAATAGACCGGCAGCCCGCTGGGCGCGTCGCGCGAGTCGGCTACCGAGCCTTCCGCGTCGGCGGCCAGGCCGTGCTCGGGACTGAGCAGCACCTCGACTTCCAGGTCCGGAGCCGCCCGCAGCAGGTCGATCGTCCTGACGCCGCCGCGCGCCAGACCGGCGCGGTTGGTCAGCAGCGCCACGCGCGCGCCGCGCAGCCGTGCGAACTGCTCCTCGCGCAGGATGTCGATGCCGGTGTCCACGGCCCCGCCGGGGGGGTCGGCGCGCATCGACTCCAGCGCCACGGGACTGTCCATGACGGCGGCGGCGGCCAGCGTTGCGACGCGGCCGCGCAACGCCACCACGCGTCCTCCGCCGTCAGGGTGCACCCGGTTCGAGAGAAAGACGACGATCGTCCGGCTGGATGGATCGATCCAGATCGACGTGCCGGTGAAGCCCGTATGACCGAACGAGCCGACCGGGAACAGGTCGCCCCGGTTCGCCGAGTAACGCGACTCGATATCCCAGCCCAGCCCGCGCACGTCGCGCATCCCGGCGGGAGTGGCCGGCGACGTCATGCGGGCGACGGTCAGCGGCGCCAGGATCCGCACGCCGTCCCGTGCGCCGCCGCCCAGCACCATCTCGCCGAAACGTGCGAGGTCCACGGCCGTGGAGAACAGCCCGGCATGACCGGCCACACCCCCCATGCGCCGCGCCGTCGGATCGTGCACCGCGCCGCGCAGCATCACGGCGTCGGCTGCGTCGCCGCGGCAGGGCCACTCAACCCCGACGCACGCCTCGGTCGGCGCGATGCGCCCGGCCAGCGCCGCGGGAGGCAGGAACATCGTCTCGCCCATTCCCAAAGGCTCGAAGATGCGCCGGGCCGCGAACTCGTCGAGCGGCTGCCCGCTGACCCGCGCCACGATCTCCCCCAGCAGCATGAAGTTGAGGTCGCTATAGACGAACCGCTCACCGGGCGCCGCCACCGGGCGCTCCTCGTAGGTGCGCTCCAGCGCTGTCTCGCGCCCGTCGAACTGCTGCTCGAGATCGAGGTCGGGGCGCAAACCGGATACGTGTGCCAGCAGCTGGCCGACGGTGATCCGCTCCTTGCCGTGCTGCTCGAAGCCGGGGAGGTAATCCGCCACCGGCGCGCGCAGCCGCACGCGGCCCTCTTCGACCAGCATCATGACGGCGGTGGTCGTCGCCACGACCTTCGTCAGCGAGGCGAGGTCGAAAATCGTATCGACCGTCATCGGCTCGCTCTCCGGCTCGACCGCGCGCCGGCCGAAGGCTTTCAGGTACGCGGTCCGACCCTGGCTCCAAACCAGCACTACCGCGCCGGGCAGGTCGCCGTCGGAAATGGCGGCCTCCACCGCGGTGTCTATGCGGGCGAGACGCCGGGAATCAATCGGAACGGGTTCGGCGGGGCGATCGGCAGGACGTTCGGCGACGGGAGCGCCGCAACCAGCCGCCAGACCTGGCAGCCCCAGCAGGCAAGCGATGCGCAGCGCCGTCAGGCGGGGCGGCGAAAAGCACTCAAGCATATGCCCCCCGAGACCCGCACCGCGGGCCTTGGCAAGCGCGGGACGGGGCGTTGGGGTCCGCCGGGGGTTCGGGACGAAGCCCCGAGTGGAAAAAAAGCACGTGGATTATACTGTGGGACACTAGCTGGCAGCCCGTGTCCATCATCAAACGCGCCGCGGTCATCATTTTCAGCTGTATGGCCGTCTGCGTAACCGCGGCCCCCGCCGCGGCGCAGGCCGGCGTTGTAGCCGGCCGCGTGCGCGCCACCGACGGCAGCGCGCTGTCCGGCGCAATCGTTACCGGCGAGAGCCTGCGCAACTCCAGCCGCAGGGTGGACGATCGGACGGACGACGGCGGATGGTTCGCCTTCCTGGGCCTCGTCTCCGGTCCATGGCGGTTCAGGATCGAGAAGTTCGGTTACGAGACGTCCGAGGGGATTGCGGTAGTCAGCCGCACGGGCCGCATCGACATGGAATTCGTCCTGAATATCGACCCGCTCCGTCCGCCCGTCCCCGCCACGGGCGTGCTGGCCGGCATACCCGCGGGCGAGATCCAGCAGGAGCTGACCGCGGCGCACCGGATGTTCGACCGCGGCCGGTTCGACGACGCGATCGACGCGTACGAAGAGCTGCTGGAACGGGTGCCCCAACTCACGAGCCTGCACCTGCAGATCGGCCACGCGTACGTCGAACGGCGCGAGTACGAGCGCGCGTTGGCCGCCTACCAGGCCGTGCCGGCCGACACGGCAGCGGCGGCCGAAGCAGCGTCCGCCATCGATGCGCTGCAGGCGGTCGTGGAAGCCGGCCGCTGAGTCCATGCCGGCCGCCAGCGCCCGAGCTTCCCGCGGCAGCCGTCGTTGTTCCGCGGGCGCGACAATGCTCCCCGGAAAGCGCTTCTCCGGCTTGGTTCGTTGTGATAGATAGTTGATCGAGGTCGTAGTCGAGGTGGTACGCCGTGAGACGACGCAACCGCGAAATCAACATCTTCAGCATGTCGGCGCTTGATCTGTTCGCATCCGCACTGGGTGCGTTCATTCTGATTGCGATCGTGATCTTTCCATACTTTCCGAACACCGGCCGCGCCACGACCGTCACTCCGCCTCCAGCGGAAGAAATCCGCGCTCGGCTGGAGGAAGTGGAAAGTCAGCTCGCGGAGTCCCAAGGTCGTTTGGCTAATGCGGGACAAGATGCTCGCGAGCTGGAGGAGATCAGGAGCCGGCTGGCGGAATCGGAGGCCCGGCTGGCCGAGGCCGGCGAACGTGAAGCGCGCCTGGGCGAGGCGCTCGCGGAAGAGCGGCGGCGGCAATTCCTGCTGGTGACGATTTCGTGGGAGGAGAGTGACGATGTGGACCTGCACGTCGTCGACCCGCGAGGCAACGAGTACTACTACGCGTCGCGACAGCATGGGGGTAGTCCGGCGCAGTTCGAAGAGGACACGATTCACGGTCCCGGCAACGAAGTGTGGTTGCATCCGCTTGTCGACCCGGGCGGATACGCCGTCTCGTACACCCACTTCAGCGGGTCTAGCGATGTCGTGGCCGTCCGCGGATCTGTCGTGCATTCGCACGGCCGGGAGGAGCTGCCGACAATCAACTTGCTCAGGGAAGACGAAAGGCGGCAAGTCGCCACGGTGGTTGTGGACGGGGACGGGAACGTTGATGTGCGATGACCGGTGGCCGGTGGTCCGCGAAGCGCTCTGCGACCCGAGCGGCCGCTGCGGGAGATAGGGCCATGCGCACGCGGGCGGTTGTAACAGCGGGGTCAGTTTCGGCCGGCGTTGTCTGGATCGGTTTGCTGTCGCTGCTGCTGCCGGCCGACCCTGGCAGCATCGCCGGCGACCTGCTACTCGATCTGAACACGCAATCGTTTCCCTACCCCTTCACGATCCAGAACCTGATGTGGATCGTGTTCTTCGTGGCGGCGGGCGAGCTGGTCATCCGGCATCTTGCAAGCGTCGGCGAGCAGGACCAGCTTCGGCTGAACCTGCTGCCCGAAGATGACGAGACCGTCCTGCGCCGGCAGGACATCGGACCCATCTACCGCCGCGTGCGCCAGTCGGACCCCGGCGGTCGGTACTGGATGCAGCGCCTGCTGACCAGCGTCATGCTGCAGTTCCAGAGCAGCGGATCGATCAACCAGGTCAACGCGATCTTCAATTCGTCGATGGATCTCTACCAGCATGAGACCGAGCTGCGGTACAACGTGCTGCGGTACCTCGTCTGGCTCATTCCGACACTCGGTTTCATCGGCACGGTCATAGGCATCGCGTTCGCGCTGCGCAGCGCCGGCGTGCTGTTCGCGGGCATCGATCCAGGTGGGAACATGACGGAGCTGGGACCGCAGATGATGACAAGTCTGACCGGCGAGCTCGGGGTCGCGTTCTACACGACGCTGCTTGCCCTGCTGCAATCGGCCATGATCATGCTCGTGATGCACGTGGTGCAGGGGCGTGAAGAAGGCGCGCTCAACCGCGTAGGTCAGTACTGTCTCAAGAACCTCGTCAACCGCCTATACGAACGGCGCTCGTGAAGCAGCGGCCTGGCGGGGTCAGCACACAGGGAGGCACAGCATGCCCGTACGGCTCGACGCTGACGGCAACATCGTCGACCAGCGCACGACGCTGACCCGGCAGTCCGAAACCGACCCGCGCGCCGAGGACGAGACCGAATTCGCCCTCCCCCGGCGCACGGCGGACATCGCCCGGCCGGCCGACACGCGGCACGGGGCACGGACTCAGCCGCGGGGCGGATCGCGCGACGCCGGCCGGGATGGTGCGCCGACGACACCAGCCCGGAGTCGGCAGGCCACGCCGGACGCCGAAAAAACCCGGCTGTTCCGCCAAGATCGGCGCGACGCCCCCGCCCGAGATGGCACAGATCCGGCGGCGCGACGTGATTCGTCGACCGCGGATGATCCCATCATCGATCCGCCGGTAGGCTGGCTGGTGATTGTCGACGGGCCGGGCAAGGGCCGCGTGGCCACGCTAGGGATGGGTGTCAACTCAATCGGACGGGATCCGGCGGAGCGCGTATCACTCGACTACGGCGACGCCATGATCTCGCGCACCAATCACGGTGCCATCACGTACGATCCGCGCGGCCAGAAGTTTTACGTCCAGCACGGTGGCGGTACGAACCTGACGTACGTCAACGACGAGCCAGTGCTGGAGCCGCGCGAACTCGAGCCGCTGACGCACGTACAGATAGGCAATACCGTGCTCCGTTTCGTGCCGCTTTGCGGCGTCAATTTCTCGTGGCAGGATGAGCCGGATCGTGACTGACGGGCGGAGTGCCAATCTGTCGGGGTTCGCCGATCTGCTCGCGGGTGACCAGATCGCGGGCACGCGTGCGTACCAGGAAGATGACTTCAGGATTACCGGGTATCCGGACCGGGATCCCGACGGCTGCGATCTGCTGTTGGTGGTGGCTGACGGCATGGGCGGACACCGAGGGGGCGCCCGGGCGAGCCGGCTCGCGGTGTCGACATTCGTCGACACATTCGGGCAGGCGACCGGCGGTGTCGCCGCGCGCCTCCGGGCGTCGCTCGATGCGGCCAACAACGCCATCGGCCGGTGCGCGGCGGAGGATGTACAGTACGCTGGCATGGGATGCACACTGGCGGCGTGCGTGGTGACGGACGACGCGGCGGCGCACTGGATCAGCGTGGGCGATTCGCCGCTGTGGCGGCTGCGCAGCGGCGACGACGGTGGGATGCACCGGCTGAACGCCGACCATTCCATGCGGCCCGTCCTGGAGGACCTGGTGCGGCTCGGCCGCATGACGGAGGAGGAGATCCAGGAAGGCGCGACCCACCAGCTTCGTTCGGCCTTGACCGGCGAGAAGCTATCATTGGTGGACGAGGCTGCCCCGCCGGTCCCGCTGGCGGTCGGCGACGGGATCGTGCTGGCCAGTGACGGGCTGGAAACGCTCCCCGAGGATGAAATTCGGCGCCTGTGCGCCGCGTGCCGTACGTCTGCCGCCGTCATGGTGTCGACGCTGCTGGAGGCTGTCGAGGAGGTCAACAAGCCGTCGCAGGACAACGCGACCGTCATCGTGTACCGGCACGTGGCGGCGGCTGCCGTCCGTAGCCGGTTCGAGCACCGCGCGGCGACCACGCGGCCGATATCGAAGCGCCGGCGGCGTGACGCGGCGGAGGTGTCGAGACGTACGCCGATGAGGGCGGGCGGCGGCCGCGCAGCGGCAGTCCGACGTTCACCGTGACCTCGCAGGCGTAATCTACGTGCCCGCCGGGGCGCCGTGTCAGGAGGAGCAGCGTCAGGAGAGAAGCCGTGCGAAATGTCGAGATCCTGGCGATGGCGGGATGGGCGTTGTTCCTGATGGTCGGAACCGCTACGGCTCAACCTGCCGCGCTCGACGAGGTCGAAGAAAGCGTGGTGCGGGTTGTCGGCGACCGTGGCACCGGCAGCGGGTCGGTGGTTGCATCGGAACGGGTCTTGACCAATTGGCACGTCGTGAAGGCGCAGCGGACCATCGCCGTGGTGTCGGCCCATACGGATGAGAAGCGCGCACGCATGATCTGGTCATCCGAAGCGCTCGATCTCGCTCTACTGGCCGTGGACGGCCTGACGTTGCCGCCGGCCGCGCTCGGGACGATGGCGCCAGAGACACGGGAGAGAGTGTGGGCGCTGGGATATCCGGGCGTGGCGGATGCGATCAGCGCGACCCACGACGTGACGTCGACGGAGGGCGTGATCGGCCGCCTGCACACGGCCCCGTGGGACGAAACCATAAGTCAGGCTCAGGCTCTGGAGATCATTCAGCACAGCGCGGACATCAACCCGGGCAACAGCGGCGGTCCACTGGTCAATGACTGCGGCGTCGTGATCGGTGTGAACACCGCCGGCTTCCCGTCGGCGCAGGGCACGTTCGTGGCGTCGCGCATCACCGAGGCGGTGCGCGAGCTACGGATAAACGGCATCGAGCCGAACACGACCGATGCATCGTGCGAGGGCGCGGCGGCACAAGCGGCAGCCATTGCGGACACGGCGAGAGGCGCCGCCGCAGCGGCTGAGGCCGCCGCCGCAGCCGCGGCCGAGACGGCGGACGCACTAGGCGAGGACACGGAAGCCGCCGCGGTTGCCGTGAGGCGTGTCACGTGGCTGGCGCTGGGCGTGGGCGCGGTCGCGCTGCTGGGGCTGCTGCTGGGGTTGCGGAGGCCGCGCCGCGAGGTCTTGCGGGTGGTGGAGCGGGCGTCGCGCAGCGTGCGAAGCCTGGGCCGCGCAGAACGCCTCGGGGTCGGCCGGCGCCGCGCAGCGGCGGGGGTCGCGTCCGGCCCCGCCCGTTTCGAGCCAACCGGCGCCCCGGTGCTTCTGCTTGCCGCGACCGGGGGCAAGGCGGGAGATATTCAGGTGCGGGACGCCGGCCTCGGCCGTGCCGCGGGCGGGTTCGTGATCGGCAGCTACGACGCGCTGGTGGACGGCGTCGCTGCGCATCCCACCATTTCCCGGCGCCACGCCCGCGTGACGCGCGACGATCGCGGCTTCTACATCGAGGATCTCAATTCAAGCAACGGGACCCGCGTCAACGACGTGGCGCTCGACCCGTTCAAGCCGACCGCTATCGCCCCGGGCGACGCTGTCCGGTTCGGCGCCATGGAGGCGCTGTCCGTACAACACGTCCGACCATGACCTGACGAACGACACGGGCACAGCGATGAAGAGGCGCAGCCGCGAGATCAACATCGTCAGCATGTCGGCGCTGGACCTGTTCGCGCTCCACCCGAGACAGATCGGCGAGCGACCATCGGCATGTCTCGAATAAGGACCTACGTCGTCGGGCGCGCTCGGGGGTGCGATATCTTGCTGGAGGATGCCAGCGTGTCGAGGCGCCACGCCGAGATCGTGCGTCTGCCTGACGGGCATCTGTACGTTACGGACCGCGCCACGACGAACGGAACGTTCGTGCTGGTTGGCGACGAGTGGCGCCCGGTGCGCCAGACGTTCGTGAAACCAACCGATAGCATTCGCTTCGGCGACTGCCAGATGACTGCCGCGCGGCTCGATGCGTTGTGTCCGCGGGACGGCGCGGATGCGTCCGGCGACGAGGCCGGTCCCGCGCCGGCGGCGGAAGACGCGCTGGATCCGAGCCGAGGACTGGTGCGCGATCCGGAGACGGGCGAGGTGCTCGAGAAAGAACCGCCGCCGCGCCCGTGGCGGAAAGGGAGAAAGTGATGACCGACGCGGGTGATGCACTGGCGCCGGGGACGCGGCTGGACGAGTTCGAGATAGAGCGGGTGCTGGGGGCAGGCGGATTCGGCGTCACGTATCTGGCGCGGGACCTGTCGCTGGATACGTGGCGGGCGGTGAAGGAATACCTTCCGCGGGACTGGGGAACGCGGCGAGGCGACAGGACGATCGGGCCGCGGACGGCCGGAGACACGGAGGACTACCGGTGGGGTCTGGAGCGGTTTCTGGAGGAGGCGCGCATCCTGGCGCGCTTCGACCACCCGCACCTGGTGCGTGTGTATCGGGTGTTCGAGGCTTACGGGACGGCCTACCTGGTGACCGAATACGTGGAGGGCCGGACGCTCACGGCGGAAGTGGACGCGGAGGGTCCGCTGTCGGAGGCGCGGGTGCGGGACATGCTGGCGGCGCTCACCGACGGGTTGTCGGTGGTGCATGCGGCGGGTCTGCTGCATCGGGACATCAAGCCGGGAAACGTGATCGTGCATCCTGACGGCACGCCGGTGCTGATCGACTTCGGAGCGGCGCGGCAGGCGATAGGACGGCACTCGCGGTCGGTTACGGCGGTTCTGACGCCGGGGTATGCCCCGATCGAACAGTACAGCGCACGGGGAAATCAGGGTCCGTGGACGGACATCTACGCGCTCGGGGCGGTTGCTTACTGGGCACTGGGCGGCGAAGTGCCGGAGGACGCCACGGAGCGCGTCCGGAACGACCGGTTGCGGCCGCTGACAGAGGTGGCGCGCCGGCGAGTGAGCGCCAGACTGGCGAAGGCGATCGATGCGGCGCTGGCGGTGACCGAAGGCGACAGGCCGCAGAGCCTGGAAGAGTGGCGGGAACTGCTGGACATGCCGGCTACGCGCGTGGCGGCGGCCGCGTCACGTGTCGGTACGGGCCTACGGGTCGGGTCGGAAGCCCCGACGAGCAGCGCTGGCGGCGACGAGCTCCCGCGCAGCGGTGGGGCGATGTCCCGGCGATGGTTGTTACCTGCTGCGGCGGCCGCGGGGATATTGAGCGTGGCGCTTGCGATGGCGTTGATCGCAACCTCGAACGGGAGCGGTTCCGATGCGGAGCGGGAAGGCGGCCCGGCCGTCGATGGCTCGCTCCCTTTGGCGCCTTCGACCGGTGCCGATCCTGACGGCGCAGGCGGCATACCGACCGCCGAGCGGAGTGGCGACGCCGCCGCAGCGAAGCCGGCGCAGGAGGTGATCGAAGACGGGCTGGGCCTCGACGTAGCGGCGCGTCTGTTGCTGCAGACGGGGCTGGCGGCGGCAGGATTCGACGTGGGTGAACCGGATGGGCAGTTCGGGCCGCAGACGCGGGCGGCACTGCGGGAGTGGCAGGCGGCGCGCGGGATGGTTGCAACGGGTTATCTGGACCGCGAGAGCGCGGCAGTGCTCCGAGCGGAGGCCGTGACAGCAGAGGCGGAGCGGACGGCAGCCGAGGCTGCGGAGGCAGCAGAGGCGGAGGCGGTGCGGGCAACGGAGGCAGGCATCGATTTCGGCGACGATTCTGGAGATTATGCGAACGACGGCGATTGCGACGACATACGCTTCGAAGGCGACAGGGGTGGTGGGGCGATAGATAGCAATAGCCACATCATGAGAGACGCAACAGACTGCCGCAATCTTTTCCGTGCCGGGAGAATCTCCTACACCGGGCGGGCAGCGGGGGCGGCGTCAGGCATCGATTTCGGCGACGATTCCGGAGATTATACGAACGACGGCGACTGCGACGACACCCGCTTCGAAGGCGACAGGGGTAGTGCTGCGTGGGAAGCCAACGATGACTACGTCCGGAGAGACGCGACGGACTGCCGCAACCTCTTTCTTGCCGGGCAAATCTGGTTGCGGTGACCACCATCGTGGTCTTGCCTTGGCGAGGTTGCCTGGTGCTGTCGGTTGTCCCGGTTCACGTGAGGAGAAGCGCCGCCATGTCCTGTCTACGCTACGTCGCTCAAGGTTTCATCGTCGCGGTGCTGCTGGCGGGCCTCGCAGCGCCAGCGCTCGCGCAGAGCGAACGCAAGGAGGAGGCTGGGGACGCGGCGCGCGCAGCGGAGGAGGAGCGGGCTGTGGAAGCAGAGCGGTCGGCGGAGGCGGAGCAGGCGGCGGAGGCGGAGCGGCCAACCGAAACAGACATCGATTTCGGCGACGATTCCGGACGTTATGCGAACGACGGAGAATGCGACGACATACGCTTCGAAGGCGACAGGGGCCGTACTGCATCGGATAGCAGTGCTTACATCACGAGAGATGCAACGGACTGTCGCAATCTCTTTCTTGCCGGGAGAATCTCCCTTGACGCAGAGTCGTACGTCGCGGCGGCAGGCGTCGATTTCGGCGACGATTCCGGAGATTATGCAAACGACGGCGACTGCGACGACACTCGCTTCGAAGGCGACAGGGGCCGTGGTGCGCTGGACGACGACAGCCACATCATGAGAGATGCAACGGACTGCCGCAATCTCTTTCTTGCCGGGAGAATCTCCCTTGACGCGGAGGCGTACGCCGCGGCGGCAGGCGTCGATTTCGGCGATGATTCCGGAGATTATGCAAACGACGGCGACTGCGACGACACTCGCTTCGAAGGCGACAGGGGCAGTGGTGCGCTGGACGACGACAGCCACATCATGGGAGATGCAACGGACTGCCGCAATCTGTTTCTTGCGGGGAAGATCTGGTTGCGGTGACCACCCTCGTGGTCTTGCCTCATTGAGGTTGCCTGGTGCTGTCCGTGGAGTCCGGAGCCGTTTCCAGAGGAGGCACGCTTCCTGGTCCGCTTCGGCCGCCGTCACGTGGTGCGTATCGAGTGTTCGAGGCTTGTGACACCGCTTGCCTGGTGACGGAATACGCGGGCGCCGAACACTGGCGGCTCGCTCCTCGCGCCTTGTCCGCCGGGCGCTTCCCCGTCGCCATGCGACGCGGGATTCACCGCGGACTCCCGGTGGTGCACCGCATCACTCGAGCGCTTCGTAGACAAGCGTCTGGAACTCGCGCTCGAGGTCGTACGCCGCAAACGGGTTGAGTTGGGTCCAGACCATGCCTATCAGCTCGGCCTCGGGGTCGATCCAGAAAAAGGTGTTCGCCGCGCCGGCCCAGCGAAACACGCCGTCGTTGTCCGGCTCGGGCGACGATTCCGCGTCAACGACCACGGCGAAACCGAGCCCGAACCCGTAGCCGGGACTCAGGAACGTGCCGAGCTGGATCGGTACCAGCGCCTCCGGCAGCCGGTTTGCGCGCATCGTCCGCACGGACTCCGGCGCCAGAATGCGTACGCCCTCCAACTGGCCGTCCTGCAGCAGCATCTGCGCGAAGCGGATGTAGTCGGACGCGGTCGAGGTGAGCCCGCCGCCGCCTGACAGCCAGGCGGGGGCTCGCGTGTACTCGCCGTCCACCGGCGAATCCACCAGCTGCAACGCGCCGTCCTGCGGCTGGTAGTGGCCGGTGAAGCGGTCGCGCTTGTCCGCGGGCACGACGAAGCCCGTGTCATCCATCCCCAGCGGCTCCAGGATCCGCTCGCGCAGGAAAGCATCGAACGGCCGGCCGGACGCGACCTCCACCACGCGGCCCAGGATGTCTGTCGAGACGCCGTAGTTCCAGCGGTCGCCCGGGCTGGCCAGCAGCGGCAGCGCCGCCGCCTGCCGGGCGAAGTCTTCGAGGCCCACCGCATGGGTGAAGAAACCCGATTCGTTGTACTGGCGGTCGACCGGCGAGTCGCCGAAGAAGCCGTAGGTAAGCCCCGACGTATGGGTGAGGAGGTGCTCGATGGTAATCGGGCGATCCGGCGCGACGCGCTCCCCGGCGTCCGTCAGGACCACGACGTCGCCGAATTCGGGTATGAAGCGCGACACGGGGTCGTCGAGCGCCACCTTGCCTTCCTCGACCAGGATCATCGTCGCGACGCTGGTGATCGGCTTCGTCATCGAGTAGATGCGGAAGATGTCATCCGGCTCGAGTGGATCGTCGGTTGCCACGTCGCGTAGGCCGACCGCGTCCCAGTGCACCACCTGCCCGCGCCTGGCGACCAGCGTCATGACGCCGGCAAGGCGCCCGTCGTCGACGTAGGCCTGCATCGCCGGGCGGATGCGGTCCAGGCCGGCGGCGGACATCCCGGCACTGTCGGGGCCGGCCGTCGGCAACCCGGCGGGTGCGGCGGCGTCCGGCGCCGCGGCCGGCGGCGCTTCCTCAACTACCTCGGCAGTGCCGCAGGCAGCCAGGCCGCTCAGTGCGGCAACCAACAGGGCCGTCAACCAGGTGAGCTTGCGTGTCATGCGCACCAGTGTAGGATACGCGACGATCAGATATACTCCACTATCTCTTTTCATGTACGCCAAGAGGAGTGCTGCCATGTCCCGTCTAATCTTCGTCGTCCGTCATCTCGTTGTCGCCGCGTTGCTGGTCGGCATCTCCGTGCCCGCGCTGGCGCAAAGCGGCCGCATGAGCGGGCAGGTCGTGGACGAGGACGGAAATCCGCTTGTCGGTGTCCAGATCCGCGCCGAGAAGCCGGACGCCAACCCGCCGGTCCGTGAGACGACCACCGACGACGACGGGCGCTTCTCGCTCATCGGCTTCGCGAGCGGACAATGGACGGTCACCGCCGCGCTCGAGGGCTACAACGAGGACTTCGGCACAGTTAACGTCACCCAGTCTTCGACGCCGCCGGTCGACTTCGAGCTTGTCAGGGTTCGGCACGCCCTGGTCCAGGCGCTGGGCGAGGAAGCAATGGAGGGGCTGGACCCCGAAGTGATCGAGGCGGAGCTCGAGGCGGCCGACGCTGCGTTCAACTCCGAGGACTGGGATGCAGCCATCGCCGGGTACGAGTCGCTGGTGGAGAAGCTGCCGCAGTTGACGAACATCTATACGCAGATCGGCCAGGCGCACCGCGCGGCCGGCGACTACGACGCGGCGCTGCGCGCCTTCGAGACGCATCTGGCCGACGACCCGAACAACGAGGGCATCAAGGCCGACATCGCGCGCACCAAGCTGGCGATGGGCGACTTCGAGGCGGCCGGCGCGGAGCTGGCGGCCGCCGCGTCCGGCCTGGACGCGTCCAAGGAAGACCTCTACAACCTGGGTGAGCTGGAGTTCGCCAAGGGCGCGGTGGACACGGCCGCCGAGTGGTACGAGAAGGCCGCCATGGTCGATCCCAATTGGGAAAAGCCGGTGTTCAAGCTGGCGCTGGTGGCACTGAACAAGGGCGACATGGACACCGCCAAGGCGCACTTCCAGAAGGTGGTCGAGCTCGCCCCGAACTCGGAGGAAGGCGCCCAGGCATCGGCTACGCTTGCCGCCCTCCCCTGACGGGCACGCGCCGGGAGCGGCGCAAGAGGGGAACAAAGGTGCGGGGCATGCGCCCCGCCCTTTTTTTGTACGATTCCTATTGATGGCACACGTGCGGACTGCAGCGGTGCTGGGAGCGGGCACCATGGGCGCCCAGATTGCCGCGCACCTGGCGAACGCCGGCGTTCCGGTCCTGCTGCTGGACCTCGATGCCGAAACCGCTGCGGCCGGGCTGAAGCGGGCCCGGAAACTCAAGCCCGACCCGTTCTTCACGCGCGACGCCGCGCGGCTCATCACCACGGGCGGCTTCGACAGCGACCTCCCACGGCTGGCCGGCTGCGACTGGATCATGGAAGCGGTCGTGGAGCGGCTCGACATCAAGCAGGCGCTGCTGGCGCAGGTGGAGCCGCACCGCGGCACGGATGCGGTCGTCAGCTCCAATACGTCGGGCATTCCTGTTGCCGACATCGCTGAGGGCCGCTCGCCGGCATTCCGCCGGCACTGGCTCGGCACGCACTTCTTCAACCCGCCGCGCTACCTGCAACTGCTGGAAATCATTCCGACCAGGGACACCGCCGCGGAGGTGGTGGATCGCATCGCCCGCTTCGCCGACTTCGCGCTCGGCAAGGGCGTAGTGGTCGCCAGGGACACGCCGGGCTTCATCGCCAACCGGATCGGCATGTACGGCGCGGCGCGCACACTGGAGCTGCTGGCGGACGGTCAGTTCACCGTCGAGGAGATCGACGCGCTGAGCGGACCGCTCATCGGCCGCGCCAGGAGCGCCACCTTCCGTACGATGGACATCGCCGGCCTGGACATCCTGGCGCACGTGGCCGGCGATTTGAACCGCCGGCTCACCGACGAGACGGAACGCGGCAGCTTTCGGCTGCCGGCGCTGGTTGACAGCCTCATCGAGCGCGGCTGGATCGGCGAAAAGGCGGGCCAGGGCTTCTACCGCAAGGAGCGCACGCCGGAGGGCAGCCGGATCCTGACGCTCGATCCGGCGTCGCTGACCTACCGCCCGCGCCAATCCCCGCAACTTCCCGCCATAGACGCCGCGCAGGCCATCGACGATCTGCCAGCGCGTATTCGCACGCTGCTGCTGGACCGCGGCCGCGCCGGCGGCTCGGCAGGACGCTCGTATACGCCGCTGAGGCGGCGCCCGCCATGGCCCACTCCACGGGCGACGTGGACCGCGCCATGCGCTGGGGATTCGGCTGGGAACTGGGGCCGTTCGAGTTGTGGGAGGAAATCGGCGCGGACGTCGTGCTGGAGGCGTGCGGGTTGTCCGCGGCGCCGCCAGCGGTCCGCGACATGGATGCCGTGCGCGAGACCCGCGGGCCGGAGCTCCGGATCCTGCGCGCGGCCGCGGCCGAGCGGCCTCCGGTCCGGCGGAACGCGGGCGCCAGCCTCGTGGATCTGGGCGACGGCGTGCTGGCGGTCGAGTTCCACTCCAAGATGAACGCCATCGGCGGCGACATCGTCGACATGTTGCGGCTGGGCGTGCGCGAGGCGGAGCAAGGATTCGAAGCGCTGGTGGTCGGCAACGACGCCGCGGCCTTTTCGGCCGGCGCCAACCTGATGCTGGTGCTGCTCGAAGCGCAGGAGGAGAACTGGAACGAAATCGATCTGATGGTGCGGACCTTCCAGTCCGCGGTTACCGGACTGCGCAGCGCCGCTGTCCCGGTCGTGGTCGCGCCGGCCGGTCTGACGCTCGGCGGCGGCTGCGAGATCGTGCTGCACGGCGACCAGGCGCAGGCCGCCGCGGAATCCTACATGGGCCAGGTCGAGGCGGGCGTGGGGCTGATCCCCGCCGGCGGCGGGACGAAGGAGCTGTTGGCGCGGGCGATGGACCACCTGCGGGCCGGCGCCGGCGACCCGCAGCCGCTGGTGCAGCACGTCTTCGAGCTGATCGGCTTCGCCAAGATTTCCACGAGCGCGGCGGACGCGAAACGGCTCGGCCTGTTGCGCGACACGGACGGCGTGACCATGAACCGCGAGCGCCTGCTGGCGGACGCCAAGGCGCGCGCCCTCGCGCTCGCGCGCGGCGGATATCTCCCGCCGCCGCCACGGCCAATCCAGGTCGGCGGCGACGACATGCGCGCTACGCTCGAGCTCGGCGTCCACCTCGCCCGAAGGGGCGGCTGGATCAGCGATCACGATGCGCTGATCGGGCGCAAGCTGGCGCACATCCTGGCGGGCGGCGCCATCCCGCACGCCACGGCGGTGTCCGGGCAGTATCTGCTCGACCTCGAACGCGAGGCGTTCCTCAGCCTGTGCGGCGAGGCGCGCACGCAGCAGCGCATGGCGCATACGCTGAAGACGGGAAAGACCCTCAGAAACTAGCTCGCGGACGCTACAATCGGAACATATGGAAGGAATCGCACCATGAACGACGCGGTCGTCGTGGCAGCCGTCCGCACGCCCGCGGGCAAGGCGCCGGCCGGCACGCTGCGCACCACGCGGCCCGACGAGCTGGCGGCGGTCGCCATCGGCGAGGCACTGCGGCGCGCGCCCGAGCTCGACCCGGCCGAGATCGACGACGTCATCCTCGGCTGCGCGATGCCCGAGGCGGAGCAGGGCATGAACGTGGCGCGCATCGCCAGCCTGCGGGCCGGCGTCCCGGTCGAGAGCGCGGCGGTGACCATCAACCGCTTCTGCTCCTCCGGCCTGCAGGCAATTGCCTTTGCCGCCGAACGCATCAGGAGCGGCACGGCCACCGCCATCGTCGCCGGCGGGACCGAATCGATGAGCCTGATCCCCATGGGCGGGCGCAAGGTCGCGCCGAACCCCGAGCTGATGCACAGCTACCCGGACGTCTACCTCGCCACTGGCCTGGTGGCGGAGAACCACGCCGCGGCGTCCAACATCTCCCGCGACGAGCAGGATGCCTTCGCACTGCGCAGCCACGAACGTGCGATTGCGGCCATCGACGCCGGCCGCTTTGCGGAAGAAACCGTGCCCGTCCCGGTGCGTGCGGTTGACGGCGCGAACGGCCATGGGGGGGCGCCGCACGTCACGGAGACCGCCTTCGCCGTCGACGAGGGACCGCGGCGCGACACCTCCGCGGAAGCGCTCGCCGGGCTGCGGCCCGTGTTCCGCGCCGGCGGCACGGTTACGGCCGGCAACTCGTCGCAGATGAGCGACGGCGC
>JAGWAI010000018.1:20798-21274 GCA_021296485.1 Acidobacteriota bacterium
ACGGCCGGCGTCAAGCCGGAGCTCTTCGGCCTCGGTCCCGTGCCCGCCGTGCGCAAGGCGCTGCGGCTGGCGGGCCTGACCCTGGACGACATCGATCTGGTGGAGCTGAACGAGGCGTTCGCGGCGCAGGTGCTGGCCTGCCTCAAGGAGCTGCCGATCGATCCGGACGTGTTGAACGTGAACGGCGGCGCGATTGCGCTGGGCCACCCGCTCGGCTGCACCGGGGCAAAGCTGACGGCGACGCTGCTGCACGAGCTGCGGCGCAGGAACGGCCGCTACGGCCTGGTGACGATGTGCGTCGGCGGCGGCATGGGCGCGGCCGGCATTTTCGAGCGCCTGTAAGGCAGGCAGCGGATTCGAGGAGAGTCAATGTCAGAAGCGGTAGCAACGGCGGTGCGGGGCGGCAGCTGGCTGCTCGAGGACCTTCCCGCGGGCAACTCGTTCACCCCGGAGCGGATGACCGAGGAGCAGCGACT
>JAGWAI010000018.1:21291-23776 GCA_021296485.1 Acidobacteriota bacterium
GCGGAGGTCCTGGAGCGGAACGACGAGCTCGAAGCGAAGGACTGGGACCTCGCGCGGCGGCTGCTGCAGCGCTGCGGCGAGCTCGGCATCCTCGGCACGGACGTTCCCGAGCAGTACGGCGGCTTTCCGCTCGACACGGTGACGACGGCAGTCATTGCGGGCCGCTTCGGCGAGGCCGGCTCGTTCAGCACGACGTTCGGCGCGCAGACGGGCCTGGCGATCCTGCCGATCCTGGCCTTCGGCACCGAGGCACAGAAGCAGCGCTATCTCCCGAAGCTGGTGAGCGGCGAATGCGTCGGCGCCTACTGTCTCAGCGAGGCGGGGTCCGGTTCGGACGCGCTGGGCGCCAAGACGCGCGCCGACCGCCAGCCGGACGGCAGCTTCCGGCTCAACGGCGAGAAGATGTGGATCTCCAACGGTGGCTTTGCGGACGTCTATATCGTGTTCGCGAAGGTGGACGGTGAGCAGTTCACGGCGTTCATCGTCGAGCGCGCCTTCGAGGGCGTGTCGACCGGGGCCGAAGAGCACAAGATGGGATTGAACGGCTCCTCTACCACGCCGGTCATCTTCCAGGACGCACACGTGCCCGCGGAGAACCTGCTGGGGGAGATCGGCAAGGGACACAAGGTCGCCTTCAACGTCCTCAACTTCGGCCGCTTCAAGCTCGGGGCGTCCACGGTCGGTAGCGCTAGCGGCGCCATCGGAGAGGCGGCCCGCTACGCGGCCCAGCGGCGGCAGTTCGGCCAGCCGATCGCCGGCTTCGGGGCGATCAGGCACAAGCTGGGCGAGATGACCATCCGCACGTACGCCATCGAGTCGATGGTGTTCCGGACAGCCGGGCTGATCGACGCCGACATGGAAGGGCACGAAGGCGGACACGAGGCGGCGCTGCTCGCGGCGCTGGAGGAGCACGCCATCGAATCGTCTATCCTCAAGGTGGCCGGCAGCGAGATCCTCGACTATGTCCTCGACGAGAACGTCCAGATACACGGCGGCAACGGATACGTCCGGGACTACCCGGCCGAGCGCCACTACCGCGACGCGCGCGTCAACCGGATCTTCGAGGGAACCAACGAGATCAACCGGCTGCTGATACCGGGCATGCTGGTGCGCCGCGCGCTGAAGGGGCACCTGCCGCTGATCTCGGCCGCCAGGAAGCTGCAGGACGAGATCCTCTCGCCGGCCCCGCCGGCGGCGCCCGACGACAGCCACCTCGCCCCGCAGATCGCCGCGGTGCGGATGTTCAAGAAGGCCGGTCTGGCGGTGCTGGGTCTTGCCATGCAGACGTACGGCGAGAAGTTGACGGACCAGCAGGAGGTGCTGTCGCTGGAAGCCGATATTCTGATCGACACGTACGCGGCCGAGAGCATGGTGCACCGGGCGCTGGGCGCGGGCGAGTCGGGCGCGGGCGCGCTGCAGGCCGACGCGACGCGCGCGTTCGTCAGCGACGCCGCGGTGCGGATCGAGACCGCAGCCCGTTCGGCGATCGCCGCGATGGCGGAGGGCGACACGCTGCGCACGCACCTGGCGGCGCTGCGGCGGCTGCTCAAGGTCAATCCGGTAAACACCGTCGCCATCCGCCGGCGGCTGGCCGACGAAGCGGTTGCGCGCGGGGGCTACATATTCTGAAGATGGCTGTTGCAAGACTGACGTGGTGCGCCGCCGCGTGGGCCGCGGCGGTGCTGGCCGCGGGCGCCTGCGGTCCGGGACCGCCGGACGAAGAAGGCTACCTGGACCAACTGGTCGAGGAGCGCGCCGCCATGAACCGTTTCCTGGCGGAAGGGTCCGACTCGCCCGTGCCGCTCGACCGCCGTTCCTGGATGCTGCCGGTGCGCTACTACGAGCCGGATCTCGCCTATCGCGTCCCGGCGCACCTGAACCTGGCCGCGGAGCAGCCGGTGTTCGAGGTGCCGACGTCGACCGGCCAGTCGCGGCCGATGCAGCGCGTCGGCACGCTCGAATTCACGCTGCACGGAGAGTCCCGCTCGCTGGCGGCGCTCGTCGATCTGACCGCCCGCGACGAAATGCGTTTGTTCATCCCGTTCCGCGACGAGACCAGCGGCGAGGAAACGTATGCCGCCGGCCGCTATCTCGATCTCGACCGCACGCCGACCGGCATCTACAACCTCGACTTCAACCGCGCCTATCACCCCACCTGCTACTACGACGAGCAGTTCGACTGCCCCTTCCCGCCCCCCGAAAACCGGCTGCCGACGCCGATTCGGGCGGGCGAACGGCTTCCGCCCGTCGAGGAGCAGCGCTTTCCCGTCGGCGGGCTGCCCGCCGCTGCAGCCGATCCCGACGCGGACGGCAACTGAGCGGCGGCCGATGCCTCTGCGCGGGATCGTATTCGACTTCGACGGCGTCATCGCCGACACGGAGCCGGCGCACCTGGCCGCATTTCAGGACGTGCTGGCGGATACCGGGCTGTCGCTGAGCACCGGCGACTACTACGACCGCTATCTCGGCTACGACGACGCCGGGG
>JAGWAI010000019.1:0-6206 GCA_021296485.1 Acidobacteriota bacterium
GGTGGTCAGCGCCTCGAAGCCCTGTCCCGCCTGCCGGGTTCCGCGCGCATAGCCGTACCCCGGCAGGTCGATCAGGCTGATGCCGATGGAGCCGCGACTGGCGGTGGAGATGCGCAGGCGGTAGACGTTGAGCAGCCGAGTGGTCCCGGGGGTGGCGCCGGCGCGGGCGATGCGCTGTCTTGCAAGCGTGTTGACGAGCGTCGACTTGCCGACGTTGGAACGACCCACGAGCGCGACGACCGCGTGCGTTTCGGCAGGCAACGCGCCACCGGCCGCCACGCTGGTGACGAACTCTCCGCTGAGGACCTTCACGGCAAGCGCCGCCAGGTGCTAGTGGGTAATCCGACCTTCCGCCGGCTTGATCGTGACCGACTCGCCGTCTTCCGGCAGGTTGGGCCGCATCGGTTCGGAGAGGGCGATGCGCAGCACCTCGTCCATCCCGTCGACCATGTACAGGTCGAGCGTATCCAGCACATCCTTCGGGATTTCCGCCAGGTCCTTCTCGTTGTCCTTCGGCAGGATGATAGTCTTCAGCCCGGCCCGGTGCGCGGCGAGCACCTTGTCCTTGACGCCGCCAATCGGCAGCACCTTGCCGCGCAGCGTGATTTCGCCGGTCATGGCGACCTCGCGCCGCGTCGGGATGCCGGCTAGCGCCGAGACCAGCGCGGTCGTAATCGTGATGCCTGCCGAGGGGCCGTCCTTCGGAATCGCCCCTTCCGGCACGTGCACGTGCACGTCCGTGCGGCGGTTGAACTGCTTCGGAATACCGAATTCCTCCGCCTTCGTCCGCACGTAGCTCATCGCCGCCTGCGCCGATTCCTGCATCACGTCGCCGAGCTTGCCGGTCAGCGTCAATTGACCCTTGCCCGGCATCAGCGTCGCCTCGGTGACGAGCAGCTCGCCGCCCGCCTCGGTCCAGGCGAGCCCGGTGGCGATGCCGACCTCGTTCTGCTGCTCGGCGAGCATCGGCCGGTACTTCGGGACGCCGAGGTACTCGGTGATCTGCTCGGATGCAATCGTTTCGCTGAAGCTCTTGCCCGCGGTGACGACCTTGCGCGCCGCCTTGCGGCAGATGGAGGCGATTTCGCGCTCCAGATTCCGGACCCCCGCCTCGCGGGTGTAGCGGCGGATGATCGTCTCGTAGGCGTCGTCGGTGAAGGTGATGTTCTTGTCGGTGAGCCCGGTCGCCTTCAGCGTCTTCTGCAGCAGGAACCGCTTGGCGATCTCGATTTTCTCGAGCTCGGTGTAGCCGGCGAGCTGCAGCACTTCCATGCGGTCGCGCAGCGCCTGCGGCACGGTGTGCAGCACGTTGGCGGTGCAGATGAACATCACGTGCGAGAGGTCGTACTCGACGTCCAGGTAGTGGTCCAGGAACGTGTGGTTCTGCTCCGGGTCGAGCACTTCGAGCAGTGCCGCCGACGGATCCCCGCGGAAGTCCATCGACATCTTGTCGACCTCGTCGAGCAGAAAGACCGGATTGAGGGTGCCGGCCTTCTTCATCATCTGGATGAGCTGTCCCGGAAATGCGCCGATGTAGGTGCGGCGGTGGCCGCGAATCTCCGCCTCGTCGCGCACGCCGCCGAGCGAGAGCCGCACGAACTTGCGGTTCGTGGCCCGCGCGATCGACTTGGCGAGCGAGGTCTTGCCGACTCCCGGCGGGCCGGTCAGCGTGAGGATGGTGCTGCGCGGCTTGCGGACCAGCGTACGCACGGCGAGGAACTCGAGAATGCGGTCCTTGATCTTCTTCAGACCGTAGTGGTCTTCATTCAGGATGCGCTCCGCGCGGACCAGGTCGCGCGCCTCGCGGCTGCGCTTGTGCCAGGGCACGGCGATCAGCCAGTCGAGATAGTTGCGCGAGACGGTCGCCTCGGCCGACATCGGCGGCATGGCCTCGAGCCGCTTCAGCTCCTGGACCGCCTTCTCCTCGACCTCGCGCGGCATGCGGCTGTCCTCGATCTTCTTGCGGAGCTCGTCGATCTCGTTGCCGCGGTCCTCCTTGCGACCCAGCTCCTTCTGGATCGCCTTCATCTTCTCGTTGAGGTAGTACTCCTTCTGCCGCGCGACTGGATGCGGCGGTCCACCTGCAGCTTGTCGACCTCGATCTCCAGGATGCTGGCGATGCGGACCAGCCGCTCGACCGGCGCGATGATCTCGAGGAGGTTCTGCTTCTCCTCGATTCCCACGACCAGATGCGCGGCGATGGTGTCGGCGAGCTTGCTCGGGTCGTCTACGCGCACGGCGGCAATCATGGCGTCGTACTGCAACGTGTTGGAGAGCTTGACGTACTGCTCGAACAGCGACACCACACGGCTCATCGTGCCTTCGACGTCGCCCTCGGTCTCGGCGGGCCGCGCCAGCACCTTGGCGACGACGCGGTAGAAGCCCTTGTCTTCCTTCCACTCCACGGTGCGCGCGCGGTCGACGCCTTCGACCAGCACCTTGACGTTGCCGTCCGGCAGCTTGAGGCTCTGCACGATGTTGGCGACGCAGCCCATCGTGTAGATGTCGTTCGGGTTGGGATCGTCCCGGGCGGCGTCCTTCTGGGCCGCCAGAAAGATCCGCTTGTCCTTCTGCAGCGCATGCTCCAGCGCGCGCGTCGACGACGGCCGCCCGATGACGAACGGCATCATCATGTGCGGAAATACGACAACGTCGCGCAGGGGAACAATCGGTAGTGTCTCGTAGGCTTCCACGTTATCCTGCCCTTTCGACGAGTGCGAGCGGCGCATCCTTCGCCAGCACGACCTCGCGAGTAATCACACATTCCTTGACCTTCTTCTGTCCCGGCAGCGAGTACATAAGGTCCAGCATCAGGTCTTCGATGATCATGCGCAGGCCGCGCGCGCCGATCTTGCGTTCCAGGGCGCATTCGGCAATCGCTTCGAGCCCGTCATCGGTAAAGCGGAGCGTCACGCCCTCGTACTCGAACAGCTTCTGGTACTGGCGGGTTATGGCGTTGCGCGGCGTGGTGAGAATCCGGATCAAGGCCGCCTTGTCGAGCTCGTGCAGCGTCCCGAGCACCGGCAGGCGCCCGACGAACTCGGGAATCAGGCCGTACTGGATGAGATCCTCCGGCTCGACGTGCTCGAGCAGCGCACCGACGCCGGCCGGTGTCCGCGGGCGGATGTCCGCCTGGAACCCGAGGGTCTTCTTGCCCCGGCGGCGCTGAATCACCTTGTCGAGGCCGACGAACGCCCCACCGCAGATGAACAGCACGTTCGTCGTGTCGATCTGGAAGAACTCCTGGTGGGGATGCTTGCGGCCGCCCTGCGGCGGCACGTTGGCCACGGTGCCCTCAAGGATCTTCAGCAGCGCCTGCTGCACGCCCTCGCCCGACACGTCGCGCGTGATGGACGGGTTCTCGTCCTTGCGGCAGATCTTGTCGATCTCGTCGATGTAGATGATGCCCTGCTGGCACTTTTCCGTATCGCCGCCGGCCGCCTGCAGCAGCTTGAGAATGATGTTCTCGACATCTTCCCCGACGTAGCCCGCTTCGGTGAGCGTCGTGGCGTCGACGATCGTGAACGGCACCGCGAGCAGCCGCGCCAGGGTCTGGGCCAGCAGCGTCTTGCCGGTGCCGGTAGGTCCGATCAGGAGGATGTTGGACTTGGTGAGCTCGGGCTCGTTGCGGTTCCGCGACTGCTTCTGGATCTCGATGCGCTTGTAGTGGTTGTAGACCGCGACCGCCAGCTTCTTCTTGGTCCGTTCCTGGCCGATCACGTACTGATCGAGGAATTTCTTGACGTCCTGGGGCACCGGCAGCGCGGACCGCGGGCCGGTCTTGCTCTCCGACCGGTTGTCGTCGGCAATGATGTCGTTGCAGACGTCGACGCACTCGTCGCAGATGAATACCGTCGGCCCGGCGATCAGCTTGCGAACGTCGTTCTGGTCCTTGTTGCAGAACGAGCACCGCAGCACATCGCCATCCCTGCTTTTTTTCGGCATCTATAGCTTGGGTTGGGTGACGCTCTGCAGCATGAGTCACCTATGCAATCGCGCGCGGACCCCTAGCCGCGCTTGTCGATCACGCCGTCAATGATACCGTATTCGCGGCTCTGGTCCGCGCTCATGATGTAGTCCCGCTCGGTGTCCTCGGCGATCCGCTCGATCGGCTGGCCGGTGTGGTGGCACAGGATCTCGTTCAGCCGCTTGCGCATGCGCAGGATTTCCCGGGCGTGGATGTCGATGTCGGTCGCCTGGCCGCCCAGCCCGGTCATCAACGGCTGATGGATGATGATGCGCGAGTTGGGGAGCGAGAACCGCTTGCCTGCCGCCCCGGCGCTCAGCAGCACCGCCGCCATCGACGCCGCCTGACCGATGCAGTACGTCTGCACGTCCGGGCGGATGAACTGCATGGTGTCATAGATGGCGAAACCGGCGGAGATGGAGCCGCCCGGGCTGTTGAGGTAGAGCAGGATGTCGCGGTCCGGGTCTTCCGCCTCGAGGAACAGCATCTGCGCGATGACCAGGTTGGCGAGCGCGTCGTCGATGGGCGAGCCGACGAAGATGATGCTGTCCTTGAGCAAACGCGAGTAGATGTCGTAGGCGCGTTCGCCCCGATTCGTCTGCTCCACCACCATCGGTATCAGTTGCATCTGCGACTCGGGCATGGCTCTCCGTTCCGGTGGATGGTATCGGCTTGTGCGGGCGGGGAGCGTCAGGTCGGCGCGGTCCATCCGCGATCACGCCTCGACGATCGTAGCATGCGACAGCAGGTGCTGAATCGTTTTCTCCCGCCGCATCCCCAGGGCCAGTGAGGCGACGCCGTCGTCCTTTTCCAGGATGGCTCGCATGGCCTGCGCGCCGCGGTTGGCGCGCTCCGCCAGGCGCTCGATCTCCTTGTCGATCTCGTCCTTCGTGGCCTCGATCTGCTCACGGCCGGCGATCGCGTCGAGCACCAGCGCGCTCTTCACCGTGTCGACGGCCGCGGGCCGCTGGCCCTCCCGCAGCTCGTTCCAGTCGATGTTCGTTTGCTGGGGATCGATGCGCTGCGCGAGCAGCTCCCGGGCGAGCCGTTCCAGGCGCCGGTCGAGCTCGCGGTTGACGAGGCCCTCCGGCACGTCGCCCGGCATGCGGCCGGCAAGCTGGGTCAGCAGTTCGTCGCGCAGGCGGCGGTCGGCTTCGCGCTCGGCGTGGGCGCGCAGGTCCGCCGCGGCCTGCGCGCGCAGATCGGCGAGCGATTCGAGCGAACCGACGGCGCGTGCAAAGTCGTCGTCGAGGTCGGGCAGCACCCGTTCGTGGATGGCCGTGACGCGCACGTCGAACTCGACTTCGGCGCCGCCCGGCTCCGTCACGGTGAACCGCGTCGTTGCGCCGGCCTCGAGTCCCACGAGATGCGCGTCGAACCCGGGCGGATTGTCCGCAGCGCCAATCTCGATGCGGGCGCCGGAGCGGCGCTCGGGTGCGGGCGGCGGTCCAGTCTCGCCGTCAGGCCGGCGCAGCACGCGGCGCTCCGCGTCGACGGTGACGAGGTTGCCGTGCGCCGCTCCGCGCCCGTCGACCGGCTCCTCGCGCGCCGCGCGGCCGCGGAGCTGCTCGAGCGCCTCGTCGATGTTCGCGTCCGTCACCTCGATCGGCTTGCGCCGCAGGGTAAGCCCGTCGTATTCCCCGGCTTCGACCTCCGGCAGCGTCTCGAAGGTGGCGGTGAATGTCAGCGGGCGGCCTTCGTCGACCGAGACGTCATGGATATCTGGCGTGTCGACGGGTCGGATATCGCGCTCCCGCAGCAGGTCATCCACCGCCTTCGGAACGAGGTTCTGCGCGGCTTCCTGGAGAATCTGCTCGCGCATGCGCTGGAGGACCAGCCTCGCCGGCGCCTTGCCGGGCCGGAATCCCGGGATGCGCACGGAGCGCCGGTAGCGCTGCGACAGCCGCTCGATTTCCCGATCGACGGTGGTGGACGGCACTTCGACCGCGACCCGCTTCCGTATGTCGCTTACGTCCGTGAAATCTACCTTCATTTGCCTCTCGGGGCTGCGCCCCGAACCCCCGCCGGCCACTCGCGGGGACCCCATTGCCCCGCTCCGTCGCCGGCGGGCCGCGCCGTGCGCGGCTTGGGGGACGGACACCTCCATGTTGTCGTCCCCCTCCGTACTTCACCGCCGGAAGGGTCTTGCTACTTCTTTACCTCGAGGCGCGCCGTGCGCAGTATTACCTGCTTGGGGCTGCGCCCCAAACCCCCGCCGGCCACTCGCGGGGACCCCATT
>JAGWAI010000019.1:6374-42311 GCA_021296485.1 Acidobacteriota bacterium
CTCGAGGCGCGCCGTGCGCAGTATTACCTGCTTGGGGCTGCGCCCCAAACCCCCGCCGGCCACTCGCGGGGACCCCATTGCCCCGCTCCGTCGCCGGCGGGCCGCGCCGTGCGCGCCTTTGGACCTCCGCGTAGAGGCTCGCTTGTCACACCTTGTATCGGCCGGACGCGGCGTTGATACAAACGTAGTTGGAGCTACGCGGGGTTCCACCGCGGATTGCTGGTGCGATGGTGGTGCGAAAGGGGGGACTTGAACCCCCAAGGCCTTGCGGCCACCGGATCCTAAATCCGGCGCGTCTGCCAGTTCCGCCACTTTCGCTTTGTGCGGCGGCGTGGTCCGGACAACGTTAGCATATCCACCGCGCGCCGCTTGCTGGTACCATAGATACAGGCCGCCGGCCGTTTCGTTCCTGCAGATGCGCACGCCACGTGAAATCCACCAAAACGGCTTCGATCGCGAGGCGGCAGTGCGCGCCTACCACGCGAATCGCGCCCGGACGGCGGCGCTGTTCGAGCTCCTCGAACCGGCCGCCTATTACGAGCAGCCGATCGCGCTGCGCCATCCGCCGGTGTTCTACGACGGCCATATTCCGGCATTCGCCGTCAACTGCCTGCTGCGCAAGGGGCTCGGTTCGTCGGGCCTCGATCCCGAGCTGGATCTTCTGTTCGCACGCGGGATCGACCCGCACGACGGACAGGCGGCCGCTGCCGCCGCCATCGACGTCTGGCCGAGCCGCGACACTGTCCGGCAGTACGTGCGGCGCGCGGACCGGGCGATTCTGGACGCATTGGAGACGGCGGACGTCGCGGGCGGCGCCAATGCGGTACTGCGCCGCGCGCAGGGGGTGCACACGCTGCTCGAGCACGAGGTGATGCACCAGGAGACGCTGCTGTACATGTGCCACCGGCTGGATTTCGTCCACAAGCGGCGACCGGCGGACGCCGCGCCGGTCGTCGGCGGCCTGCCCCCGGAACCGGCGATGGTTGGCGTGCCGGCCGGCAGCGCGACCCTGGGCAGCACGCCGGAGCTTATCCCGTTCGGCTGGGACAACGAGTTTCCGGCGCAGGTGGTGGAAGTGCCGGCATTCGAAATCGATCGCCACGACGTCACCAACGGCGACTATCTGGCGTTCGTCGAAGCGGGCGGCTACGCGAACCGCGACCTGTGGACGCCCGGCGGATGGCAGCGGCGGGAGGCGGCCGGGCGCATGCACCCGCTTTTCTGGGAGCGGCGGGGCGGCAAGTGGACATGGCGCGGGATGTTCGAGTCGATCCCGCTGCCCGCCGCGTGGCCGGTGTACGTGACGCACGACGAGGCGGCGGCCTACACGGCGTGGCGCGGCATGCGCCTGCCGAGCGAGCCGGAATTCCATCGCGCGGCGTACGGCGCGCCGGACGGCATCGAACGGCCGCACCCCTGGGGCGCGGACGAACCGGACGCGGCGCGCGGCAACTTCGATTTCCGCCACTGGGATCCGCTGCCCGTCGGCTCCTGTCCGGCCGGCGCCAGCGCGTGGGGTGTGCACGACCTCGTCGGCAACGGCTGGGAGTGGACATCGACGGTCTTCGACGGATTCCCCGGATTCGAGCCGATGGCCTCGTATCCGGAGTATTCCGCCGACTTCTTCGACGGCGACCACTACGTGGTCAAGGGGGCGTCGCCGGCCACCGGGCGCGGCCTGATCCGCCGCAGCTTCAGGAACTGGTTCCGGCCGCACTATCCGTACATGTACGCAACCTTCAGGTGCGCGCGCGACGCGCGCTGACCCGACACCCTGGCCAGATGCAGGAACCGCGCGGCTCGGCCGCAACGGTCGACCCCGACCCCACGTTAGAGATGGCCCGCGAGGTCGCCGAGGGACTCGCGCGCCAGCCGAAGCAGATCCCCGCGAAATACCTGTACGACCCGCTCGGGTCGCAACTCTTCGAGGCGATCTGCAAGCTGCCCTGGTACAACATCACCCGTGCGGAGCGGAATCTGCTGGCCGCCCACGCGCCCGCCATCCTGCCGGCGGCCGGCGGCTGCGACACCGTGGTCGAGCTGGGCGGCGGGAGCGGCGACAAGCTGTCGGTGCTGTTGTCGGCGGCGGACGGCCGCGCGCTCGACGTGCATCTAGTCGACATCTCCGCGGCGGCGCTGGCGCAGTCGGAGCGGACGCTGGCCACTCACGGGTCCGTCGCCCTGCACAGCCATCTGGCCGACTACGAGGCGGGACTGCGCGGCGCGCTGCGCCTGCGCCGGCCGGACGGCCGCGCGCTCGTGCTGTTTCTCGGCTCCAACATCGGCAACCTGTCTCCAGGCGAGGCGGACGGCTTCCTGCTGGAGTTGCGGGGCGCCTGTCGGCCGGGGGACCGGCTGCTGCTCGGCGCGGACCTGGTCAAGCCGGAGTCGGAGTTGCTGCTGGCGTACGACGATCCGCTCGGCCTGACGGCGGTGTTCAACAAGAACGTGCTGGCGCGGTTGAACCGCGAGCTCGACGCTGACTTCGACTTGTACGAATACGACCACCGCGTGGTCTGGAACGCCGACGCGTCGCGTATCGAGGTGTACCTGGAGAGCCGCAGCGACCAGCTCGTGTGCGTGCGGGGCGCTGGATGCTGCATCCGCATCGACGAGTACGAGCGCATCTGGACCGAGAGCTCCTACAAGTACGAGCCGGCGGGCATTGTCGAGATGGGTGAGCGGGCCGGGTTTGCAACCCGCGAGCAGTGGGTCGAGCCCGAGGCCCGATTCGCCCTGACGCTGTTCGAGAGCGAACGATGAATGACAGACGCACCCCGTTCACCGGCGGCGGCCTGCGGTTTCTGGTGGGCGCCGCCTGCCTGGTCGTAATCGTCGCCGGGCTGCGGGCGGCCGCACCCCTGGTCCTGCCGTTTCTGATCGCCGTATTTCTGGCGGTAGTCAGCGTGCCGCTGATCGGCCAGTTGCAGCGCTGGCGAGTGCCGCGGCCGCTGGCGGTGCTCGGCGCGGTGCTGCTGGCGGTAGGCGCAATCGGCGTGCTGGCGCTCGTCGTGGGGCGCTCGGTCAACGACTTCGGCGCCGCCGCGCCCCGCTATCAGGAGCGGCTGCAGGCGGTGCTGGATTCAGGACTGGCGCTGGGCGACGAGCTGGGGCTGCCGATTGAAGACTGGAGCTCGCTGGAGCTGCTGCCGTTCGGCAGCATGTTCGACCTGCTGGGCGGGGCGCTGGGCACGGTGGCGTCGTTCGCGTCCAACGCGTTTCTGGTGTTGCTGACCGTGACGTTCATCCTGATCGAGGCGGCCGGCTTCAGCGGCAAGCTGCGGGAGGCGTTCGGCGAGCATGTGAAATTCGGGCAGTTGGAGCAGATGATGCGCCAGGTGCAGCGCTACCTGGCGATCAAGTTGGCCATCAGCGCGGCGACGGGCGTGCTGCTGGGCCTGTGGGTGGCGGCGTTCGGCCTCGACTTCGCGCTGCTGTGGGGGCTGGTCGCGTTCATCCTGAACTTCATCCCGACGCTCGGATCCGTCATCGCGGCGGTCCCGGCCGTGCTGCTGGCGATCGTGCAGTTCGACCTGGCGCGGGCGGGCCTGATCGCGGCCGGCTATGTCGGCGTCAACGTCATCTTCGGCAACGTCGTCGAACCGCTGCTCATGGGCCGGCGTTTGGGCCTGTCGGCGCTGGTGGTGTTCGTGTCGCTGGTGTTCTGGGGCTGGGTGTGGGGGCCGATCGGGATGCTGTTCTCCGTGCCGCTCACGATGTCCATCAAGATCGCGCTGGAGAACACCAGCGAATTCCGCTGGGTCGCGGTCATGCTGGACGCCAACCCGCGCTCGCTGCGCACCGCCGCTGCCCGCCGCGACAACCCGCGCCGCGGCTAGCCCGCATTTCTCACCAGCGTTCGTCGCGAGGGTGTCGAGGCGCCGCGGTGGTGGGTCGCACGGACTGAACGACGCTGCAGGCGTAGTCGCAACTACGTCGAAGCGGCGTGAGGGAGTACGGCCCGCCACCGCGAGCGGATCGGCGGCCGTAGCAGAAGGCTGGTGAGAAATGCGGGCTAGCTGCGCTGCCGGAAGCTCTTCACCGCCTCGACGTGCTCGACGAAGGCGGCGCGCGCGGCGACGAATTCCTGGTGGGTCAGACCGAGCTCCCTGGAGATCCGCCGCGCCTGGCCTTCCTCCGCGACGGTGATCGACTCGTCCGCCGCCGAGACGGCAAAGACGCATTCGAGCAACTCCATCCGTTGCACGCTGTCCGACAGCTCCCGGAACTGGCGTGTGACCAGGAAGTCCTCGGTGCCTCCGAACAGACGCACCTGGTTCTTGGCGATCTCGACGACCAGCACGGCCTGCGCCTCCGGCAGGTGGCCCAGCACCCGCACGATCTCCTCCATCTTGCGCGTTTCCGCTTCGCTGATGTGCGAGTCGGCGTGGGCGGCGCGGCCGAGAATATAGGCGAAGCCGGCCAGGTAGCGCGCGCGCTGCTCCGGTATCGCCTCGAGCTCGCCGACGATGCGGCGGACCGCGTCGGCCTCCGGTACGCCGCCGCGGCCTGCCGGCGCGGCGGCGGGCCGCGACAGGTTCAGAAACTCCAGAATCGACATTTGGCGTGTATTTCCTTCAGCGGGTGGGGAGACTGTCGACGAAACGGCCGGCCACAGCGGCCGGGTCCGCTCCCTGCACGTCGACCTCGTAGTTCATGGCGCGCATCCGGTCCGTGGCAATGGCGCCGTCGAGCCGCGCGAGCGCCGCGATGACGTCGGGCGCCGTGCGCACGAGGCTCGATCCCGCCAACACGATGGCGTCATAGGGCGGGACGACGTGCCGGTTGTCCTCCAGCACCCGCAGTCCGAAGGCATCGATGCGCCCGTCGGTGCCGAACCCGCTGATCACGTCGACTTCGCCCGTGGCGACTGCCTGGTACATCAGCGACGGGTCCATCGTGCGGCGCTCCCGGAAGGCGAGCCCGTAGGCGTCCCGGATGGACGGCCATTCCGGCCTCGCGAAGAACTCGTAGTCGCCGCCGAACACGAACTGCCCGGCGACCGGCGCGAGGTCGCTGATGGTCGTCAGGCCGAGCCGATCGAAGTCGGCGCCGCGGACCGCCAGCGCATACGTGTTCTCGAATCCGAGCATGGCCGCCAGCGTCACGCTGTGGCCGTCGAGCAGAAAGCGGCGGACGTCGTCGGTCAGCACCGCGCGTTCGGGCAAGACGTCGCCGCCGTGCATGTGGTTCACCCAGACGGTGCCGGTGTAGTCGACATAGATGTCGATCTCGCCGGCGGTGAGCGCGTCGAAGGCGACCGTCGAGCCCAGCGACTGCACCAGCGTCGTCCGGCGGCCGGTCTCGCGTTCGATCAGCTCGGCGATGACGGCGCTCAGCACGTACTGTTCTGTAAACGTCTTGGAGCCGATGACGACCGGTTGTTCCGAATCGGCGAGGCGCGCCGCCAGCGTGACGCCGGCATAGCCGTACAACAGCGCGGCGATGCCCAGCGCGGCCGCCACCTGCCGCCGCCGCCGCCGCACCAGCCCGTCCTCGACCGCCCGCACCAGTCCGTCCAGAATCAGCGCCAGCCCGCCGGCAGCCACGCAGCCGAAGACAACCGCCGTGTAGTTGCGTATCTGCAGCCCGCTGAAGATGTAGTTGCCGAGGCTCGTGGCGCCGACCGGCGTGGAGAGGGTGGTTATGCCCACCAGCCACACCGTTGCGGTGCGCAGTCCGGCCACGATCACCGGCATGGCCAGGGGCAGCTCGACGCGCATGAGCTGTTGCCGCGGGGTCATTCCCACGCCGCGGGCCGCCTCCGTGTACACGGGGCTCACGCCGCCGATCCCCGTTACGGTATTGCGCAGAATGGGAAACATGCCGTAGAGCGTGAGCCCGCAGATTGCCGGCAGGAAGCCGATGCTGTGCAGGTCCATGGCCGCCAGCAGCGGCACCATCAGCGCCAGCAGCGCCAGGCTGGGCACGGTCTGGATTACGCCCGCCACCCCCAGCGCCAGCGGTTCCAGCCACCGCGAGCGGGTGGCCGCGACGCCGAGCGGCAGGGCGGTAGCGGCGCTCAACAGCAATGCGATCAGCGTCAGCTGCAGATGGGCCGTGAGGTATTCCGGCAGCAGGGCCAGTTGCTCGCTCACGTGGCCGACCCGTCGGACAGGCGCTCGACGGCGGCTGCCTGCCGCCGCGGCGTGTCCATCAATTGGCGTACGTACGGGGAGCCGGGACGGCTCAGGAGATCATGCGGCGTGCCGATCTGCTCCAGGCGACCCTCGTGCATCACCGCGATGCGATCGCCGAGCAGCAGCGCTTCCGCCATGTCGTGCGTGACGAATACGGCGGTCAGGCCGAGTTCCCGGCGGACGCGCAGGAACGACTCCTGCAAGCGTTCCCGCGTGAGCGGATCGAGCGCGCCGAACGGCTCGTCGAGCAGCATCACGGTCGGACTGGCGGCGAGCGCCCGCGCAACGCCCACCCGCTGCTGTTGGCCGCCGGACAGCGCGTCCGGACGTCGGTCGCGGACGAGCGCCGGATCGAGCTCCACGAGCTCCAGCAGCTCGTCTGTGCGGTTCCGGATGCGGTCCGGCGGCCAACCCAGCAGTGACGGCGTGACCGCCACGTTCTCGGCGACCGTCATGTGCGGAAAGAGTCCCACCTGCTGGAACGCGTAGCCGATCCGCCGGCGCAGCTCGAACGGCGGGATCGTCGACGTGTCCGTGCCGTCGAGCCGGATGGTCCCGGACGTCGGGTCCACCAGCCGGTTGATCATCTTCAGGGTAGTCGTCTTGCCGCACCCGGATCCGCCGAGCAGGATGAGCAGCTCACCGGCGGCGACATCGAGCGAGAGATCGTCTACGACGACCCGCGACCCGTAGCGCTTGCTGACGCCGTTCAACTGGATCATGCGTGGCAGGGTTTCATGACCGGCAGCTAGAAACGCGACGCCTGCAGCCAGGTGTCGGCGCGCGCCCAGCTCGCGGCGAGGTCGTCTTCGACCTCCGGCGAGGACTTGCCCTGTGCGTCCAGCGCAGTCTTGAGGCCGTACAGCGACCAGCCGTTGTGCGGGTGGTCGTCCAGCTCCGCCCGGTATACCGCTTCGGCTTCGCTGAAGCGGCCCGCCTCGATCAGCGCCGCGCCCAGCCAGTGGCGCGCGGCGAACGGCAGCGGCTCCGGCTCGTCGTACATCAGCGCGTCCTCCTGGGCGACCGCCGCTTCGAATGCGCGGATGCCGCCGTCGAGGTCGCCGGCGTCACGGTGGATTTCACCGTCGAGGATCGCGGCCGCGATACCCAGGATGTCTCCTCCCGGGTGGAACCGCAGCCGCTGTTCCGTGGTCTCGGCGATGCGCCGTACGCGGTCGAGATAGACCCGCGCAAAGTCCGCCTCCCCGTTGCGCAGGTGGGCGTACCCCTGGGCGAAATCCCACAGGCCGCCCGAGATTTCCGTCTCGGGGCGCCCGTTCACGGCGGCGATCTCGTCGAAGCGCCCGAAGCGGAGCAGCGTCAGCACGTGGTACAGCGTGTCGCCGGTCAGCTTCGCATAGTCCTTGCCCGCCTGGATGGCGATGGCGCCCTGGCCGTCCATGGAAGCGGCGAACAGCAGCATGTGCAGGTTGTGCGAGGGGTAGATGGCGACGCCCTCGCCGCTTTCCGCCTTCAGGTCGGAGTGCCAGGCCTGCAGGTTCGCCCGCACCGAGTCGCCCCAGCGGCCGATCTCGTTCCAGGTGTGCGACGGCATGTGGTTGATGTGACTCGCCCCCGGAATCGCGTTGCCCAGAAATTCCGTGCACGGCTCGGCCATCTCGGGCCGGACGGTCGATTCGGTGGCATGCACGTACAAGTGGCACGCGCCGGGGTGCCGGATGTCTACCGCCAGCACCTGCTCGAGCACGCCGTGCAGCCGCTGCACGTTCGGATCGTTCAGGTCGCGCGTCCCACGGCGCGGCTCCAGCAGGAACAGCGCTTCGCCGTACAGCGTGACCGCATCCAGATCGTCCGGATAGCGCTCAGCCACCATGCGCATGGCGTCCGCATACGCGCGGTCCTGCTCCTCGCGCTCTTCGGGATCGAAGTCCTCCACGTAGCGCACGGCCATCGCGTCGATGAACGCACGTTCGCGCGGACTGGCATGGTCCTCGGCGAGGGCCAGCGCCTTCCGGATGGCGGCGTAGGCGCGCGGCGCTTCGTCGGCGCGCATCGGGCCGTTCAGGTACGAGCCCCAGGTCCAGGCCTCACCCCAATAGCAGATGGCGCATTCGGGGTCGTGCTTCTGCGCCTCCCGGAAAGAACGGGCCGCGTCCACCTTGGCGAAGGCGTACATCAACTGGAAGCCCTGGTCGAAGTACTGCTGCGCCTCGGCGCTGTCGGACGAGATCGGCCGGGTGAAGCTGCCGAGCGACGACGTGCGCAGCGGCATCGGCTCGTCGAAGCTCTCCGGCAGCGACGCGTCCGCTGCGCCCTGCCCCGCCGCCGGTCCGGCGGCGAGCGCGAGCAGCAGCAGGGCAAGGCCTGCGCGAGGCAACGGTGCAAGGGATCGGAACGCCACGCTACGCAATGTGGACCGCCTGTCTCAGGGAAGTGCAAACACGAAGATGTTGTTGCCGATGCTCGGCCGCAGCTCGGGCGTGAGCGCCAGGAACGACATCGGGTTGCCGGCGCCGGTGCTGGCCACTATGTACTGCTTGCCGTCGACCGCATAGGAGATCGGGAAGCCGGACAGCGAGGAACCGACGTTGACCTCCCACAGCACGGCGCCGGTCCTGTCGTCGAGCGCCTTGAACCGCCCGTTCGCGTCTCCGACGAACACGAGCCCGCCGCCGCTGGCAAACAGCGAGGCGGTGGCGGCGCGCTGCTCGTACTTCCAGGCGATCGCGCCGGTTTCCGCCGAGATGGCGTGCACCGCGCCGACCATTTCGGTGCCGGGGGCAATCTCCTGGCGTACCGCTAGCGAGTACAACTCCAGGGGCAGCGTGTCGCTGCTCTCCACCACCATCATGCGCGCGCAGGTGTTGCGCAGCGGCATGTACATCATGTTGGTCTGCGGACTGTAGGCGCCGGCCTCCCAGTCCTTGCCGCCGTTGTAGGTCGGGCAGGTCATCACCTGTTGGCCGCGGCTGGTGAATACCAGCTCGGAGTTTTCCGACACCGCGCCGGTGGCGCCGTCGATGTTGGTGATCACGTTCTGCGTGATCGTCGGCGTGGCCCACAGGAACTCCCCGGTGGCGCGGTCCAGCGTGTAGACCACGCCGGTCTTGCCCGGGATGCCGGTTACCACCCGGCGCACCTCGCCCGGCCGGAGATTCGGGTTGATCCAGCTCACCGCCGATGGGTCCGGCGCCACGGCGGTGTCGACCAGCAGCCGCTCGAACGGGTGGTCGAGGTCCCAGTGGTCGTTCAGGTGCTGGTAGTGCCAGGCGATGTCGCCCGTGTCGGCGTCGAGCGCGAGAGTGGAGTTGTGGTACAGGTATTTGTGTTCGGTGCCGCCCAGCAGGAACTTCGGCGCGGGCGAGGTAACCGACGTTCCCAGGTAGATCAGGTTCAGCTCCGCGTCGTAGCTCGGCACCATCCAGGAGCCGACGTGCGACCGCTCGCCGAACGGCACGCCGCCCCATGTGTCGTCACCCGCCTCGCCGGGCGCCGGGATCAACCGCGTACGCCACACCTCGGCGCCGGTCCGGGCGTCGTGCGCGACGATGATGCACGCTTCGGGCCCGCCGGCAGGCATGCACCCGCGGCCCGAGACGGCCTTGCCGTCGGCAATGATCGGACCCGCCGACTGGTGCGCGGGATTCACACGGTAGTCCAGAATCTGCGTTTCCCACGCCAGTTGCCCGGTGGCGGCGTCGAGGGCGTACGCATAGTCGTCGGCGCTTGTGGAAATAATCAGGTTCCCGTAGACGGCGATGTTCCGTTTCGCCTCTGACAGGTACGGGGAGATGAACTCGTCGATATCGTCGGGGCGCTGCCGGCGGTATTCCCACAGCAGATCGCCCGTGGCGGCGTCGATCGCCTGGATGACGTCGCGCGGGTTGGGCATGTACATCACGCCTTCGTACACCAGCGGCGTGCCCTGCTGGCTGCCGGCGCTCAGCGCCCGCGACCAGACCAGCCGCAACTGGCCGACGTTGTCGCGGTTGACCTGGTCCAGCGGGCTGAAGCCCCAGCCGTCGAGCGTCCGCCGCCAGCTCAGCCAGTCCCCGGGGGCGGGGTCCTGCACCATCGCGTCGGTGACGGGCGTGAAGTCGCGCGCCGCCTGGGCGGAGGCCGCGCCGGCCCCTGCGGTCAGCAGCAGGGCGGCGCAGAGCATGGCGGAACGCAGCGGCGCAACACGGATTGCGGACATGTCTCGGGGCACCTCCGCGGCCATTCTATGCCATGCCGCCGTTGCCGTTGGCGGCGCGCGGCGCGTCAGGAGCCCGGGCGCCGGGCAGTCGGGGCCAGGGGATTGTTGGGATGCGTCGTCCAGTTGCCGTAGGCCTCCACGGCCGTGCCGGTGCGCGCGTCGACCGCGCCGACCGGCAGGGACTCCATCGTGATGCAGTCCTCCACCGGGCAGGTTATGACGCAGAGGTTGCAGGCGACACACTCCTCGTCGATGACCTCGAAGGTGCGCTTGTCCCGGATGGCGATCGCCTGGTGGGACGTGTCCTCGCAGGCCGCGTAGCAGCGGCCGCACTTGATGCACAGCTGCTGGTCGATCTTCGCCTTGGCCACGTAGTTGAGGTTCAGGTACTGCCAGTCGGTGACGTGCCGCGCGGCGCGGCCCTGAAAGTCCGACAGGCTGGAGTACCCCTTGTCCTCCATCCAGAGCTGCAGCCCGCCGATCATTTCCTGGACGATGCGGAAGCCGTACACCATGGCGGCCGTGCACACCTGCACCGTGCCGCAACCGAGCGCGATGTACTCGGCCGCGTCGTGCCAGGTGGAGATGCCGCCGATTCCGGAGAGCGGCAGTTCCGCGGTTTCGGGGTCGCGGGCGATCTCGGCCACCATGTTGAGCCCGATCGGCTTGACCGCCGGGCCGGCATAGCCGCCGTGGCTGCCCTTGCCGTCGACGGCGGGCTCCGGGCTGAACGTGTCCAGGTTCACGGACGTGATCGAGTTCAGGGTGTTGATGAGGCTCACCGCGTCGGCGCCACCCGCCTGTGCGGCGCGGGCCGCCAGCCGCACGTCCGTGATGTTGGGCGTGAGCTTGACGATGACCGGCATCCGGGTGGACGCCTTCACCCAGCGCGTGACCATCTCGACGTATTCCGGCACCTGGCCCACGGCCGAGCCCATTCCGCGCTCGCTCATGCCGTGGGGACAGCCGAAATTCAGCTCGACGCCGTCGGCGCGCGTGTCCTCGACCTGCCGCAGGATGCGCCGCCACGCCGGTTCCTCGCACGGCACCATAAGCGAGACGACCACGGCCCGGTCCGGATAGTCGCGCTTGATCGCCTTGATCTCGCGCAGGTTCAGCTCGAGCGGCCGATCGGTGATCAACTCGATGTTGTTGAGGCCGAGCAGCTGCCGGTCGACGCCCCACACGCCGCCGTAACGCGGTCCGTTGACGTTGACGTTCGGCGGGTCCGCCTCGCCCAGCGTCTTCCAGACCACGCCGCCCCATCCCGCGTCGAATCCGCGGCGGACGTTGTACTCCTTGTCCGTGGGCGGTCCGGAGGCCAGCCAGAACGGGTTGGGAGACCTGATCCCCAGAAAATCGGTTGCAAGCGTCGCCATGTTGCCGGCTCCCTTCCCGTCAACCCGCAAGCGCGGCGTGCATGTCCTCGGCGGCGTCCACCGCGGTCATGCCGCCGCCGATGACGACGACGCGCCGGCCCACGGGCAGCTCTGCAAGATCCGCCGCCTGGCGCAGCTCGGCGATGAAGTCGATCGCGTCGCGCACGTTCTCGGCAGCGTCGCCCGCGATGCCCAGCGCGTTGACGCCTGTCAGGCCGATGCCCAGAAAGACCGCGTCGTAGTCGCGCGCCAGTCCGTCGAGCGTCAGGTTCGCGCCCAGGCGCTTGCCCAGCTCCACCGTGATGCCGCCGACCCCGAGCAGCCAGTCGACCTCCCGCGCCGCGAAGTCGTCGACGGTCTTGTAGCTGGCGATGCCGTATTCGTTCAGGCCGCCCGCCTTGGGGCGGGCGTCGAACAGCGTGACGGCATGGCCGTTCAGCGCCAGCCGGTGCGCGCAGGCCAGCCCGGCCGGACCCGCGCCGACAACGGCGACGCGCCGGCCGCTGGGCGCCGCGCGCCGGTACGGGTGCCCGCCCCGGGCCATGAGCTGGTCGGTGGCATGGCGTTGCAGCCGCCCGATCTCGACCGGCTTGCCCTCGGCCGCCTCCCGCACGCAGGCCTGCTCGCAGAGCGTTTCCGTCGGACAGGCGCGCGCGCACATTCCGCCCAGGATGTTCTGATCGAATATCGTCTTCGCCGCGGCGCGGGCCACGCCCGTCGCAATCTGGCGCACGAAGAGCGGGATGTCGATGGTGGTCGGGCAGGCGGCAACGCAGGGCGCATCGTGGCAGAAATAGCAGCGGCCGGCGGCGACGGCCGCCTCGTGATTGCTGAACGGCGCGTGCAGATCGGCGAATTTTTCGTCGTACGCCCGGGCGGGCTGGCGGGCCGGCGCGACGCCGGGCGTGGTCGTTGAATTCGGCACGTCAGTCTTCCGGGGCATTTCCGCGGCGCTGCCCGGAGTCCGCACCCGTCCATCCGGCGGCGGCCTGCGGCGCATACGCCCCGCCGTAGGGTCCGCGCTTGACGTATTGTCCCTGCCCCGGCCGCCCGACGTATTCACCCTTGTCGACGATGACGCGGCCCCGCGAGATCACGGTTTCCGTGAATCCGCGCACCTCGAATCCTTCGTAGGCGCTGTAATCGACGTTCATGTGATGTGTCCGCGGGTCGCTGCTGCTGATTGTCACCTCGCGCTGCGGGTCGAATATCACGATATCCGCGTCCGAGCCCACGGCAATGGTCCCCTTGCGCGGGAACATCCCGAAAATGCGTGCCGGCGCCGTCGAAGTGAGCTCCACGAAGCGGTTGACGTCGATGCGGCCGGCATTGACGCCGTGATGGTAGATGAGGCTCATGCGGTTCTCGACCCCCGGACCGCCGTTGGGGATGCGGCTGAAGTCGCCGCGCCCGAGCTCCTTCTGCTCGCGCATGCAAAACGGGCAGTGGTCCGTGGAGATGACGTCGAGGTCGTTGCTCCTGAGGCCCCGCCACAGCTCGTCCTGGTTCCACTTCTCGCGCAGGGGCGGCGTGAGGACGTACCTGGCGTTGCCGAACCCCGGCTCGTCGTACGCCCCGGCATCGAGGAGCAGGTAGTGCGGGCAGGTCTCAGCGTGCGCCATCACTCCCCGCTCCTGCGCCCGCCGCAGTTCCGTCAGCGCGTCGTAGCAGCTCAGGTGCACGATGTAGACGGGCGCGCGCGCCACCTCGGCGATGGCCAGCGCGCGGTGCGCGCCCTCCGCCTCCAACCGCGTCGGGCGGGTCAGCGCGTGGTATTTCGGCTCGACATGCCCGGCTGCCAGCGCGGCCTTCACCAGTTCGTCGATGACGACGCCGTTCTCGGCGTGCATGCAGACGAGCGTGCCGTCCTCGCCCGCCCTGCGCATGGCCCGAAAGATGGTGGCGTCGTCCGCGAGCATCGCGCCGGGGTAGGCCATGAACAGCTTGTAGCTGGTGACTCCTTCGTCCGCGAGGCGGCGCATCTCCGGCGCCCGCCGCTCGGGCAGGTCCGTGATGATCATGTGGAACGCGTAGTCGATGGCCGCATTGCCGGCCGCCTTCCCGTGCCAGGTGTCCAGGCCCTCCAGGGTGGACGCGCCGCGGCTCTGCATGGCGAAATCGACGATGCAGGTGGTGCCGCCGAACGCTGCCGCGCGGGTGCCCGTCTCGAACGTATCGGAGGATTCGGTGCCGCCGAACGGCATCTCCATGTGGGTGTGCGGATCGACCCCGCCCGGGATGACCAGGCGCCCGGTCGCGTCGATGACCCGCTCGGCGGCAATCTCCAGGTCGCGGCCGATCAACGCCACGCGCTCCCCGTCGACGAAGATGTCGGCGCGGTAATCATCGACGGCGGTCACGACGCGGCCATTCTTGATTAGTACGCTCAAGCACTCATCCGCGAAGGCTGAATGGACACAATTTAGCGGAAGTCTAACGGTTAGCCCGCATTTCTCACCAGCGTTCGTCGCGAGGGCGTCGAGGCGGCCGCAGCAGAAGGCTGGTGAGAAATGCGGGTTAGGATAAGGGAACGCCCGCACTTTCAAAGAGAGGTCGCGAATGCTGCGTCAATGCATGGCCGTCGTGACGATCACCGCCGGCGTGTGGCTGGCTCCGCTTTCCGCTGCCGGACAGGCTCCACCCCGGACGGCGTGGGGGGACCCCGACCTCCAGGGCGTCTGGACGGGCTCCACGCTGACGCCGCTGGCGAGGCCGGCCGATCTGGCCGGGCAGGAGTTCCTGACCGAGGAGCAGGCCGTGGCGCTGGAGCAGCGCGCCGATCGCAACCGGTTCGTCGAGCGCGTGCCGCGCGAGGGCGATCCGGGCACCTACAACCAGATCTGGTTCGATCCCGGCACCCGCCTCGTCCCGGACCGGCGCACGGCGCTGATCGTCGATCCGCCGGACGGGCGCATTCCCTATACCACCGCGATGGCGGAGCGTGAACGGCTGCAGCGCGATTACCGCGTGAACGGCGAGCGCGACTCGTGGGTGGACGTCGACACGGGGGAACGGTGCATGACCGACGGCGTCCCGATGTTCTGGCTGGGCTACAACCCGAACCACCAGATCCTGCAGACGCCGGAGCACGTGGTCATTCTCCACGAGATGTTCCGCGACCGTCGGATCATCCCGCTCGATGGGCGATCGCACGGACTCGAGCAGTGGAACGGCGATGTTCGGGGCCGCTGGGAAGGCGACACGCTGGTCGTGGAGTCGACGCGTTTCGTCGACGGGAGCGGCGAGCGCTGGGCGGCCACGTGGCGCATGCCCACGCCCACGATGCAACTCGTCGAACGCTTCACGCGCCTCGACGAGAACACCCTCGAATACGAATTCACCCTGACCGACCCGGCCAAGTTCACGCGGCCCTGGAGCGTGCGCATGCCGCTGACGACAAACCAGGCCGCGCGCGGCGTGACGGAAGGTCCGCTATACGAATATGCCTGCCACGAAGGGAACTACAGCATCGTCAACGTGCTCAGCGGCGCACGCGCCGAGGAGCAGGCCGCGATGGTCGGTTCGAGATAGGGGAGTTGCAGACCGCCGCCTGGCGGCCCGGCGCGCCGCGCCGCCCCTTGGGGTATTACTCGCGGGCAGACGGCCGGGATTTGGCGGCCCGCAGCATGGCGGGGGTCACCTTCCGGCCGGTTTCGTAGAAGATTTTCTGCGCCAGGGTGACGTCGCGCAGTTGCCGGCCGATCTCGCGGTGCAGCAGCAGACCGTCGAGAAGCGTTCCCAGCGGCCCGAGGCCGACCTCGTAGCGCATGCGGTTGACCAGCCAGACGCGGCCGTCCCGCTCGGAGAGGCCGTAGTCGAAGAAGTGCTCGCGCAGCGGCGGCAGCGGTCCCTTGTCGCCGCGGTTCAGGCGCAGGGTCATCCCTTCGCCCTCGCGCCACTCGGTGACGGTTTCGTCCATGGTCAGGATGCCGCGCATGCGGACCCGGCGGTGGGTGCCGACGCCCTCGCGTTGCGCGCCGACGAAGCTGACCGCGGTGAGGCCGGGAACGTACATGTGCGCACTCGACAGGTCGCGCAGCCGCCGCCATGTGCCGTTGAGGTCGAGCTCGGGGTCGAGCGGAAACTCGGCGCGGACTGTTTGCATGGACGGCTCCGGTCCCGGCAGGAGCGGCGATCGACTACGGACGCCTCGGACGATAACATGCGCGGCGCGGGGCTACGAACCATGCGGGGTACAATCGTGGGCGGTGCGCCGCCGGCTGACGCGCAACGGGCACCCGCAAGGACGTGCCGCGGCAACCGCAGCAGCGCGGCTTCTTCAGGAGGATGAGATGCGCATTCGCCGAATTGCTACCGTGCTCGCCTTGTTCACGCTGATCGCGGGCAGCTCGCTCCCGGCGACCGGGCAGGCGCCGTATGAGCCGCCGCGCCTGCCGGACGGCAAGCCCGACCTGCAGGGCGTCTGGGACTTCCGCACGGTCACGCCCCTGGAACGTCCCGAGATGCTGGGCGACAGGGCGACGCTCTCCGAGGAGGAGGCGGCGGTGTTCGAGGCGCAGGCTGCCGCGGCGATCCGGCCGGAGGACAGCCTGCCGGTCGGCGGCGAGGTGAGCGCCTACAACAACTTCTGGATCGACCAGGGGGCGCGGCTGACGGACGACCAGCGCACGTCGCTGATCGTCGATCCGCCGGACGGCCGCCTGCCGGCGCTGCAGCCGGGCGTCGAGTTGCAGGTGCTGTCGCTCGACGAGGATCTGCCGGGCACCCGTCCGGTGCGCGTGCGCGCCGCCGGCATCGGCGCCGACAGCTGGGAGGACCGCGGACTTGGCGAACGCTGTCTGGTCGGCTTCAACTCCGGACCCCCGATCATGCCCGCCGGCTACAACCAGAACATCCAGGTCTTCCAGACCGCGGAGCACGTAGCGATCCTGACCGAGATGGTGCACGACGTCCGCATCGTCCCGCTCGACGGACGGGAGCACCTGTCCACGGACATACGGCAGTGGGCGGGCAACTCGCGCGGCCGCTGGGAGGGGGACACGCTCGTGATCGAGACGATCAACTTCAGCGACAAGCTGGCGAGCTACAACCCGTCGATCGACCAGGCGGCGGGCTCCGGCGCGACGCTCCATCTGACCGAGCGCTTCCGGCGCGTCGCGGACGACACGCTGCACTACGAGTACACCGTCAACGACCTGCAAACGTTCACCCGTCCGTTCACGGCGCTGCTCCAGATGAAGCGGGGTGACGTGCTGTACGAGTACGCCTGCCACGAGGGGAACTACGGCCTGTACAACATCCTGTCCGGCGCCCGCCAGGACGAGCAGCAGTAGGCAAGGAGGATCGACATGGCGAAGCGAATCGCCGCTGCCCCCTTCGCGGTCGCCCTGCTGGGCGCCCTGACCGCTACGGCGGCCGAGGCGCGGGTAGTGCGGATTGAAGTCGAGCGGACCACCCCGCACGCGGGAGGCAAGCCGTTCGGCGACGCGGGAGCGTTCGAGCGGCTCGACGGCACGGTGCACATGGAAGTCGACCCGCACGACCCGCGCAACGCGGTGGTCGTCAACCTCGACCGCGTGCCGCGCAACGAGCGCGGGCTCGTCGAATTCAGCGCGCCGTTCTTCATCATCAAGCCGGTCGACATGGCGCGCGGCAACCGCAAGCTGCTGTACGGCATCAACAACCGAGTTGGGGTTCCAGACGTTTCCGCCGCTGCCGCCCGGCGCCGATCCCGACTCCGCCGACGGGCTCATCTTCCGGCTCGGCTACAGCTTCGTGGACGCCGGCTGGGCGGGCGACATCGTCACGCCGGAGAGCCGCAACCGCCTGGGGGCGAATCTCCCGGTCGCGGTGCAGGCCGACGGCAGCCCGATCGTCTCGCGCATTCGGATCGAGTACCCCTCGGATCCGATACAGGCGGTAGCCGCCGCCAGGGCGGACGGCTCCATCGGCTACACGGTGCCACTGAAGGGGAACGACCGCTTCGTCAGCTACGAGACCGCCGATACGAATACGGCGCACGCCAGCCTGACGGTGCGCGACGCCATCGACGGTCCGCGCCGGACGATTCCGGCGGACCGGTGGGCGTTCGGCAAGTGTCCGACCGGGCAGGCGTCGCTGACGCCCTCGACGGCCGACCTGTGCGTATTCGACGGGTTCGATGCGGACAAGGTGTACGACCTGACCTACCCGGCCAGCAATCCCTGGGTGATGGGACTGGGGTATGCCGTGACGCGGGACCTCGCGTCGTTTCTGCGCTACCAGGCGGCGGATGACGCCGGCAATCCGAATCCGCTGGCCGAGAGCGCCGCGGCCACCGGCATCCGGCGCGCCTACGGGCTCGGGATCTCGTCGACCGGCATGTACATGCGCGACTACCTCTACCTCGGCTTCAACGCGGACGAGGCGGGGCGGCAGGTCTTCGACGCGGTGCGCATCCACATCCCCGGCTCGCACCGGTTGTTCGCCAACGTCGAGTTCGCGGATCCCAACATCTATTCGCGCCAGGATCGCACCGCCGACTTCACGTCGACCGCGTACCCGCCGCTGACCTACGCGGTGACGACCGATCCGGTGACGAACATCCGTGACGGGATCCTGAAGCGGCCGGCGACGGATCCGCTGGTGCTGCATGTCGATACGAGCAACGAATTCTGGCAGATGAAGGCGTCGTTGAACGTCCACGACGGCCACGGCAACGCCGTGCCGATCCCGGACAACGTGCGGCTGTACCTGCTGGCCAGCCACCCGCACGGCGGCGGCACGGGCGTCGGCTTCGTGCCGACGGAGCGGGGGTCGTGCGAGTACGTCACCAACTCCTACCGCAGTGCCGCGCCCTTCATGCGCGCGCTGCTGGTGGCCCTCGACGAGTGGGCCGACAAGGGCATCGAGCCGCCAGAGAGCAACTATCCGGACGTGCGGCGCGGGACACTGGCGACGGTGGACGAGGTGGCGCGGACGTTTCCCGCCATACCGGGCGTGAAGTTCCCGACTACCGTCAACGGCCTCGACGCGCTCGATTTCGGTCCCACCTTCGGCTCGCACGGGGGGCGGCAGACGGTGCTGCCGCCGAACCGCGGCGGCGCCTATCAGGTGCTGGTGCCGACCACGGACCGCGACGGCCACGACATTGCGGGCGTGCGCACGGTGGACATCGCCGTGCCGGTCGGCACCAATACCGGCTGGAACCTGTACGCGGCGGGCCCGCGCGGGCGCGATCTGTGCGCCCTGACCGGCGCGTTCTTCCCGTTCGCCCGCACGCGCGACGAGCGGCTGGCAAGCGGCGACCCGCGTCTGTCGCTCGAGGAGCGCTACGGGGATCACGCCGGTTTCGTGGCGGCCGTCCGGCGCGCCGCGGGAGACTCGGTGGGACGGCGGATCCTGTTGCAGGAGGACGCCGAGGTAATCATTCGGATGGCCGAGGACAGCGACATCCTGCGATGAATCAGGTTTCGGCGGCGCAGGCGGGAGAGCAATCCATGCAGATCGGCAGGCGCAGGCAGGCCGCGGCACGGCTGGGAGTCGCGCTGGCGGCGGGTATTTGTACGGCGGCGACGGTGGCCGCGGAAGACTGGACCCAGTGGCGCGGCCGCGACCGGTTGGGCGTGTGGCACGAAACGGGCATCGTCGACGAGTTTCCGCAGTCGGGGCTGAAGTTCAAGTGGCGCGTCCCGATCCGCAGCGGTTTCTCCGGCCCCGCCGTCGCTGACGGCCGGGTGTTCGTGACCGACTGGATGGAGGATCCCGAGTCGCGCACAATCGACGGCACCGAGCGGGTGTTGGCGCTCGACGAGGAGACCGGCGCGGAGCTGTGGACCTACTCCTGGGGCGCGACCTACCGGGCGCTGCTGGCGTCGTACGCCGGCGGGCCGCTGGCGACGCCGACTGTTGACGGGGAGCGCGTCTACGTCCTCGGGGCGACCGGATTGCTGTGGTGCCTCAACGTGGAGACGGGCGCGGTCATCTGGCACCGGAACTTCCAGGCAGAATTCGACGCCAGCCTGCCGCCGTGGGGCACGCCGGCCGCGCCGCTCGTCGACGGGGACAAGCTGATCACCATCGTCGGCGGCGAGCCGGATGCGCTGGTCGTGGCGTTCGACAAGCGCACTGGCGCCGAGCTGTGGCGCGCGCTCGAAGTGACCGGCGGCAGCTCGAGCCCGCCGATCATCTACCAGGCCGGCGGCGCCCGGCAGCTGATCATCTGGCATACGTCCGGCATTGCGTCGCTGGATCCGGAATCGGGCGAGACATATTGGGAAGAGCCGTGGGAGACCGGGGCGAGCATGAACGTCATCACCCCGCTCAAGGTCGGCAACTACCTGCTGGTGAGCCAGTTCTACAACGGCTCGCTCATGTTGCAGCTCAGCAGCGACCGCCCCGACGCCACGTTGATGTGGAAGGGCTCGAGCCGCAGCGAGATGCCGAACGAGACCGAAGGCCTGCACACGGTGATAACCCCGCCGGTAATCATCGACGACTACCTGTACGGCGTGGGGAGCTACGGGGAGCTGCGCGGCCTCGACGCGCGCACCGGCGAGCGGCTGTGGATGAGCGGCGAGATGACGCCGCAGGCGCGCTGGGGCGGGGCGTTCATCGTGCGGCACGGCGACCGGTACTTCGTCAACAACGACGACGGGGACCTGATCATCGCGCAGTTCACGCCCGCGGGTTACGTGGAGTACGACCGCACCAGGCTGATCGAGGCCACGACGAGCGCCGGCTTCGGACCGCGCAAGCGGCACGACCGGATCGTCAACTGGTCGCACCCGGCGTACGCGAACCGCCACATCGTCCAGCGCAACGCGCAGGAGATTGTGCGCGCCTCGCTGGCGGCCGAGGACTACTGAACGCCGACGAACGCGAACTTCTGCAGCCCGCTGTTGTAGATGTTGCCGGCCGAGTCAACCGTCAGGTAGTGGTTGGCCGACGGATTGGTGGCGATCGATCCGATCAACTCCAGGTCGCTGCGGCGGTAGATCCAGATCATGGCGTTCATGTTGTCGCCGACGTACATGAAGTGCTGCGCCGGGTCGACGGAGAAGCCGATTGTCGACGCGGATCCAAACCTGACGGCGCCCTCTCCCTGCGGAAATCCGAGCTCGGCCGGCGTATCCGGGGCGACCGGGAATTCCGTGAGGAACGCGCCGTCGCGCGCGAACACCTGCACGCGGTTGCGCTGGCGGTCGCATACGTACACCGTTCCGTCCTTCGCGACGCGCACGCAGTGGACGGCCAGGAATTGCGGCTGCGGCGGCTCGCCCGGCATGTAGAGCTGCGAGTCGTCCGAGTACAGGCCGTTCTCCATCAGCTCGAAATCGACCGGCGGGTTGCCGTACGCGCCCCAGTGACGGCGGTATTCGCCGCTGTCCCCGTCGAAGACGATTACCCGCCGGTTGTTGTAGCCGTCGGCGACGTACAACTCGTTCGTCGCCGCGTCGACGGTCAGCTCGCACGAGTTGCCCAGCAGCGCCGTGTCGCTGCTGCCGTTCGTCCGTCCCGGCTCGCCGACCTGCAGCAGCAGCTCGCCGTCGGGCGAGAACTTCAGCGCCACGTGGCCGTTGCCGGTGACCCAGACGTTGTTCTCGTGGTCGACGTACATGCCGTGCTCGGCAGGCGTGCCGGACGGATACGGCATGTCGGGATCCGGCGGCAGCATCCAGACGTCACTGGTTTGCGGACCGCCCCAGCTGCGGATGACGTTGCCCGCCGGATCGAATTCGAACACCCGCGGCACCTGCGGGCCGCCGGCCATCTCCGCCTCGAAGTCTTCGGGGGTCGGGACCTGCATCATCCACACATGGTCGCGCGGGTCCACGGCGACCGACGTGGCGTTGCGATCCAGGTGCGGCCAGCGGGCGTCGCTGTCGCCGCGCGGGGCCGGCCAGGAGGGGTCGAGCTCGAAGACCGGCACCCCGGCGGGCGGCGGCGCGTCGAAGTCGACCTCCGCGGCCGGCTCGGGCGCTTCGGCCGCGCAGGCCTGCAGCAGGCAGACGGACAGGATGAGCGCGCCCGCCCGCAGCGGGCGCCGGCGCCCGGTCCAGCCGGTGTTGTCTCGAACAGCCACTCGTGTCAGCATTAGTCTCCGCCCCGTTATCGCGTCGTATCGGATTGTATACGCCGGAAGCACCGCCGGCGATGCACGGCGCACGGGGATGATGATGCCAGGAAACGCGGGGTTTCGCCACGGACTCCTGGCAGCGCTGCTCGCGGCGCTGCCGCTCACCGCCGTTCTCGCCCAGGTCGGTCCCGAGCGTCTCGACCGCGCGGCCGAGGAGCCCCACAACTGGCTCACCTATTCCGGCAACTACAACAGCGACCGCTACAGCCGGCTGGATCAGATCACCCCGGACAACGTCGGGAACCTGGAGCAGCAGTGGGTGTACCAGTCGAGCGCGTTCGGCCTGTCCTGGACGCCGACGCCGCTCGTGGCGGACGGCGTCATGTACCTCACGCAGCGGCCCAACGACGTCGTGGCGCTGGACGCGCGGACGGGCCGGGTGTTCTGGATCTACAGCTATCCGACGCCGCCCGACGTCAAGTCCTGCTGCGGATCGAACAACCGCGGCGTTGCGCTGCTCGGCGAGCGGGTCTTCATGGCGACGCTGGACGCGCACGTCGTGGCGCTCGACGCGGCAACCGGCGCCGAGTTGTGGGACGTGGAGCTGGCCGACAATCAGCTGCAGTATTCGTTCACGCTGGCGCCGCTGGCCATCAACGACCTGGTGCTGGTCGGGACCTCGGGCGGCGACCGCGGCATCCGTGGGTTCATCTCGGCGCTGGACGCGGCGACCGGTGAGGAGGTGTGGCGCTTCCACACCATTCCGGCGCCGGGCGAGCCGGGCCACGAGACCTGGGAGCCGTGCCCGCCGGATCCGGAGACCTACTGCGACCCGGAGGCGTGGAAGCACGGCGGGGGAGCGGTCTGGATTACCGGGTCGTACGACCCGGAGCTGAATCTGACGTACTGGGGAGTCGGCAATCCGGGTCCGGACTGGAACCCTTCCCAGCGGCCGGGCGACAACCTGTACACCAGCTCGGTGGTGGCGCTCGACGCGGACACCGGCGAGTTGCGCTGGCACTTCCAGTTCACGCCCGGCGATCCCTACGACTACGACGCTGTTCAGATCCCGGTGCTGGCTGACATCCAGCGCGGCGGGAGCACGTTGAAGGCGATGCTGTGGGCGAACCGCAACGGGTTCTACTACGTCCTGGATCGCGCCACCGGCCGCTTCCTGAACGGCCGCGCGTTCGTCAAGGTTAACTGGGCCGAGGGCCTCGACGACAGCGGGCGGCCGATCGCGACGCCGCAGGCGCCGGGCGAGCCGACGTTTCCGTCCCTCACGGGCGCCACGAACTGGTACTCGCCATCGTTCAGCCCGCGGACGGAGCTGTTCTACGTCTCCGCGTGGGAGGACCGCGCCTCGGTATTCAATCCGCTGCCGCAGGAATACGAGCCGGGCGAGCCGTTCCACGGCGGCTATCCGGAGAACGTCCAGCCGGTGCCCGGCGCTCCGACCGTGCCCACCCGGGGCCCCGGCCCGATCAACAACTGGACCGCGGCAGCGGGCTACGGCGCTGTGCTGGCGCTGGACGCGCTGACGGGCGAGGAACGCTGGCGCGTCGAGATGACGGACGTCATCCGCAGCGGGTTGCTGAGCACCGCGTCGGACCTGCTGTTCAGCGGCGCGCGCTCGGGCTATTTCCAGGCCCATGACGCCCGCACCGGGGACTTGCTTTGGAGAGTCAACCTGGGAGGGCAGATCGAGAGCGGCCCGACGACCTTCGAAGTTGAGGGCCGCCAGTACGTGACCATCGTCGCCGGCCAGTCGCTGTCCGCCTTCGCGCTGCGGGACTGATCAAAGGAGACGCAGATGTGTCTTGACCGGACTGCACTGGCGCCGCTGGTACTGTTGGCCGCTGTCGCCATGGCGTGCGGCGCCCCGGCGCCGGCGCCGGATCCCGAACCGGCCGCGCCGGCTGCGCCGGAGCCGGAAAGCTTGGGCGGCGTGGTGCGGATCGATCCGCGGCTCGACGCCATCGTGCCGCCGGACGCGCGCATCGAGAAGCTGGCCGAGGGGTTCGTCTTCAGCGAGGGTCCGGTGTGGGATCGCCGCGCGTCGCGGCTGCTGTTCTCGGACGTGCGGGCCAACCAGGTCTTCGAGTGGACGGAGGCCGGCGGCGCTAGCGCCTACATCGACCCCGTGTACACGGGCGACCTGGCCGGTCTGCGGTCGTACAGCTCGAACGGGCTGACAATTGACGCCGAGGGCCGGCTCATCCTTTGCGAGCACGGCAACCGGGTCATCTCCCGCCTCGAAGCGGATGGCACCCGCACGACACTGGTCGGTGAATATGAGGGCCGCCGCCTGAACGGTCCGAACGACGCGACATTCGCGTCCGACGGTTCGCTGTACTTCACCGATCCCGGCTCCGGTCTCGAAGGTCGGGACGAGTCGCCGCTGCGCGAGCTCGACTACAACGGCATCTACCGCCTGAGTCCGGACGGCGGGCTGGAGCTGCTCGTGCGGGATCATCCGCGCCCGAACGGCATCGCGCTTTCGCCCGACGAGTCGATTCTGTACGTGGCGAACTCGGCGGCCGACGACATCCGCTGGATGGCGTACGATCTGGGCGCCGACGGCGTCTCGAGCTCGCGCGTGTTCTTTGCGATTGACGACGCGCAGGGCGCCGCGGGCGTGGCCGACGGCATGAAGGTCGATCTGGCCGGAAACGTCTATGCGACCGGCCCGGGCGGCGTCTGGGTGATTTCGCCCGACGGCGTCCATCTCGGCACCATCATGACCGGCGAGGTCACGGCCAATGTCGCCTGGGGCGACGATGGACGGACCTTGTACATGACCGCTTCGACCGGGTTGTACCGGGTGCGGCTGACCGCGGAGGGGGCGATTCCATGAGCGTTGACCGGCGTGTCGAGCGGTCGGCATGGGACCTGGTGGGACGGAGGAGACCGATGGCTGTGTGCTTGAGATTGTTGCGGGTGGTCGCGGCCGTGACGGTGCTGGCGTTGTTGCTGCCGCCGCCGGCGGCCGGCCAGGGACGCACGCCCTGGGGCGATCCCGACCTGCAGGGGGTTTGGGCCAACGACGTAGTCACGCCCCTGGAGCGCCCGTCTGAGCTGGGCGAGCGCCTGGAGCTCACCGACGAGGAGCTGGCCGAGGCCGCGGCGGCGAACGAGCGTCGCAGGCTCGATGACGGCGGACCGCGTCCGGGCGATCCGATCCTGCTCCAGGGTTACAACCAGTTCTGGATGCCGGCGCGCGACGTCTCGCGCCAGACGTCGCTCGTGGTGGATCCCCCCGACGGCCGCGTGCCTCTGCTCACGGCGGCAGGCGTGCAGCGCGAGGCGCTGGCGCTCGAATCGAGCCAGGGCGTGCCGGCGAAGGTGGCCGAGCTGCGCCGCCACAACGACGGGCCCGAGGGGCGCAGCCTGTGGGAGCGCTGCCTCACCCGCGGCGTACCGCGGATGCCGGACTTCTACAACAACGGCACGCTGGTGCTGCAGACGCCCGACCACGTGGTCATCCACATGGAGATGATTCACGAGACGCGTGTGATTCCGCTGGATCGGCGCCCGCACATAGGCGCCGGCATCCGCCAGTGGCACGGCGATCCGCGCGGCCGCTGGGAGGGCGAAACGCTGGTGGTCGAGACGACCAACTTCTCCACGAAGACTAACTTCAAGGGGTCGCAGGACGGGCTGCATCTGGTCGAGCGATTCTCGCGCGCGGACGGCGATACGCTCCTGTATGAAGTGACCGTCACTGATCCGGATACCTGGACCCGGCCCTGGACCGTGCGGTTCCCAATCCGCAAGAGCGACGGCCCGCTATTCGAGTACGCCTGCCATGAGGGCAACTACGCGATGTTCAACACCCTGGCCGGCGCAAGGGCCGCAGAAGAAGCAAAGGGAGACCGATGACGGCTCTTCCGCAACGTCTGCTCAAGCTCTGTTTCGTGGTTGCACTGCCGGCCATCGCGGCCGGTCCGCTGGCGGGCCAGCAGTCGTCCGGCGGCGGCGCCGTTTCCGAGGCTGACGACGGCGGTACCGAGTACGGCGTCGCCATCGTGCGCGACGTGATGGTGGAGATGCGGGACGGGGTCAAGCTGGCGACCGACCTCTATATCCCGGCGCGCGACGGTGAGCCGCTGCCCGGTCCGTGGCCCACCGTCGTCGAGCGAACGCCGTACAGCAAGTACCGCTTCTACGCCAACGCGCCCGACGGCAACGACTATGCGCGGCAGGGCTACGTGATGGTCGTGCAGGACGTGCGCGGCAAGTTCGACTCCGAAGGCGTGTTCTCCTCCTATCCGCAGGAGGGGCCCGACGGGTTCGACACGGTTGCGTGGATTCGGGAGCAGCCCTGGTCGGACGGCCGGATCATCGCCACCGGGTCGTCCTACTTCGCGTCGACCGCGCAGGCCATCCTGGTGCAGAATCCGCCGGGCCTGGTGGCGGCGGCCATACGGGTCGGTCCGGGCAACTACCACGAGGACGGCGCGTGGCGCGGCGGGGCGTTCCTGCTGTCCCACAACGTGAATTACGTGCTCCGCCTGGCCGCGGAAGGTCAGGAAGCGGCAAGGAACCCGGCCGTCGAGGCGGCGCTGCAGGAGAACCGCAAGATCGAGAACTCGCTGCGGCTGATGCGCCTGTCGCCGCTGACCAGGGGCTTCTCGCCGATCGCGCTTACGCCCAGCTACGACGACTGGTACCAGGACTGGCAGAACCACGAGATGTACGACGAGTACTGGCAGCAGATGGGCAACGGCGTCACGAAGCACTTCGCGAACGCGGCCGACGTGCCCATCCTGCTGATCGGCGAGTGGTACGACGCGTTCCTCGGCGGCACGCTGGATCAGCTCGCGGCGTACGGCGAGGGCCGTCAGTCGCCGGTGCACCTCGTCATCAGCGGCGGCGAGCACGGCAACGTGTACTCGCTGCGCACCTATTCCGGGGACGTCGACCTTGGACCGGATTCGCCCATCCACGTCGGCGTCGAGATGATGAAGTGGTTCGACCAGCACGCGAGGGGCAAGGACCGCGGCGTGAAGCCGGGCAACCTGATCCGCGCTTTCCGCATGGAGGGCGGCGACGGCGTCAGGAACGCCGACGGACGGCTGCAGGCCGGCGGCACCTGGCAGGAGTTCACCGAGTGGCCGCCGGCGGATTCCAGTCCGGTCAGCTACTACCTCAGCGCGGATCGCAGCCTGACGACTACGGCCCCGACGACCGGCTCCATCACCTACACGCACGATCCCGCGGACCCCGTACCGTCGATCGGCGGGCGGGTCAGCTCCGGCCTGCCGGTGCGGGCCGGGCCGCAGGACCAGCGTTGCCGGATCGAGCTGCCGCACTGCGACGACGACCTGCCGCTGCGGCTGCGGCCGGACGTGCTCGCCTTCGAGACCGCGGCGCTGGAGCAGGACGTGGAGGTCTCCGGTCCCGTCGTCGCGCGCCTGTGGGTGTCGTCGAGCGCGGTCGACACGGACTTCGTGGTCAATCTGATCGACCAGTACCCCCCGACCGCCGACTATCCCGAGGGCTACGCAATGAACGTGGCCGAGGGCATCGTGCGCGCCCGCTTCCGGTCATTCGAGCAGGACAACCCGAAGTTCCGCCGCGCATACGCCATCAAGGATGAGCCGCTCGTGCCGGGTGAGATGTACGAGGTCACGGTCGACCTGTGGAGCACCAGCTACCTGTTCCGCGAGGGCCACCGCATCCGCGTCGACATCTCGAGCAGCAGCTTCCCGCAGTTCGACGTCAACCCGAACACCGGCGAGCCGTTCGCCAAGCGGGTCTCGCCCCCGGTGACGGCGGACAACACGATCTACATGGGCGCCGACCACGCCTCGAGCATCAGCCTGCAGGTGCGCTAGCCGGGGAGGCGCCTGAACCGCGCTCAGAACATGCCGTTCGGGTTGGCGGAGCGGTCGGGCACTACCTGCAGGACGTCCCAGTGCTCGACGATGCGGCCGGCGTCGTCGAAGCGGAAGATGTCCATGCCGGCGTAGTCGTGGTCGCCGGGCCAGTGCTGGCGGCAATGCAGCACCACCAGGTTGCCCTCGGCGACGGCGCGTTTGAATGTCACCCGCTTGCCCGGATACTCGCGCGCCATGCGTTCGAAGTACTCGACGAACGCAGCCGGACCTTCGGCGACGTGCGGGTTGTGCTGCCGGTATTGTTCGCCGAGATACAGGCGCGCCGCCTCGCGCGGGCGGTTCCAGTTGAACATCACGTCGTAGAGCGCCATGGCGTTGCGCTTATTGCGCGCGGCCGCACCGGCCGGCCGGCGGGCCCGCAGCGTGCGTCCGCCTTCCCACTCTTCCACGACGGTGACATCGAAGCCTGCCGCGACCCAGTCGTCGAAGACGAGGTCGCCGGGGACGGCGGCTGACGTCTCCGCGATGTCCAGGCGGTCGGCGTGGTGCAGGAACATGCGAAAGACGGTCAACCCGCCGATGACGTTCAGTTCGTCGTCCGAATCGCGGAAGCGCTCGATCAGTTCGACGTGATTCGTGCAGACCGCGGCGTGCGCGAGCTCGGCGGCCGCTTCCAGGTCGGGGTCGGTCGTCACGATGAGCTTGGTGCTCTCGCTCAGCGCCGGCTGCGCGGCGCCGCCCAGCGAGCGGCGGCCAACGGCCACCGTGTCCGCGGCGTACAGCCCGGCCATCACCCGCGGCAGCGCGGGCGGCAACTGCGCGAATCGCCGCGCGTTGCCTTCCGCGGTCGACGCACCGATGACCCGGTGCGCGTCGGTCATGAAGGTCAGCCTGATCATGATTGCAACCGCCAGGGACAAGGCTACCACCAGGGGTTGTAGGATTGCGGCGTGATGGCCCGCCGCGAGGCGGGCTCATGAGTGGTACCGCGTTTTCGAGGAGTCGTCCGATGTTCAGACAACCCCGTGTCGTCGTCTTCGCGCTGGCCGCGCTCTGCATGGTGATCGTCGCCGTCAGCGCCCGAGGACAGAATCAGGCTGGCCGGTTCGCGGCCGTCGAGCTGACGATTGCGCCGGCGGCGGGCCGGGTCCACATGCTTCAGCGCCCGGGCGGAGGCGGCAACGTCGGCGTATTCGCCGGCCCGGACGGTGTGCTGCTCGTTGATTCCCTGTTCGCGCCGCTGGCCGAGCGGCTGGTGGACGCAGTACGGCAGGTGTCGGACGGCGAGATCCGCTTCCTGATCAACACGCACGTGCACCCGGACCATATCGGCGGCAACGCGCCGCTCGCCAGGCGGGGCGTCCTGATCTTCGCCCATGACAACCTCCGGGTCCGCGCGCTGGAGCGCCTGCGGACCCCGCGCCGGGGCGGCCGTTTCTCGCCGCAACCGGCGGCCGAAGCGCGGCCGGTCGTGACCTTCGACTCCGCACTGAGCTTTCATTTCAACGGCGAGGAAGTGCGGGCCTTTCTCGCGCCGGCGGCCCACACCGACGGCGACGCCTTCGTCCACTTCCCGGACTCGGACGTGCTGCACCTGGGCGATGTCTTCCGCACCACGAGCTATCCGATCGTCGACGTCTACAACGGCGGGACGGTGGCGGGCACGATCAAGGCGCTGGAGACCGCGGTAGCACTGGCGGGACCCCGGACGCGGGTGATTCCCGGCCACGGCCTCGAGGTGGTGGGCCGTGACGCCCTCGTAGAGTTCCTCGACATGACCGTCGACATCCGCGACCGGGTGCAGGCGATGATCGCCGAGGGCCGCACGCTGGAAGAGGTGATGGACGCGGAGCCGACAGCCGCGTACGACGCGAAGTGGGGGCAGGAAGCGACGTGGACCGCGAACGACTTCGTCCCGATCGTCTTCTACGAGCTCGGCGGCGGGTCGCTCTTCGCCCGCTGAGAGAGTGGCGTCCCCAACGGGATTCGAACCCGTGTCTCAGCCTTGAAAGGGCTGAATCCTAGGCCTCTGGACGATGGGGACGAGGTGTCGATTGCTTTCGAACGCGCCAGTATATCGCAACGTCCGCCGGTCAGCGCCGGGGGGGATCGGTGCGGCGCCGGCCGGCCGGGTGCGTCATGATCGGCGTTGTTCTGTGATTTGCCACTACGCGGCCCGCCGATCTAGAGTTTGTCGCGCGTCCGGACCCGGCCGGCCGGATGTGCGCGGACACATGGCGGCCGGCCCGGGATCGCGCTGGATTCCGGCGGTCAACGAGAGGAAATCAGAAACATGGACAGCAAGGCATCTGCCGTCTGGAATGGCAGTCTCAAGGACGGTAGCGGGCAGATTTCAAGTGAGAGCGGCGTGCTCTCGTCGGCGGCGTACACGTTCGCCACGCGCTTTGAAGGCAGCGCCGGCACGAACCCGGAAGAGTTGATTGCGGCGGCGCACGCCGGTTGCTTCTCGATGGCGCTGTCGGCGCAGCTGGGCGGGGCGGGGCTCACGCCGGATCACGTCAGCACGACCGCCACGGTGACGCTGGAGCAGACGGACGGCGGCTTCGCCGTCACGAAGGTGCACCTCGACGTTTCGGCCAGGGTGCCGGGCGCGGATCAGGCCGCGTTCGATACGGCGGCAGGGAATGCCAAGGCGGGCTGTCCGATCTCGAAGCTGCTGAACGCCGAGATCTCGATGGACGCCACCCTCGAATCGTAGACCCGCGCCGCGCGGGGCTGGTCGTTCGGGGACCTTCGGTTCAGCCGGGGGTTCCCGACTTCACTTCATCGGCGATATCGTCCCGTACATCATGCCGCCGTACGGGCCGTGGTCCCAGGTTCCCGCATAGCGTTCGTCGTAGAAGACGACCCGCGCGCCGAACTCGTCGCCGAGGCCGGGGATGGTGAAGTCGGTGATGCTGACCATCGGTGTGTCGCCGGCCCATTCGACCGGCAGCACCATCGGCAGCGTCGCATCGACGCTGCCGTACTTGACGCGCGCTTCGAACCGCCAGCGGTTACCGTCGAGCTTGGTCACCCGCGCGATCTCGTAGAGCTCGGGAACGCCGTCGCGCCGCTCTTCGCCTTCGATGGTGAAGTGGCCGGTAAGCACGACGTCCTGCATCCGCTCGGCGAAGTCGCGCTCCAGATCGGTCAGCGACTCCAAAGGCGCTTCACGGCCTATTCCCGTCACGCTCGAGCCCACCCAGCCGAGGCCGAACGCCAGGAGCAGAGCGACACCCGCGGCGAGGACCTTCAGAACGATTCTCATAACGGGGCAACCTCCTGCGACTTCTGATTATACCGTTGTGCCGCGGGGCGTCCGGACGTGCGGACGCGAATCTGGCGGCGGCGCCCGGTGAGGCGTATGATGGGCGCGTGCGGCTTGCGCGCGAAGCGGGCGGCGTATACGGCAAGAAAGGACATCCCATGGCTGCCAACCGGCTGAATCGTTTGCTGGCGCTGATCGTCGTTGCGGGTCTCGCTGCGGGCCTGGCCCCGCCGGTTGCCCATGCTCAACTGTCGGACACGGCGGAGTGGGCGATCAGCGTGGGTCGTGAGTTCCGGACGACGCCGAACGTGACGTACCTGACCGCGAACGGGTGGGAGGGGAAGCTGGACATCCACGTACCCCGAAGCGAGGGGCCGCATCCGGCATTCATCTATTTCCACGGCGGCGCGCACGTGTTCGGCAGCAAGGAGTCGAGCTTCCTTACGCTGCTGCCGTACCTGGAGATGGGCTGGGCCGTGGTCAACGTCGAGTACCGCCTGGCGCCCATGGCGCATGCTCCGGCAGCGGTGGAAGACTGCCTGTGCGCGGTGCGCTGGGTGATCGAGAACGGTGAGGATTACGGCATCGACGCCGGCCGGCTCGTCCTGACCGGCAATTCCGCGGGCGGCCATCTGGCGCTCGCCGCCGGCATGATTCCCAGCTCGACGGGGCTCGACCGGCAGTGCCCGGGCGCGCCTATCGACGTGGCCGGCATCGTCAACTGGTACGGCATCACGGACGTGCTGGAGCGTCTGGAGGGGCCGCACTCGAGGCCGGGCACGGTGCAGTGGTTCGGGAGCAACCCCGACCGGCGCGAATTGGCACAGTTTCTGTCGCCGCTGACGTACGTGCGTGAAGGGCTGCCGGCCATCATCACGGTCCACGGTGACGCGGACCCCCGGATTCCCCACACGCAGGCCATACGGTTGCATGAAGGGCTGGAGGGGAAGAGCGTCCCGAACCGGCTGATCACCATCCCGGGCGGCGGCCACGGCGGCTTCAGCCAGGAGGAAATGGTGCGCAGCTACGCGGCGATCCGCGACTTCCTGGGGCAGCACGTCTCCGGCCAGCCGGCACCGAGCAATACCGCCGCGCCGTAAGCGCCCGGCGGCGGCCGGCGCGCCCACCACGCCGCAGCCGGTTAGCGGCCGGCCAGTGCGAGTTCCGCCTGCCGGCGGATGTAGTGGCGCAGGGCGGTGAGCTGCTGGTCCGTCAGCTCCGGATAGTCGGGCATGCCCCGTGCGGTGCGTCCGTCCCGCACGACGGCGGCGAACGCCCCCGCGGAAAGCACCAGTCCCGACGCCCGGAGGTCGGGCGCCATCCCCGACGAAACGGCGCCGCCGCCGTGGCACGAGCTGCACACGCCTCCGAACTCGAGCGCGCCCTGCTGCGCCAAACCGGCATCCACCTCGAAATGCGGCGCCTCGACCGGGACCGGGACCCGCGGCGGCGGTGACGCCGGCAGCTCGGCGTTTCCGTCGAGCGAAAACGTGATCAGCCTCCGGGGATGCACGCCGTAGGCCCAGCCCTGGTCGGCGGAGATCCGGCCGCCGACACCGGCATAGGCGCCGCCCCAGCCGACCAGCAGCGCCACGTACTGGCGTTCGTCGACGGCGTAGCTTATGGGCGGCGCCGAGATGCCCGACCCCACGTCGAAGCTCCACAGCTTCGCGCCGCTGGCCGCGTCATAGGCGGCGAGCTCCCCGCTGGCGCTGCCCTGGAAGACGAGGTCGCCGGCGGTGGTGAGCGTGCCGGCATGCCACATGCCGTCGAGCGGCACCTCCCACGCACGCTGCTGGCGCACCGGGTCCCACGCTTGCAGCGATCCGAGCGCGCCATCCGGGCGCGAGGAGCCGAGCCGGGTGGTGCGGACGCCCGTGCCCGTTCCACGCTCCGGCGAGCGCCAGGCGCCGAGATCGATGTCCGCGTCGGAGAATTGGTAGGAGAGATGTATGGCGGGAAAGTACGCCAGGCCGGTGGCCGGGTTGTACGACATGGCGTGCCAGTTGTGGCCGCCGATAGGGCCGGGCGAGACGAAGGCGGGGGCGTTTTCGTACCGCGCGCCGGGCACTTCCACGGGCCGCCCGCTATCCGGATCGATTGCCGATGCCCACGTGGTCTCGGTGAACGGCGCGGCCGATACCAGCTCTCCGTTCTCGCGGTCGATCACGTAGAAGAATCCGTTCTTCGGCGCGTGCATCAGCGCCTTCACCGTGCGGCCCTCGATGTCGAGGTCGGCCAGCACGATGTCCATGTTGGAGTTGTAGTCCCAGGTCTCGCCCGGCGTGGTCTGGTAGTGCCAGCGGTACTCGCCGGTATCCGGGTCGAGGGCGACGATGGAGCAAAGGAAAAGGTTGTCGCCGCCGCCCGGGCTGCGGATCTTGCGGTTCCAGGGCGATCCGTTGCCGGTGCCGATGTACAGCGCGTCGAGCTCGGGATCGTAGGTGAACCCGTGCCAGGCGTTGCCGCCGCCGCCGAATTCCCACCACTCGCCGGTCCACGTCTCGGCCGCCATGGCCATCGCGTCGTTCTCGAACCCGTCCGCGGGATTGCCGGGCACGATGTGGAAGCGCCACGCCTGCTCGCCGGTGTCGGCGTCGTATGCCGTCACGTAGCCTCGCGCCGCGCCGTTCTCCGTGCCGCCGTTGCCGATCAGCACCTTGTTCTTGAACACCTTGGGCGCGCCCGTGATGTAGAAGTTGTCGCCGGGATCGAGCGTCATGGTGCTCCACAGCTCGCGTCCGGTCGCGGCGTCGACCGCGTTCAACCGTCCGTCCCACGTGGCGACGTACAACTTGTGTTGCCAGAAGGCGATGCCGCGGCTGTGGTCCCATCCGGAACGCATGCGCCGGCCCGCATGGGCGGCTACCTCGGGGTCGTATTCCCACAGCAGTGCGCCGGACGCGGCGTTCACTGCGCGCACGACGTTCAGGCTGCCGATGAAGTAGAGGATGCCGTCGACTACCAGGGGGGTCGAGACGAGTCCGCGCTCGCCCGGCAGATCGAGATACCAGTCCACCGCCAGATTGCCGACGGTAGACCTGTCAATGCGGGTCAGCGGGCTGAAGCGTTGCTCACTGTACGTGCGGCCGAACGCGAGCCAGTGTTCGCCGGACGGCTCGTCGGCCAGCGCTGCGTCGTCGACCGACAATCCCGGCGCACGCTGAGCCGCCGGGTGCGCCGCCAGCGCTACGAGCAGAAGCGCGGCGGCGAGCCCGGCGGTGCGGCTGACCGGTGTCGGTGCGGCGCGGGCTCTCAACGTGCGCTGCTAGTCGTGGATCATGATCGGCACGGACGCCGTCATCTGGCCCCAGTCGAAGCTGAACGCGTCGCTCGAGACCGACAGGGTCAACTGGTCGGCCGGCGGATCCAGCTCCCCGACTTCCATTGTGATGTGGGCCACGTCCTGGCCGGAGTCGTACTGCGTGCCCCACTGGCCGGTCTGGCCGTTGACGATCAGGTGGAACTCGCCGCCCATGTTCCCGGCCCAGAGGGTGTACTCGCCGGCCGGAATGTGCGCGTCGCCGATCATCAGGTCCTTGTCGGTGACCAGCGTGGTGGCCTCGTCAGCGCCGAGCCGCCATATGCCGGTGTCCATCGGTTCGACGCTCTCGCCGACGACGCGGTCCCTCAGGTACGGCCGGCCGTAGGTGATGGAAATGTTGGCGTCGTTCACCATCCAGTCGACCGTGACGTGCGGGCTGCCGCCCTGTCCGGGGTGAACTTCCATCGCCTTGCCGCCGCCCAGCATCTCCGGGGTCGAAGAAGCCGGCTCGGGGGCCGGTTCGGGCTCCGCCGGCGCCGCCTCGGGCATCGGCTCATCATCTGCTTCCTCCGGCATCCCGCCGCCGCATGCGACCAGGAAAACCAGCCCGGAGAGCACGGCCAGGAACGAGAGATTCTTGCGCGTCATGAGGGACTCCTGTGTTTATCGACAGTGAAGAGAACGTGGATTCAAGATCCGTACAAATCCCAATATATCACGGCGCCGCAGATTGAACCGCGCGACTCGCCGCGGCGCCGGCGGCCCGGCCCCGGGTGATGCAATCGGGGATGCCGACCCCGCGGAATCCCGCGCCAATGAGGTGGATTCCCGGCAGCCGGTCGAGCCGGGCGTCGATGGCGGCCAGCCGTTCCAGGTGGCCCACTTCGTACTGCGGATTCAGACGCGGCCAGCGGTAGACGCGCGCCAGCGCCGGCCGGCGCCTGATGTCGAGCAGGCGCGCGAGGTCGCGGTGTACGGAATCGACCAGTTCCGCGTCGGTGCGGTCCAGCGCCGCCGCGTCGCGCGCGCCGCCGACGAAACCGCGCAGCAGCGCTTGTCCGTGAGGGGCGCGGTCGGGCCATTTGGACGAGACCCATGTCCCGGCCATCACCGACAATCCGCGCTCGACGCGCGGCACCACGAATCCGGTGCCGCGGAGATCGTGGCGGATTGCGTCGCGCGGATAGCCGAGCGTCACGGTGGCGCTGGAGGTGTGCGGAACCGCGCCGCATATCGAGGCCAACTCCGGATCGAGCGGGCGCAGCAGCTCCGCGGCGGTTTGGGCGGGGACCGCCAGCACGACTTGCCGCGCCGTTACCGAAGTTCCACCGGCCAGCCGCAGCCGGTACGGCGCCGGGCCGCGCAGTTCACGCACGCCAGCGCCCGTACGCAGCGCCCGGGCCGGCAGCGCAGCGCACAGAGCGTCCGTCAGCTCCCCGACGCCGCCCGGCAATGAACGGAACGGTCCGTCAGGCGTGCGCCCCCCGGGGCCTCCCGCCGCGAGCGCGCGGATGACGCTGCCGTGCGTGCGCTCCGCTTCCACCAGCCGCGGGAAGAGCGCCTGCATGGACAACCGGTCGACGTTGCCGGCGTGGATACCCGCCAGCAGCGGCTCCGCGATGTAGTCGACCGCCTCGCGGCCGAAGCGGCGCTCGAAGAACGACGCGATCGATTCGTCATGCCGCCCCGCGGACGCGCCGCCGGGCAGCAACAGATCCAGGGCCACGCGGGCCTTGCCGGCCGCGGTCAATAGCCGTGTCTTTGCCAGCGGCCGCAGGCGGGTCGGAATGCCCAACACCGAGTCCTGCGGCAGCGGGTGGAGCCGGCCCGCGCGCAGCACGTAGGCGGTGCGCGGCGGCAGG
>JAGWAI010000019.1:42366-59441 GCA_021296485.1 Acidobacteriota bacterium
GTCGGGACCGCCGTCGATGGTGAATCCGTCCACGCGGTCCGTGCGGATGACGCCCCCGAAGCGCGTACCGCCTTCCAGCACCACGTGACCGACGCCGCAAAGATGCAATTCGTACGCCGCGGCAAGCCCGCTGATGCCGCCGCCCACGACGGCCACGCCGATGTCGGCGTCAGGCACCGCGGGCGTGGACGAAGTGGGCCAGCGCCTGCACGTTTTCCACCGGCGTCTCCGGCAGGATGCCGTGCCCGAGATTGAAGATGTGACCGGGGCGTCCGCCCGCCTGTCGCAGAATCGCCTCGGCGCCGTCGAGCATCCGGTGGACAGGTCCGAGCAATAGCGTGGGATCGAGATTTCCCTGCACCGCCTTGTCCGTGCCGATACGCTCCCAGGCCTCGTCGAGCGCCACCCGCCAGTCGACGCCCACGACGTCGCCGCCGGCTTCGGTCATCGCCTCGAGCAGCGTGGCCGTGCCGGTGCCGAAGTGGATCACCGGGACGCCGGACCCCGCAACCGCGCTGATGATCCGCTGCGTGTGCGGGAGGGCAAACTCGCGGTAGTCGCGCACGGACAGTGCGCCGACCCAGGAATCGAATAGCTGCACCGCCTGCACGCCGGCCTCGATCTGGGCCAGCAGATAGTCGCTCACCACCTCGGCGAACGTCTCGCACAGCCTGTGCCACACCTCCGGCTCGCTGTACATCAGGCCCTTGGTCAGGGCGTAGGCGCGCGAGGCGCCGCCCTCGATCGCGTACGACGCCAGCGTGAAAGGCGCGCCCGCAAAGCCGATGAGCGGCACGCGGCCGTCCAGTTCGCGGCGCACCAGGCGGATCGTCGCCAGGACGTGCTCGAGCGCCTCGCGCGGCTCGAAGCGCGTCAGCCGGCGCACGTCGTCGGCCGAACGGACCGGACGCTCTATGGCCGGACCTTCGCCCTTGACGAAATCGAACGGAATGCCGAGCGGATCGAGCGGGAGCAGCAGGTCCGAGAACAGGATGGCGGCGTCGACGTCAATCCGGTTGACCGGCTGCAGCGTCACCTCCGCGGCCAGCTCCGGCTGGCGGCAGATCTCCAGCAGCGTGTGGCGCGCCCGGATCGCCCGGTATTCCGACATGTAGCGGCCCGCCTGCCGCATGAACCAGACGGGCGTTGAGTCGGTGGGCTCGAGGCGGCAGGCGCGCAGGAACGTGTCGTTCACGCGGCTTATGGTACTAGGCTTCCGTTACAAGGGGCTGCGCCCCGAACCCCCGGCGGCCACTAGCGGGGCCCCCGTAGCCCTGCGCCGTGGCCGCCGCGGCCGGCCGGGCGCTATACTCTCAAGTCGGATGCCGTATCTGAGGTTCTCGCGCGACAAGCGCGGCTACGAAAACACGTACGTCCTGCACACCTTCCGCGGCAAGCGCGGCGCGGAGCCGCGCCTGCTGTACTGGTTCCGCACCCCGCCCGGCGCCCGCGTGGGACGGCATCCGCTCGACGAAGAGGCGATCCGGGCGATAGAGGCGAGCAACCCGAGTCTGGACTTCGATTGGGGCGAGATGCTCAAGGTGCGGCCGGCGCCGCGACCTCCCGAGACCCGCCGCGGCAAGCGCAAGGCGGGGCGGGGTGGGCCGCCCTCAGCCGAGAGACCGCCGCGGGCCGCAGCCGCGGAACCGCCGTCGCCGGCCGCGGAGGACGCCGCGCAGTCCGCGCCGGTCGAGGAGAACCTGCCGCCGCCGGAAGAGGTCCTGGCCGCGGACCTCGAGGCAGAGGACATCGAGGGCGTGGACGAGGCCGAACCGTGGGAGCACCCCGTGGTGGCGCTGATGGGCGAGGAGATGCTGGCGCGGCTCCGGGCGCGCTTCGCGGAGATACAGGTGCGCATTGCCGAGCCGGAGGTCGACCCCGAAGATCGCGACGCGGCCAGCGCCCGCGCCAGGGCGCTGAACCCGGACGGTTGGGACACGACGGAGGATGCCGTTCGCGGCATCGAGACGTTCGAGGCGGAAGCCGAGGCCGTCCGCGCGCTCCTCGGAAGGAGTTCGGCGCGGCAGGATGCCGACGACGACGAAGACGAAGAGTACGACCCGGCGTCCGGGGATGCCCCCGCGGACGATGACGACAGCGAGTAGCGCGGCGCGGCCGTTCCTGAAGTGGGCCGGCGGCAAGCGCCAGTTGTTGCCGCAGTTGCGGCGCTTCTACCCGCAACGGTTCGGCGCCTACCACGAGCCGTTCCTGGGCAGCGGCGCCGTCTTCTTCGATCTGGTCAGCGTCGGCAGTCTGCGCCGCGGAGCCGCGAGCCTGACCGACGTCAATGCCGATCTCGTCGGGTGCTGGCTGCGGCTGCGCGACGATCCGGACGCAGTGATAGCCGAGTTGCGGCAACTCGACGCCGGCTACCGGGAAGCGCCCGACACCCACTACTACCGCGTGCGGGACGAACTGTTCAATCCGGGACGCGCGGCGGTCTGGAACGGCGGCGCGCCCGCGGCGGAGCGCTACACGCCGGCGCTCGCCGCGATGTTCATCTATCTGAATCGCACTGGCTTCAACGGACTCTTCAGGCTGAATTCGAAAGGGAAGTTCAACGTGCCGCGCGGCCGCTACCCGAACCCGCGGATTTGCGACGCGGAAAACCTGCGGCGCGTGGCGGACGCGCTGTCGGCAGCGGCGGCCAGGGTCGCTCACCGGCCGTACGCCGCGGTGTTCGAGGACGCTCACAGCGGTGATTTCATCTATCTGGACCCGCCGTATGCGCCGCTGAGCGCGACGGCCCGCTTCACGGGGTATACGCCGGTCGGATTCGGCAGCGGCGATCAGCAGCGGTTGCAGCAGGTCGTTGTCGCGCTGGCCGCCAGGGGCTGCCACGTACTGCTGAGCAATTCGACGGCGCCGGAAATCGCCGCCTTATACGACGGGAGCGCGGAAGCGGAACGTGTCGGGATCCGGGCATACACGGTTCCGGCGCGCCGGGCGATCAATTCCAACGCCGGGCGACGCGGGGCGGTGCCGGAATACATCATCACGAACATCCCCGCCCGGGCCGGATGCCCATGAGCGAAAGGCGCGCCGCAGATCCCGGCGGCAAGACGGACGGGCAGGCAGCAGCGGTCACGCTTGGTTCCGAACGCCTGCTCGAGTCCGGCCGGCTCGACGGGGCGCGCGTCGGGCTGGTCTCCAATCCGGCCTCGGTCGACCGCGCCTTCCGGCACATCGTGGACCGCGTGGCGGCGCTGCCGGGCACGACCCTGGCGGCGCTGTTCGGGCCGCAGCACGGGTTCCATGCCGACGTCCAGGACAACATGGTCGAGACGGCGCATGCCCGCCATCCACGGCTCGGCGTTCCAATCTACTCGCTGTACAGCGACACGCGGGAGCCGACGGCGGCGATGCTCGACGGCCTCGACCTGCTGGTCATCGATCTTCAGGACGTCGGCACGCGCGTCTACACCTACGTCTACACGATGGCCAACTGCCTGCGGGCGGCGCGGCGCCACGGCGTGCGCGTGATCGTCTGCGACCGGCCGAACCCGATCGGCGGCGAGGCGGTCGAGGGGCCGGTGCTCGAGCCCGCGTTCGCCTCGTTCGTCGGGCAGTTCCCGATTCCGCTGCGGCACGGGATGACCATCGGCGAGCTGGCGCGGCTGTTCAACGAGGAGTTCGGCATCGGCGCCGACCTGGAGATCAGCCGGCTCGGCGGCTGGTCGCGGGCGTTCTACCAGGACGAAGCGGGCGCGCCGTGGGTCATTCCATCACCCAACCTCCCGACGCTCGACAGCGCGGTCGTCTATCCGGGCATGGTGCTGCTGGAGGGGACGATGCTGTCGGAGGGTCGCGGCACGACGCGGCCGTTCGAGCTGGCGGGCGCGCCGGGGATCGACCCGGCGGCGCTGGCCGGTGCGCTGAATGCGCTCGATCTGCCGGGCGCGCACTTCCGGCCGGCGGCGTTCGAGCCGACGTTTCAGAAGCATGCCGGCCGACCCTGCGGCGGATGCCAGATCCACGTCACCGACCGCCGTGCGTTCCGGCCGGTGCTGACCGGGGCGGCGATAATGGCGGCCTTCCGGCAGGCGGCGCCCGACCAGTTCGCCTGGCGCCGGCCGCCGTACGAGTACGAACACGAACGGATGCCGATAGACATCCTCGCCGGGTCGGACGCGCTGCGCCGCGCGTTGGACGCGGGACGCCGCGCCGCGGATCTGGCCGCCGACTGGGAACCGGCCCTCGCCGCCTTCGAGCCCGTCCGGCGGCGGCACCTGCTCTACTGATCGCGAAGCCGATGTCGGCGGATGCCACCATCGCGAGCCTCGGCGCCGCGCTCCGTTGCGGGCGCGCGACGGCAGCCGACCTGCTGGAGCAGTGCCTCGCCGCCATCGAGGCGCGCGACCCCACGCTGAACGCATTCATCACCGTGCTGGCCGACGATGCCCGCCGGCAGGCCCGTGCGGCGGACGCCGAGTTGGCCGCCGGTCGGGACCGCGGCCCGCTGCACGGCATCCCGATATCCCTGAAGGACCTGATCGACCTGCACGGCACACCGACCACGGCGGCCTCGCGCGTGCGGTCGGGGCATCGCGCCGGGGACGACGCGCCGGTCGCCGCCCGCCTGCGCACGGCCGGCGCCGTTTTCGTCGGCAAGTGCAACCTGCACGAGTTCGCGCTCGGCACCACCGGCGAGGAGTCGGCATTCGGTCCGACGCGCAATCCGCACGCGCCGGATCACGTTCCGGGAGGGTCCAGCAGCGGCTCCGCGGCGTCGGTCGCCGCCGGCATGGCGGTCGCCTCGATCGGCACCGACACGGGCGGCTCCATCCGTATTCCGGCGGCGGCGTGCGGGTTGGTGGGGCTCAAGCCGACCCATGGGGAGTTGAGCCTGCAGGGGATCGTGCCGCTCGCGCCGTCACTCGACCACGTCGGGCCGATCACCCGATCCGTGCGTGACGCAGCCATCGTCCATCAAGTGCTGGCGGGAGGCCGCGGCGACCGGGCGCTGCCGGCCGCGGCGCGCGGTGCGCGCCTGGGCGTGCCGCAGGGGTACTTCATGGAGGAGATAGATCCTGCAGTGCGAGGTGTTTTCGAGAGCTGCATCACGCGGCTGGAGGCTGCCGGCTGCCGGGTGGAGGAGATCGACATTCCGCATGCGGCCGAGACGCCCGACGTCTACCGGCGGACGCAGTTGCCGGAAGCGGCGGCGTACCACCGCGAGACGCTCGAAGCGCGCCCGGACGACTACGGGGAACAGGTGCGGCTGCGGCTCGAGATGGGTCGCCGCATGACGGCGGAGGAGTATGCCCGCGCGCAGCGGGAGCGGCTGCTGCTGTCTGCCGAGGTGGACGCGGCGCTCGACGGCCGCGCGGCGCTGCTGCTGCCGACGCTGCCAATCGTGCCGCCGCGTCTCGGTGCGGACGCGGAAACGGCCCGCCGGCGCATGCTGCGGTTGACCCAGTTGTTCGACGTGACGGGACATCCCGCCATTTCCGTGCCGTGCGGGGCGGCGGGAGGGCTGCCGGCCGGGGTGCAGTTGATCGGCCGCCGCGGCGAAACCGCGAACCTCCTGGTCCAGGCGGCCGCGTTGGAACCGGTCGTACGCGGCTGAAGACCGCCCTCGAACGAGGCCGGTTAGCCCGCATTTCTCACCAGCGTTCGTCGCGAGGGCGTCGAGGCGCCGTGGTGACGGGGCGCACGGACCAAGCGACGCTGNTCGAAGCGGCGTGCGGGAGTACGCCCCGTCAACGCGAGCGGATCGGCGTCCGCAGCAGAAGGCTGGTGAGAAATGCGGGTTAGTCGGCGGTGCGCTGGCGCAGCTCGGCGTAGCTGCCGCCGGGTGTTGCGTCCGTTTCCACGGGCAGGCCGGCGCCGGCCCAGCCCTCGCTCAGCATCTGACCGGTCATGCGGTCGCGCGCGCCGCCGTAACCGCCCACCACGTTTGAGACGTCGGTATAGCCCGCCGCCGCCAGGATGTCCGCGGCGCGCGACGAGCGCCCGCCCATCTGACAACCGATCAGCAGCTTGGCGTCCGGCGCATAGCTCGCCTGCATGACGGCGACGAAGTCCGGGTTCGGCAGCATCTGCCGGGTGGCCGGATCCAGGTGCAGCAGCGGCACGTTGTGGGCGCCCGCCGGATGTCCCTGGTCGTACTCCGGCGTTGACCGTACGTCGACGTAGGTGTAGCCCTCGTCCGACTGCAGCGCGTGCGCCTGCCTCACATCCACATGTTTCACGCTCATGGGCGGGAATAGTAGCATTCTGGGCGGACAGCCCGTCTCCGTGCGACGCGGGACTCTTGCCACGGGCTGTTGACTCCGCCGTGATAACCCGCCTTTTCCATCACTGGGAGCGACGCCTGGCCGCGCGTACCGTCGACCGCGTGGTGCGGCCGTTCGAGTGGGGCGTGGACTGGGTGCCGGAAGCCGATCCCGCGCTGCCGCCGGATGCGTCGCTGGCCGCCTGGGCCGCAGCGGCGATGACCGACACCGACCGGTTCTACGCGCTGCCGCGGAGCGCAGACTTCCGCTTCGACGGCCGGCAGCTGACCTTCCCCAGCGCGTTCGAGACCCCGCACCCGGAGAACAACACGGTGCATGCGCGGTACTTTCCGGCGGATGCCGCGGCCGGCGCGCGCCGGCGGGCCGTCGTCGTGCTGCCGCAATGGAATGCCGGCCCCGAGGATCACATGGCGCTGGCGCGGCTGCTGGCGCGTTTCGGCATCAGCGCCCTGCGCCTCAGCCTGCCGTACCACGACGCGCGGATGCCGCCCGAGCTGCGCCGCGCCGACTACATCGTGAGCGCCAACGTCGGCCGCACCGCGCAGGTTTGCCGCCAGGCCGTGCTGGACGCCCGCCGCGCGGTCGACTGGTTGGAGTCCGTGGGGTACGAACGCATCGGCATCCTTGGTACGAGCCTCGGATCGTGCCTCGCCATGCTAACCGCGGCGCACGACGAGCGCCTCACGGCGGCGGCGCTCAACCACATCTCCATCTACTTCGCCGACGTGGTGTGGGAGGGGTTGTCGACGGCCCATGTCCGCGCGGGGCTCGGCGGTTCAATCGACCTGGAGCGGTTGCGCGCGCTGTGGATGCCGATCAGCCCCGCGCCGTACGTCACGCGGATGCGCGGCACGCGCACGCTGCTCGTCTACGCGCGCTACGACCTCTCATTTCCCGTCCGGCTGTCGCGCCAACTCGTCGACGAATTTCGACGCGCCGGTCTCGATCCCGAGGTGTGCGTGCTGCCGTGCGGCCACTACAGCACCGGGATTGCCCCGTTCAACTGGCTGGATGGGTATAGACTGATCGAGTTCCTGCGGCGTGCATTGTAGGGTGCGGAGGCTTTGCTATAATCTGGAGCTATCATGGGTGTATCCAGCCGCTTCGGCAGTCTGACGGTCCAGTGGGCAGGGGCGGTTGCGGCGCTTACGCTCGGCGTGAGCGTCGTTGCCGGGGTCGGGGCGCAGGGGCCGGCGGATCGGCCGGCGCCGCCGCCAGCGTCGCAGGGGGCGTCCCCGGAAGACGTCGGCCGCATCAACCCTGTCAACGACACGCCAATCTTCCGTTCCGGCGTCACCCTCGTGACGACGGACGTCATCGCCCGCGACGAGAACGGCCAGTTCCTTCCGGACCTGACCCTGGACGAGATTGCGGTCTTCGAAGACGACCAGCCCCAGGAAATCGCGTCTCTGGTGCTCGTCCACGGGGGGCGCGTCTACAACCAGTTGCTGCCGCCCGCGCCCGAGCAGGAAGGCATCGTGCTGCCGGCCACCCGCCCGGTCAACGATACCGCCGGCCGCATCTTCATCCTGTTCGTCGACGATATGCACCTGCAGACCAGCCTGACGCCCAAGGTGCGCCAGGTGTTCGAGACCCTGGCGGAGACGTTGATCCACGAGGGCGACCTGTTCGGCATCGTGTCGAGCGGCCCCTCCGCCATCAACGTGCAGATGACCTACGACCGCTCGCTGTTGTACTCGGCGATGAGCAAGATCACGGGCGACGGATTCTCGAATCAGGAAATCATCCAGCAGCTCGCCGGCGGCCCCGGCGGCCCCTCGGAGCTGCGCTGGCGCACGCACAAGGCGTTCAAGCTGGCACGCGACATCGTGCGGAACCTCGAAAACGTCGAGAACCGCCGCAAGGCGTTCATCTACCTGAGCAGCGGCTACGACTTCAATCCGTTCGAGTACGAGCGTTTCCGGAACAGCGCCGTCGGGCGCGCGATGGCCGATGTCGCCTCGGCGAGCGGCGATGCGAACGATTCCTTCTACAGGGGCATCAGCGACCGCGACATCGACATGTTCAACGTCAACGAGCGCCAAGGCACCGTGTTCGCCGATACCGATCTGGCGCTGGAGCTGAAGCAGCTCGCGTTGGCGGCCAACCGGGCGAACGCGTCGTTCTACACGGTTGATCCCCGCGGGCTGGTGGCCGGACCCGATATCGGTTATGACGTGCCGCTGCGGGAATGGCGCGATCACCTGTTCCAGACGCAGAATTCGTTGCGGATGCTGGCCGAGTTGACCGGCGGCATGGCGATCGTGAACAGGAACGATTTCAAGGACGCATTCGAGGAGATTGACGCGGAGACGAGCGACTACTACGTGCTCGGGTTCTATTCGAATAATCCCGATCCGTCGTTCCGGACGCGCCGGCTGCGGATCGAGGTGAACCGCGAGGGAGTTTCTCTCCGGCACCGTACGCACTACTCGATTCCGCTCTCGCAAGAGCAGTCGGATCAACAGTAGCGATTCCGAATCGTCCGGCGTTGGCCTCTGCCAGGATGCTGGGCGCTCACGTGCAATGAACGCGGGCCCGAGCATTCTGATGCGGTTGGCGCTACCTGCGCGGCGGCGGATCCAGTTCGCCGGCATCTGCGCGTTGCTGCTCTGGTCCGGCACGGTCGGTCTTGCCCCGCACGCCAGCCGCGCGGCGGCGTCCGCGCCTCCCGTCCCGGTTCCCGACCCGGCGCACGACCCACCCCGCACGCTGAGTTCCGACGGATTGCCGGCTCCGCGCCTGGGTGCGGAGGCGGCGGTCGTGTACGACCCGGCCAGTCACGAGATTCTCTGGGAGTCGAACAGCTTCACCCGTCGGCCCATCGCCAGCATCACGAAGGTGATGACGGCGCTCGTGTTCCTGGAGCAGCAGCCCGACCTCGACGCGGACGTGGTGGTGTCCCGCCGTGACGTGCGGCGCGCGTCGACCACCTACCTGCGGCGGGGCGAGCGCGTGTCGCTGTACAACCTGCTGCATCTGGCCCTGGTGGCGTCCGACAACGTCGCCGCCCGGGTACTGGCCCGCGTGTCGCCGTGGGGCACGCGCGGGTTCGTCGAGCAGATGAACGTCAAGGCGACTGAATTGGGGCTTCGCGGGACGACCTTCACCGACCCGTCCGGACTCCACAGCGGCAACGTCTCGACCGCCTACGACGTGTCGCGGCTGATTGTGCAGGCCACCAACCGGCCGGTCATTTCCACGATCATGCGCAAGACGTCGTACAGCCTGCGGACGAGCCGACGGCGCCTGCGGGTGCGGAACACGAACAAGTTGCTGCAGGGCCGGCTGCTCGTCCACGGCGGCAAGACCGGCTACATCAACGCGTCCGGCTACTGCCTGGCGACCGTCGTGAAGCTTCCCGACCGCGAACCGTTGTCGATTGTCGTGCTGGGCGCCGGTTCGAACTCGCGCCGCTTCCGCGAGGTGCGCCGGCTGGCGGACTGGGTGTCAGAGCACGGCGCCGCGCTGTCCCCGCCCACGAACCGGCCGGCTGACTGATCGTCCAATACCATGCGCCAAGTCATCATCATCGGATCCGGCCCGGCCGGACTGACCGCCGCCCTGTACGCCGCCCGCGCCAACCTGAGCCCGCTGTTGATCGAGGGACTCGAGTCGGGCGGCCAGTTGATGCTCACCACCGCCGTCGAGAACTACCCGGGGTTCCGCGACGGCATCATGGGGCCGGACCTGATGGCCGAGATGCGGGCCCAGGCAGCGCGGTTCGGGACGGAGTTCGTGACCGGCGACGTTACCGGCGTAGAACTGACGCAACCGCCGTTCACGGTGACTACCAGCGACACGGCCTGGCGCGGCCGGTCGCTCATCATCGCCACCGGCGCATCGGCACGGTTGCTCGGGCTGCCCTCCGAGCGCGCCCTGATGGGGCACGGCGTGTCGACGTGCGCGACCTGCGACGGCTACTTCTTCCGCGACAAGCCGATTGCCGTAGTCGGCGGCGGTGACTCCGCCATGGAAGAGGCGACCTTTCTCACGAAGTTCGCCTCGCACGTGACTGTCGTGCACCGCCGCGACACGCTGCGCGCGTCGAAGATCATGCAGGAGAAGGCGTTCAGGAATCCGAAGATATCCTTCGAATGGGACGCCGCCGTGCATGACATCACCGACACGGGGAAGGGCGTCGTGGACGGCATCGTGCTGCGCAACCTGAAGACGGGCGCGCTCAAGTCGCTCGCCGTCGAGGGAGTATTCGTCGCAATCGGCCACACGCCGAACACCGGCCTGTTCAAGGGGCAGGTCGAGCTGGACGCCAACGGCTACATCGTGCCGCGCGGGGGCGCGCGGACCAGCGCCGCGGGCGTATTTGCTGCGGGGGACGTCCAGGATCACGTATACCGCCAGGCCATCACGGCAGCGGGATCGGGCTGCATGGCGGCGATCGACGCCGAGCGATATCTCGAAAGCCTGCCGGAGTCGGACGCCGCGGCGGAAGATGCAGCGGCGCCGTCGGCGGTCACGTCTTGACGCCCGCCTGTTTCGACTAGTCGATCCAGCCGCCGCCCAGCACGGCGTCTCCCTGATAGAACACGACTGCCTGCCCGGGGGCAACGGCGGCCTGCGGCGTGTCGAATACTACCTGCGCCGCGTCCTTCTCCAGCGGCGTCACGACCGCCGCCGCTTCCGGGTGCCGGTGTCTGATCCGGGCCGTCACCCGGCAGGGGCCGGGCGGGGGCGCGCCCGCAATCCAGTTCACCTCCGAGGCGGACAGCGTCGAGCGCTCCAGCGCCTGACGAGGGCCCACGGTGACGCGGCCGGAGGCGGCGTCGAGCGCCGTGACGTACAACGGGACGTGGCTGGACAGGCCGAGGCCCTTGCGCTGGCCGACGGTGAACCGATGGACGCCGTCATGGCTCCCCAGCGTGCGGCCCGCGCCGTCCACGATGGAACCCGGCGTGACGGCGTCCGGCGCACGGCGCTCCACGAATTCCGCATAGTCGCCGTCGGGTACGAAGCAGATCTCGTGGCTGTCCGGCTTGTCGGCCACCGGCAACCGGCGCGCCTCGGCGTAGGCGCGCACCTCCGGCTTGCGCAGCGCGCCAAGCGGAAACCGGGCGCAGGCGAGCTGCCGCTGCGTCAGGGTGAACAGGAAGTAGGACTGATCCTTGGTTGCGTCCACGCCGCGCTTCAGCAGATAGGACCCGTCGGGCGAGCGTTCGACGCGGGCGTAGTGGCCGGTTGCAACCGTTGGCGCGTCCAGTCCCCGGGCGCGGTCGAGCAGCGTGGCGAACTTGAGGTCGCCGTTGCACCGGACGCAGGGAATCGGCGTGCGGGCAGCCATGTAGTCACGTACGAAATTCGAGACCACGTGCGCGTCGAACTGCCGCTCGAAGTTCATGATGTAGTGCGGGATGTCCAGCAGGGCTGCGACACGGCGCGCGTCGTGCAGGTCGTCCAGCGTGCAGCAGCTTCCGAAGCGGGTCTCGCCGCCGCGCTGGTCGTACAGCTGCATGGACAGGCCGACGACGTCATGGCCTGCCTCGGCCAGCAAGGCCGCGGCGACGGATGAATCGACGCCGCCCGACATCGCCGCAACGATACGCATGGTCGAGTCTTCCCTACGCGCCCACCTGCTGCGGCGGCCGGGCGAGGGTGCGCAGCTTGCCGACGACACGTGGCAGGACCTCGATCACCCGCTCGATCTGCTCTACGGTATTGCCCAACCCGAGGCTGAAGCGGATGGAGCTTTGGGTGCGGTGCGGCGAGCAGCCCATGGCGCGCAGCACGTGGGAGGGCTCGAGCGTCCCCGAGGAGCAGGCGGAACCGGTGGAAACGGCAATGCCCTCCAGGTCCAGAGCGATGAGCAGCGACTCGGCCTCGACGCCTTCGAAGCTGATGTTCGTGGTGTTGGGGACCCGCCGCTCGCGGTCGCCGTTGACCACGGCGCCCGGCACGTTGTCGAGGATCCCCGCTTCGAGCCGGTCGCGGAGGGCGCCGGCGTCGGCAGGTCCGGCGGCGAGCGCCGCAGCTGCAAACCGGGCCGCGGCCCCGAAGCCGGCGATGCCCGGGACGTTCTCCGTGCCGGCGCGCCGATTGCGTTCCTGCCCGCCGCCGGTCTGGCTGGCGACGAGCCGCACGCCGCGGCGCACCCAGAGCGCTCCGACGCCCTTCGGCCCGTTCAGCTTGTGCGCTGACAGCGACAGCAGGTCGACGCCGAGCCGGTCGACCGCTATCGGCAGCTTGCCGGCCGACTGCACCGCGTCCGTGTGGAACAGCGCACCGCGCCGGTGCGCCAATGCGGCCAGCTCCGCAATCGGTTGCACCGTGCCTATCTCGTTGTTCGCATGCATGACGGAGACGAGGACGGTCTCGTCCGTGAGCGCGGCTTCGAGTGCGTCCGGCGTCACGATGCCGCTCTCGTCGACGGGGAGCAGCGTCGTCGACCAGCCGCGCCGGCTCAGCGCCTTGAGCGTCTTGAGCACCGCTTCGTGCTCGATGGCGCTGGCAATGATGTGGCGCTTGCGGCCTGCCGCGGCCGCCTCGGCGGCGCCGCGGATGGCCAGGTTGTCGGCTTCGGTGCCGCCGCTCGTGAAGACGATTTCCTGGGGACGGGCTCCGATAAGGTCCGCCACGGCCGCGCGCGCGCCGTCGACCTGGGCCTTGGCCATCTGGCCGAACATGTGCACGCTCGACGCGTTGCCGAATTGCTCGCGCAATACCGCGGTTACCGTATCGAGAACAGTCGGAGCAAGCGGTGTAGTAGCGTTGTGGTCGAGGTATGTTCGCACTGGAGCAATCTTACCATCGGCCCCGCCGCCGGCCCGCCGCGCCGCGGGCTGCTAGACACATCCGCGCGACTGCCCGTATACTACGGCACTGGTTTGAAGTTTCGTTGGGGGTGGGAAATGGCAATGTGGAGGCGCGAGGAACCGGAGAATCCAGAGCGTCCTCAGCAGTCTCGTTTGGAGCACTCCATGGCAAGCGCGGTGCCCAACGTTCAAGCGGTCAAGCGCGAGCCCATTATGCGGAAGACTGACCGGAGTAGCGCCATGGCGGAGAGAACTGGTGTCGTAGGCATCGGCAAGTCAATCGTCATCAAGGGTGAGTTGAGCGGTAACGAGGATCTGACGATCGAGGGGCGCGTCGAAGGCAAGGTTGATTTGAATCAGAATCTGCTGACGGTGGGCGAGAACGGAAAGGTCAAGGCACAGGTCTTCGCCAAGACGGTCGTCGTGATCGGTGAGGTGCTGGGTAACGTCACGGCTGTTGAGAAATGCAGCATCCAGGAAAAGGGTGCGGTTGACGGCGACATTTCGGCGCCGCGCGTAGCGATTGCCGAAGGGGCGCATTTCCGCGGCAGCATCGACATGCGGCGCTCGCAGAGCGCGAAGCCGGTCGTGGCTGCCGTCGCCAGCGGTTCAGCGGGCGCGTCGAATGCGCCGCGTGCGAAGAGCGCCGCGAAGCCGGAGTCCGTGCCTGCGCCCGCGCCCGCCGCTCCTGCCCTGAAGTCGTAGCTGCGGCCTTCCAGCGGTCGTCGCCCGGTGGGCCGGGGCCGGCTCAACTCGAGGAAGCCAATGACCCGAAACGGGTATTTTGGCGCCTTGGCGACCAGGCTGCGGCGTCCGCCGCCGGTCGCCGCCGGCGTCGAAACAGAGGGTCCGTCCGAGGACACCTTTCGTGCGACGCATGTGTTGTCCGACTTCGTGACCGAGGTCAGGACGCACGAGGCGCCCGTGGTCATCGACCTCGGTCCGGCCGTCGGGACGAACGTCGCCTTCCTGGGCCAGGAATTCGCGTGCAAGCTGTTCATCGAGGACTTGCTGGCGAAGCGGGCCAGAGGGTCGAACGGCGGCGGGCGGGCGTTGCGACTGGAGCAGCCGGATGCCAGTGTCGAAGGCATCCTGTGCTGGGATGTGCTTGATTATTTTCCGCCTTCAGCGCGGCCGGCGCTGGCGGCCGAGTTGATTCGCGTGCTGCGGCCGGCGGGGGTGATGTTGCTGTATCACCGCCTCGCGGTCGCGCCGCACCCGGACCGCGTTGTATACGAGATCATCAATCCGCGCCGCTTGCGCCTGCACCGCGCCGGCGTTCCGTCGGTGCGCGTGGAGCGCCCGCTGAAGCATCGGGAATTGCAGCTCATGTTCGGCGAGCTCACGGCAATCAGGACCGTGCTGCTGCAGAACCGGGTGCGGGAGGTTTTGTTCCGGAAGTCTCCGCAGGCTTCCGTCGTTGATTGAAGGGACGGTTCGCGGCCGCCGGCCGCAGGGGGAGGTGAATGGCACGACCTGTCGTTGCACTCTTGAGCGACTTCGGGTTCCGCGATCACTATGTCGGGGCGATGAAGGGCGTGCTGCTCAACATCTGTCCCGATGCCACGCTGGTCGACATCTCCCACGACGTTCCTGCGCATGACGTGCTTACCGCGGCGCTCGAGCTTGCCGCGGCCTACCGTTTTTTTCCCGCCGGCAGCGTATTCCTGGTAGTGGTCGACCCGGGCGTCGGTTCCGATCGCCGCGGCGTCGCGGCCGACACCGGCGACTACCGTTTCGTCGCCCCGGACAACGGCGTGCTGACGGCTGTCCTCGGCGAACAACCGCCACGGCGCGTCGTCGAGCTGACGGAGAGACGGTACGCCCGGCCTACCGTGAGCCGCACGTTCGAAGGACGCGACCGTTTCGCGCCCGCTGCGGCGTGGATTGCCAAGGGCGTGCAGCTCTCGGCGCTCGGGCGGCCCTTGCGGGATTACCGGACGCTCGACATCCCGGCGCCGGAAGCGGCCGAGGATCGGGTGGTAGGACAGGTATTGCGGATTGACCATTTCGGGAACCTCGTCTCCAACATCGACCGCAAGGCGTTCGATAGCGTGGCGCAGCGCGGGGCGATTCAGATCGAGGTGGGGACGCACGTCATCGGCCGCCTGGTCGAGACGTACGCCGAGATCGGCGAGGACGAGGTGTGCGCACTCTTCGGCGGCACGGAGCACCTCGAGTTTGCCGCCAGCTCCAGCAGCGCCGTCGACCGGTTGGCCGTCGAACGCGGCGTGTCCGTTGTCGTGCGGCAGGAGTGACGCGCTGACGCGGACGCCGGCGTGAGGTAAAGGAGCGAGATGGACGCGGAGATTTCGCACGCATTCCTCGATGTCGTCGAGCAGGCGGCCGTGGCGTGCGCGCATACGATGGGACAGGGCGACCGCCACCGGTCGGACCAGGTGGCGGTGGAGGCGATGCGCGCCCGGCTGGACCACGTGCCTATCGACGGCCGGGTGGTCATCGGGGAAGGCGAGCGAGACAAGGCGCCGATGCTGTTCATCGGCGAGCGGGTCGGCCGCGGGGCGAACGGCGAGGAAGGTCTGCCGGAGATAGACATCGCCGTCGATCCGCTAGAGGGCACGAACCTGTGCGCCACCGGCGCGCCGCGCGCCATCGCCGTGCTGGCGGCGTCCGAGCGGGGCGGCCTGCTGCACGCGCCCGACGTGTACATGGAGAAGCTGGTGGTCGGCGCGCAATCGAAGCGCTCGGTGGACCTAGACGCGCCGGTCTCCCACAACCTGCAGCAGATTGCGCGGTGTCTCGACCGCGACGTGTCGGACCTCGTGGTCGTGGTTCTCGAACGCAAGCGGCACGAGAAGCTCATCGGCGAGATTCGCGCCGCCGGCGCGCGCATCCGGCTGATCGGCGACGGCGACCTGACGGCCGCCATCGGCGCAGCGGTGGTCGGCAGCGGCGTGCACGCCGTCATGGGCAGCGGCGGCGCGCCGGAGGGAGTGATTGCAGCCGCCGCGATGCGCTGTCTGGGGGGCGAGCTGTTCGGCCGCCTCATTCTGGACACCCCCGAGAAGCGCGCCCGCGCCGAGTCCATGGGAATCGACGATCCGTCGCGGGTCTACCACTCGGCGGATCTGGCCTCCGGCAAGGAGCTCACCTTCGTGGCGACCGGCGTTACCGAGGGCGCGCTGATGAAGGGCGTGCGGTTCTTCGGCGAGGGGTGCCGGACGAGCTCGGTGGTGATGCAGACCAACCCCCACCGCGTGCAGTTCATCGACACGATTCACGTGAAGGAACAGGCGGGTCGACGGGGCCTGCGATTCTAGGAATCCGTGGTATCGCGGTCGGTCGGCCGGCGGTGCTTGCGCTGCCGGAACGGTCGGCGCGTCTTGTCCTCATGCGGACCACCGCGCTGCTTCGGCAGCGGCGCCCGCGGCCGGCGAGGCTTCTTCGTCGTCCGGGCGCGTTCCGCGGCCAGCATGTCTGATCCTACCCCTTTGACCCTGCAGATTGACCGCCTGGCGCCCGATCCGGATACCGTGCGCCGTGCAGTCGATTGGCTCGCGCGGGGAGAAATCGTGGCGTATCCGACGGACACACTGTACGGTCTGGCGGTCGATCCGCGCCGCCCGGACGCCGTGGAGCGCTTGTTTCGGGCGAAGGGCCGGCCCGCGGAAATGGCGGTGCCGCTCATCGCCTCCGACCCGCAGCAGGTCGCACGGTGCGTCAGCCGGTTGCCGCTGCTGGCGCGCACGCTTGCCGAGCGATTCTGGCCCGGCCCGCTGACGCTCGTGGTCGGCGCGGCGCCGGCGTTGAACAGGCGGCTGCTGGCCGGTGGCCGCACCGTGGCTGTGCGCGTGCCGGACCATGCGGTCGCACGCGCACTCGCCAGGGAGCTGGGCCATCCGGTGACCGCAACCAGCGCCAACCGGTCCGGCTCGACGCCGGCCGCCAGCGCCGCGGCGGTCGGCGGCGCGGTCGGCCGCGACCTCGCCTGCGTCCTCGACGCCGGCCCGGCCGAGAGCACCTCGCCGTCCACGATCGTGGACGCTCGGGGCGCCGCGCCGGTGCTCCTGCGGCCAGGGGCGGTGCCGTGGGAGCGCGTGCTGGCAGC